>JAWXCH010000316.1:0-7549 GCA_034440595.1 Planctomycetota bacterium | reverse complement strand
TCGCGCAACGTCAGGTTAATGTCCGTGAGCCGCCAGCCGCGTGCGTGCCCGGTCCAGGGAAGGGAGAGGCTCTCGGTTTGCAATACGACTTTTCCAGGGGTTCGTACGGCATGCTGACTGGCCGATTCAATTTCGCGGCCAACCATGAGGTGCGTCACCTCGCGCGGGGTGATTTCGTCACGGCGAACGGTGCGGACGAGTTTGCCATCGCGCAGGATGGTGAGCCGATCGGCGAGTCGAAAGATCTCGTCCATCTTGTGCGAGATATAAAGGATGGTAACTCCTCGCTTGCGGAGGCGATCGATCACGCGGTAGAGCCGAGCGACTTCGGTCTCGGTCAGGGCACTGGTCGGTTCATCCATGATCAGGATTTCAGACTCAATCGAGAGTGCTTTGGCAATCTCTAAGAGCTGCTGATCTCCCACGCGAAGCGAGCCGGCCAATGCGCGAGGCGAGATATTGCACTCCAGTTCGCTGAGTAAATCGGACGCGGCCTGCACCATGCCGCGATCATCTAATAGGCCAATACGGTTTCGCCGTTCGCGGCCGAGAAAGATATTCGCCGCAGCGGAAAGCTCTTCCACCAGATTCAGCTCTTGGTGGATGATGCTGATGCCCGCCTGTTCGGCAGCACGAGTACCACTGAAACGGACGGGCGTGCCACGCAGCAGCAACTGGCCCTCAAAATCTGGAATGACGCCAGACAGGATCTTCATCAGCGTGCTTTTGCCGGCACCGTTCTCACCGACGATGGCGTGCAGTTCGCCGGTAGCGATATCGACGCTGACATCACTGAGTGCGACTACGCCCGGATAGACCTTCGTCACGCCGCGAACCGAAAGAATCGGCTCGGGGTCGAGCATTCCCACGGCGGCAGGTTGAGCAGAGGTAAAATCGCTGGCCGACATTTCACGCCTGTTCTCTTATGCCTGGGCCAGTTTTCGCTTCCGCCGCCATTCGAAGAATTTCATCGTGCCCAGCACTGCGAGCACTACCGCACCGACTTGCAGCCCGGTATTCCAAGAAATCATCACCGCTGTCACGGTACATAGCAACACAGCCAAAATGGGGATAGTCAGCAGTCCGAGCAGGCCGGGGAAGAACTCTTTGCGGGCATTGGCTGTTGAGGTACGTAGCTCGCTGAACGCAACGGCTAACACGACCAGGCAGCCAACGATCAGTCCTTCGTAGTCGTCGGATCCTGCGCCGACAACTTTGGTTACGGCATCCATTACAACGCGCAGGAACAAGACGCCGAGCATGACACCTTGAATGGTGCCGATGCCACCTTGCAGGCTGCAACCGCCGACGACTGCCGCAGCGATGGCGTTCAGTTCATAGCCACGTCCCTGCGTTTGCGGATCAGAGCCGGTACCTTCTGCGGTATAGAGAACCCCGGCAATGGCTGCAGTAACCGAGCCTGCGCAGTATGCGAACCATTTGAGCCGATCGGTGCGAATACCGCTGAGTCGTGCCGCCTGCTCGTTTCCTCCCATTGCGTACAGATGTCGGCCTAAAACGGTGCGGCTCATCAGGACCCAGGCCAGCAGACTGAGTACCAGAAATATGAGCAGGGGAATCCACCAGATGTCTCCGAGAGCATAAAAAGTCGGATCTAGGATGTTTATCAGTGCCGATTCGCCTCCCACCCATTTATTAATCTCTTGATTCATTACTTTAGCCAGACTTCGTAGGCCAACCAGAGACGCCAATGTGGCCACAAACGGCGGAAGCTTGATCACGGTAATGAGCCAGGCATGAAAGGTGCCTATTGCCAGACCGGTTAGAACTGCCGCGCCGATTGCCAGCAGCATCACTCCGTTGCCAATGTCTTTTGTAACGGGGTCTCCAAGCTCATCGAGGGGTGCCAGGACCAACATCACCTGAGCACAGATGGCACCACTAAAGGCAATCACCGAACCAGCCGAAAGGTCGATGCCGCCAGAGATGATCACAATCGCCGCACCCAGGGCAAAGATTCCCAGCAGCGATGTTTGACGGAGCAATTCTTTGAAATTGAACTCGGGATCCAGCCAGTAGGAGTCATTAAACAACAACGTAACGCCGAATACCGCCAGCACAGCAACTACTAAGGCAATTTCGCTACGGAAACCGCGCAATAGACCGCGACCAGCGGAGTGTACTGCTGTGTGAGGCACCTCGTTGCTTGGCATAGTGAACTGGGGCGAACGTTAAGAGCTGGTGAGGTTGTATTTGGCTAGCCACTCTTTAAACTGCGCCAGTGTAAGAAACTCGGTACCCTCGGGAAAAAGCTCTGCCTTAACTGGAGACTTCTCGTCCAGCACGACCACTTTCAAACCGGTCATGTATTGTTTGTCATTCGCAGTGGAAAATTCCTTTTTTGCTTCGTCCCAACCAGGGAGTATCTTTTTGATCTCGGCCTGATTGTCTTCCACCAAAGCTTTGAGCAGATGGACGGCAAGATTTCCCATCTTGTATGGATTTTGCACGACCATCACATCAATCTTTCCATTGGCCATATGTTCGATGGCGGGCTGCGCGGCATCGAAGACGACGATTGCGGTGCTATTACGACGATCACCAACATTCTTGGCGATCGCATCCGCGTTGTATGCCCAGATACCGACGAGACCATTCAATTTTGGGTATCGCTGCAACGCATCACTTACATTCTTTCTAGCAACGGATCGATCCATTTCGTCGCCAAGGGTTTCCTTGTGCGTGAATTTCGGGCCGGCTCCCGTGATCGTGCCGTTGATTCGCTTAACCGCGTTATCCTGACTCTTGCGACCAACGAAAGTGGCAAACTCACCACCTTCTGGCTTCAATGCAGCCAATGCTTTACCTGCCACTTCTCCAGCAACTGTGTTGTCGGTGCCTATGTAGGCAAACCGCGCATCGCCGGCAGTTTTTTCGTCGATATCAGAATCAACGGTAATTATTTTGACTCCGCGAGTTTTTAATGCACGCATGCCGTCTGCGATCGCCAAATTTGCTGGGTCTAGGACCGAAATCGCAAGGCCAGCGATATCCGACCGGCCTGCATACTGCTTGAGTTTGTCAATCTGCCCCTTAACGGTGCCGTCATTCTTATCCAGTTCAACCGTATACCCACCCTTGTTTTTAGCAATGTCTTTGCCGGCATCGTTCATGCCAGCGCGCATCGCGTCAAAGAACGGGTCGTCGCCGTTGGTGAGAATAATGATCCGCTTCGGTTGATCACCACCTCTATTGCAGCCAACCGCGGAAAATACCGCCACTACCAGCAGTATGCCAAGAAATTTCCAGCTTCGTCCGCTACTCATTGCTATTGCGCTCCGTAAAGATATTTACCCTGAGGCATGATGCATCCAATGCGTGGAAACCGTTCAAGCCAGAATGGCCTAAACAGTGTCGCGGCGTCACAGCGTTGCGACATCCCCCTGCCGCAGCACAATTTTAATGGCCCGCCGACCGTTTCACAAGCAATTTTAAGGCCATAACGAGAGTAGTTATGCCTTTCTGCCCCCGATGGCCTGCTCAACGCAGTATGCCAGGAGCAATTCACACTCGCGGCGCTGCACCTCTCGGCATAATTGTTCCAGATTCTCAGATGCATCCCGCTCGCCCGGATGTTGCACCACCGGGTGCAGCGTAACTCGGCGGTGCCAAAGTGCCGTGGCCGATGCACACAGGTCGACAAAGGCGCTGGCGTCCCACGCGTTTTGTATCAGGAGGAAGCGTGCGCGCGGGTCGAGTGCCTGCCGATCGGCAAATTGCTGCGCGATCTCCTGGGCCGCATGGTGGACAGCCGGACAAGCCGGGTGTTGCCGCACGCGGTGAAACCAATATTTGGCGTTGGAGAAATCCGGCTCGCGACGGTGCATGATACCGTGCCAGTAGCTGCCGGTCGCATTGTCGATCGACTGGCTGATGTTGTGCGAGGCGTCCAGCTCGTCGGCCAGCAGCAGCAGTCCAGCGACTGCCGCCTGAGCCATTGTGCGATCGATGATCTGATGCGGAGCGAACAAGTCGGCGAGCGGAGTGCGTTGAATAGGCTGGACCGTCTGGTCATCGGCAGCGCCAGGCCCAAGCGGATTGAGGGGCAGAGCGGCCAGCAGTGATGCAATTGCGGGGGGCAGTTCAGATGAAGACATGATTGGAGATGGCATGCGGCGAAATCTGAAAGTTTTCCTAAGGCTTGGGTAGCGATTTGTGTAAAATCGCGTTAGCAATAGGAGCAAATTTATCCGGCGAGAGGCTGCCAATTTTCCCACGACGAAAATCCAGCTCGGTGACCTGATAACGCTGTAATTCATCGCACTTTGCAACACAATCCTTGGACAACCCGCATTCGCCCTTAACGAACGCAACGCAGTTGCCCTGTGCCCGCCTAGATTCTAGCCGTTGGGAATAGAATGGGACGCACATGAAATAACTCTCATCCATTAATTCGTCAGGAGAAACGACCAAAACGGGACGCTCCTGGAACGCGTAGTCGCGCACAAATTCTGGAGGCGGAAGATATAGAAATATATCACCCCACATGACCGATGAACTCACCACGGCTCCTTCAAGAATTTTTCGACTCGGCGGGCCCGCAAAAGGTATAGCTGGCCCATCTCCGCTAATCGTTCATCAATCTTTTCGCCGCACTGACTATACTCTTCGAGATTTGCTGGTGCCGGGATGGGGGCGGTCATGTCATCGATCCAATGCGCGTTTTCTTGCCAGAGAATTTGCAATTGGGAATACAGCACACGCAGCGCACTTTCAAAGAGTGCCGGATCTTCGATCAAGCCTAGTTTGAAGCCTCGGAGGAAGGTGCTCTCCGCCCGTTCCAGTTGCTTGCAGGCACTGATGCCGCTGGCTAGCAGCTCGCTGTACGCGTCACGGTCTACGGCACTGGAATGCCTCGTCAGCTCGTCGTGGCATTCGCGAAAATGCTCCACGCTCTGCTGTGCGATTCGCAATTCAAGAGAGTCAGGCGTGATGATCATAGTATTCAATACCGCCCCAAGCTGGCATTCCAAGCCATTCAGCACCGCTAAAGTTCAACATACCACCACGTCAGTTCTCTGGCAAATTATGCATCCTACGGCTATCTCCGACTCGCACAATCGGCTAGCTAGTGCCACAAACCGTTTGACAGCCATTTCGTTGACCTTGTCATCAGTCGCTCGTATGCTGATTGATGCCGTGCCTGATTGACGCCTGCGGCAAACGTTCCTAACTCCGCGTGAACCAACTGTGGCATATAGCAACTCACCCCGCAGCAAAAAGCCGCTAACTCAGGCCGAAAAGGCCGACATGGTGGCTGCCGCCAGCGAGAATCTGAAGGCCAAGCTGCAAAGCCCGCGCTGGTGGGCTGTTCGCGTTGCCAGCGGAATTGGCTTCTTTTTGCTGCTGTACGTCTTTGTTAATTTTGACCACTGGACCGGGGCAGATGTAAAAGCTCGCACTGGCAGCAATACTCAGTCTGCTGCTGACGAGCGGGAAGAGTTCGACGGTCGAGCCAACCTGCGGATCTCAAATGTCCGCGTCAAGGACCAGTCCGGCCAGTTGATCTACGATGGCTCGGTAGATGTCAGTCCCACGGTTGATCGCATCGCCAGAAATGAACGCCTGGACTACAAGAACGACGGCTCGGTTTTTGAGAATCGCGAGCGACGGCTCCCGTCGCGACCGGCGGGGTACTATCGCGAATGGGTTCACCCTACGCCCGACTACCCCTTGCCCGGTCCACAACGTGTGGTGACCGGCAAGAATGGGGATATATGGTACACGCCAAATCACTACAAGTCGTTTGTCAAACTGAAGTAGCCGCATGCCGCCACAGAACGTTGTATTCGAGTTCGTGGATGCATTGCCGCAGGACCATAGCAATTGGCGCGTGGTGCCAATCGGTCCTGGTGTCCGTAGCAAAGAGAAACTGCTGGCCCGGTATCAGCAGTCGTTGGAGTTCCCCCCCTACTTTGGCGAGAACTGGGACGCCTTGGAAGAATGCCTGCTGGACCTGTCGTGGCTGCCAAAGTCAGGTGTCCTGATCTGGCACCAATCGGACGCACCTCTGGGGCGATTGCAATTGCCGGTCTACCTGGACCTGCTGCAAGGTGTGATTCAGAAAAGCCGCGGAACGGACTACCCTGTCCGCGTGCTGTTTCCAACCTCGGCGCAACAGACACTACAACGTTAGATGTGCTGGCCAATTGCAGAACGAGCAGCAGGCTGCTCTAAGCCTCAATCGCTTCTTTGACCAACTGCACAAAGTGCGGGGTCTTGCCCGAGGCGGTCAGGTCGGTCGCCTTCTTGTCGGCCTGCTTGCGATCGGAGTATTCAAAGATAGCAATCCGCTTCATGGATTGATTGAAGACACCCCAAAAGGCCTTCAGGCGGACTTCCTTGGCGACCTTGTTGCGACTTTTGCGGACGGCGGCCTTCTTGACCTTCTTGACTGGCTTCTCTGCGGATGCCTCGGCAGCATCATTCTCAGCACGCAACACCTTACGACTTAATACCTTGCGAGCCATTCCAGTTTCTCTCAAAAAGGCCTATCCTGAACAAATGTCGTGACGACGAGGGGTATTTTAACGCATTTTCTTGTTTATTGCCAGTTGGTAGTTCTGGCCTATTTGAGCGACAGAACGGAGCAGCCGGTCGGGCGTGGTCAGACCGACAAAGCTCTATTTGGTGAGCATCTAAGCTAGCATCGACATTGCGGTTTTCCGCTGTCAAATCGCTCTTTTTTTGTCCCGCACAGAGATTATCATCAAGACTCCTGCCGAGTTGCCAGATTTCACCGCATCGACCTACCTGCTGCTCCTGTCAACGAGAATTGCCATATGACCAAGTGGTTGCCCGCATTTTCTAGTTGCGGCGTTTTGTCGCTTTTAAACGTCGTTGGGTTCTTTATGGCAGCGCGATATGCCGAGGTGCTCGGCTTTCAAGGAAGATATGCCCTGGGGCAATTTTCCCTGACGATGGGCATGGCGACGATGCTGCTAACCTCGGCGTTGTTCGTTTGGTCGGCGATCGATCATTTCTGGATCGAGTCCACTCTGCACAGCCGCTTCACCGTGGCGTTGAATCTCGGCTTCTTGTGCGCGTTTCTGGCGATCTAAGGTCACAGAAACCTGCGAGACGCCCGATTGACCGGTTACGTGTCGGCGCTGGTGCCCGCTCCCTCGCTGCCGTCATCGCTTAAATCCAGATCGACCGGTGTTGCACCCGCTGGAGGCACGCCTCCGCCAGAATGGACATACTTGGAGCGTTGCTTCGCGTAATCGCTGGCAGTGGGCAAGTCGGCCTCCACAACCCCTTCTTGTCGCGCTGCGTTCCAGAGCTTTTCCAAAAACGGCCGGCACCAGCCGCACCCGGTGCCTGCTCCAAAGCACTCGCTGAGCTGCCCCGGTCGGCGTGGCTTTTCGACGCGAAGGAAGTTGATGACCTTGCGCTTCGTCACGTGAAAGCAGAGGCAAAGCTCGTCATCCAGGTCCATACTGCTTGCCTTTTTTTGGCTTACTCTTTGGTTAGGATTCCGACCACCGCCGGCGGGTACTCTCGGACGTCCCATTGCTCGGCGACCGGT
>JAWXCH010000315.1:0-8398 GCA_034440595.1 Planctomycetota bacterium | reverse complement strand
CACTTCTGTTTTACCCCATGTTCTCGGGGTCCCCAAATGGTTCATCGCGATCTCCCCGCAAAGGCGGGCTCATTGCTGTGCATAGCTCAGGTTGAATCGTTCGACAGTCGTGTCGCACTAGCGTAGATTACTCTCTGAATGGCGATGAGGTTTGTAAACGCTGTCCCAAAGATCATCGATACGGCGCGATCCTCCGGCCACGGGAACTTCTAGATGCGGGACGAGATGTTTGACCGCAATGTAGAACAGATTGACGGCGTCACCTCTCTGTGCGAAGTTGGTTTCGAGTAGGCTCCGGTAATCCAGGCAGCCTGTCTGGAGCGCCGTTCGTGAAGCCGGTGTGTGATTCGTTGGCCGTGTGGCGCCATGTGCCCAAGTCTGCGACGTCCCATCGTCGAAATGAACGGTGATCCTCCCGCCCGTGAAGCCAGAATCGGCGGTATTCTTATGGACCGCGAAGGGCTTCGCGTCGTGCCGGCGATTGAAGAATTCCTGAATGGCCCGGAAAAGGCTCGACTTGCCGCTTCCATTTTCTCCGTAGATAAAGAGATTTCTGGACTTGCCAAACTCGAAGTCATAGAGAGCCGGACCGGGAAAGCCGCGGAAGTCACAGATTTCGATTTTGGAGATTTTCATTCGGAGACGTCTTATTCGCGGCCTTCGATTATCTGCACAACTTCCAGGCTGTTCAAGGCGAACAGCGCTGCGTAAATGGCGTGGTTGATGTCGGATATTCTTTCATGAAATTCGGCGACGGCGCCCTTGGCACTCGACTTCGGTACGTGCTCTTTCGCGAGTAGATCAAAAAATCGCAGTCTCTCTCCGTGTAGTTCCTCGGGGAAGAACAGTTCGTAGACGAGACCATTGAGTAGACGCTCTAAGTAACCGGATACTGGACCTTCGCCCTTTAGGTGAATTACGGCTTCGGCGATTTTTTCGATTGTTGCTTGCTGGTGCACTTTAGCCTGCGGAATCACTAGCTGGGATGAGTAACGGGGCTCGAAGTCATAAAAGCCACCCTGCTTCGTCGCGAACGATTGCCGCGCATACCACGCGGATACTTGTGAGTTAGTCACGGCACAGGTGAACGAAACAGAATCCGGAACAAAGATAGTACTTTTGTTGTTGCTGTAGTATCCGAGCCGATCCGGCGCGAAATTCACCGTGTCGGTGATGGCCGGGACGATAATCTTCGGTTGTTCGAACTCCTTCCAATAGGCGCAAGAGCGAAGTTCCCAGAAATACTTTCCTTGGTCCGACCGTTCAATCAGAGCCTTTCTCTCCGCAACTACAAATTCATAAATCGCAGGGTAGCTTTCGGCAAAGATCTTTTCTGCCTGTTTGGCGGACTTGTTCGACCACGGGTGCTCGACGTTCTCCGAGGACTCGATTCGGATTAGGTATTTGTCTTCGAACTCCACCCGCCAGCGTTTGATGTCGCGACCGCGAAGAAACGGCTTCAATACGTCTGCTGACGAGGAGTGCTCCGCGATGAGACAGTCCCGGGTCTCACGGTCCACAACGAACGCTTCATTCAGGCCGGTCTTTATCCCATAGTAGAAACGGCCATTCACGTATTTGCCAAGCGGCGTTCCCGCCGCCTTTATCCGGTCGAGGAGCTTGAGTTTGGTTTTGCCGTCCAGTCGCCATGCTTCCGGGGTGAGGTCCGCCTGAGCCATCGCAAACATATCGCCGGCAAGATGCTTTGTCACATCCTCAACCTTCCACTCTTTCTGCCGCCAATTTAGGGCTGAGAAGCTCGCATCATTTACCGGCTTACCCTTTTCTAGGATCACGATACACGGGTAGGCAATGGCGTCAAAAATTTCAGCATCTCCAAAGTCGATCAACCGGACAACACGGGTCCGCGACTTGAGGTATGTACGCAACTTCTCACCGTAGCCAGAGCGCATCCACTTATTGGAGGTAATAAAGCTAAAAATCCCGCCATCCTTCAGAAGCTGGATACCGCGTTCGTAAAAATAAACATATAGATCCGCGGTGCCGGTGAAACACTCGAAAGTTTTCTTGAAAGCGGGTTTCGATTCCTTGAGCTTTTCCTGGCGCACATAAGGTGGATTGCCAATCACGATGTCGAAGCCGGAAAAATCTCTGGCATCGAGCGAGAACATCCACTGTGGATCGAAGAATGTCGCGTGGGCATTTTGGTCGTATGGGTCCCAGCCAGCCAATAGGATCGCCGACTGTTTGGAAAACTGCCTTTCAAGGGCTCCGCGCAACTGGCCGCGAATCGCCGCATCTTCCTCGCGGAAGCGCCTTTTTTCTTCGGGCGACCGGGCGTTGAAATGATAGTGCCGAACCTTCTGTAGTTGCTCTCGAAGCTCAATAATTCGGGCATCCTCAAATACAATCTGCTGGGTTGTTTGCTCGGTCGCATCCACCGGTATGAGAGCGTCGGCCGCCACGATCCGGGTTTCCAGATTGGGCAACGGCCTCATGCCTTTCTCAGATTTTTGATCAACCAACAAGGCAATGAAAAACCGGAGTTTGGCTATCTGGCACGCGATCGGCTGAATGTCGACGCCGAATATAGAATTTTCGATAAGGTAGAGCTTGCGGGCGTAATCCAGGTCATGATGCGTCTCGTCGAAGGACTTTTCGATATCTAACTTGCGCTCTTCGAACTTGAGTCGCGCCGACTCGCGGTTCTCCGCCTCTTCCAGGTTTCGTGCGTTCGTGAGATCACGCTTGGCGGCTTCCAATTGTCGTCGCTTCCACCGCACATTCTTGGGATCGAGCTTACCCAACAGGAACACCAGGCGGTGCAGTGCGCCCATCGGAAACGCACCGGAGCCGCACGCAGGGTCCAGAATGCGCGTTTTTTCGATGGCCTCGATCAGTTTGTCCGTTTGAGTATCCGTACAAGGGTTGGCGGCCTGATCGGAAAGCAGGTGCCGAAGTTTGCTCTCCTCTACCGAGGCCGTGAAGTGCGCAATCAGCGCCTCATCCACCATGTATCGGACGACGTCGCGCGGCGTGTAGAATGCGCCGAGTTTCTTGCGGGCAACAGTGCGCGTATCGTCGTTATAAGTCGCAAGGAGGTTTTCGAAAACCTTGCCGAGCAATTCGGGATCGAGAGCAATTTCCTGTTCGAGCGGCGTGTTTTCTTCGACAGTGAATTTATATCGGGCCAGCGTATCAATCAATGGATGGACGGCGACGTTAGACCGCCGCTGGTCGTCGAACTCTTCGCTCAGGTCGGTATGTTGTACTTTGCCGAAGAAAAGCTCATTCGGAAGGGTCAGGGATGTCTTCGGGTAATCGGAAAAGCCATCGAACCTATCGTTCACTTTCGGGGTGTGGTCGAGGCAATCGAATAGCCCACCATTTACGAAGGGAACGTCGTCCAGAAGTGCGATGAAGGATTTGGAATCAGTCAAAAGCTGTTCGTATCTGAATTGATTCGTCATCGCCCGGTGATCCTCGTTCGGGGCTTTTGGGTTGCTCCGGGAGAATCCTCGCTTCTCTGGTTCGCGATTAAGAGTTGCAAAGAACAGGTTTTGTAGGATCGCCTGGTAGAACGTACCGGCCTTTGGACCCGAATCCTTCAGCAGGTTCTTCGCCTGATCCCCTCGAAGAAGCCGGCGCGGGATCAACCCCTTTTCCTGGAGGAACCAACAGAAGATGAGCCGCGTGAGCAAGCGGATAAAAAAGATCGAGCGCTGTTCGTCGGAGTCGCCATCGACATCCTTTGGCAGCTTTACCCCTGGATGTTGCTTCGCCCACAAATACCAGTAGGAAATATCCTGGAAAAATCGCTTGTTCAGGTCGCTGCTGTCGAGTTGTTTCGCCCACGCTTGATGCAATTCAACAAAGTTTCGGAAATGAAATTCGTCATACAGGCGGGAGAGCGAAAACTCGCCGAGAATCTCAATGTGAGCGCGCGCAGCGTCGGCCCAACGAATATCCTTGATAAGCGTTACTTTTCGGAGAACGTCTTTCAATGGATCGCGTTTGTTGAGTTCTCTGTCGATCACTGCCAGACTGACAGTTTCCCCATGCCGGAATAGGATCATCGCGGGCATGGGGAAGAGCCGGTTGATCTCCCGCGCGATATTGGCGAGCCGCGTTCGGCTGTATTGGCTCCCAGTGAGATCGATGGCCAGGAACACGTAAGACTCAATGATGCTTTTGTCGAACTTGCCGCTGGAAAAGGCGAGGTGATTGCCGATTTCTTCGTCCGTGAGCTGAAAGATGAAATCGACAGTTCGCCATTCGGCGGTGAGGGCTCTCTCCGCGGAAAGCGTCCCGAACTGGCTCATAAACCCGGCGGCGTTGTTTGGTTCAATGTCGATTTGGCGGGGACTATCGTATCCAAGCGTCGAGAATAGATGGCGTGCCGCCGTTATGAACGGGCGAGTAGCGAATCCCCGCAGCGATTCTTCAATCAGATGGCGATTATCGGTAACCGGCATTTAGCAGATCACCAGCCAAGTGATCAGGTCGAACTCGCTGGTCGAGCGCGCCTGTTTGCTTGTATCGCTCAACAGCCCGGATCGGCCCGAAAGCAGATTCGTCACGGCGCGCCGCCGGAAAGTGCTCTCGATGGAAGCGGTAGCCTTGGCCAATAATTCGGAGTAACGGGTCATATCGGAGCCGTTCTTGGTTTCTAGGTCGAATGTATCGCAAAGTGCTTCAATAGCGGCGGTCTGGTTCACGCTCAACAGCCGGAAAACCTCCAATATCTGTTTTGGCTGAGCGAAGGTGTAGCGTACCGTTCCATCATTCCAAATGTAAGTAAGAAAGTAGGGCTGCAAAGGATTGACGGTTTCATTGCCGGCCGTGTCACCCTTCTGGCGAAGACAATAAATCACACCGGGCCCGATCTGCGTGTACTTGGGATCGGCTTGTACCACCGCATAGAGGCCGAAGGGCGCCTCCCTGAGCAATTCTCGATTTGCTTCGATGTACTTGGATAGTTCAATCCGGAAGTCGTCCAACGTAAACTCGGAGAGCGCTACGGATTCGTTGAAATCTTCCAGATCCAGAATCTCATCCTTCAGGCGGAGGAGTTGCTTGTCGCGGTACTTAAGATCTTCCTGGATAAGATCTTCCAATTCATTGGTGGTGAGTACGTTGTCCTCATTTGTCGCCGCGATGTCCACCAGCGCCATGCGGGCTTCCACCCTGTTTTTGAGATTGATGTATTTGTTCAAATCCTGCGTGGGCCAGAAATTGACCAGATGGACACTGACATTGCGGCTGCCGATACGATCGATGCGCCCGAAGCGCTGGATAATTCGGACCGGATTCCAGTGGATATCGTAGTTCACCAATAAATCGCAGTCCTGTAAATTCTGTCCTTCGGAGATGCAATCGGTTGCGATGAGAATATCGATTTCGCCGCCCTGCGGTAAAGTGCGCATCTTGCCGCGATTCTTGGCAATGGGAGAAAAGTTGATGAGAATGTGATTGAAGTCCGCTTTGCCGAATGTCGTGCGGCAACCGGCGGATCCGCCGGTCACAAGGGCGGCGTTTACCTTGAGTTCGGATTGAATCCATGGTCTAAGCGTGTCAAAGAGATACGTTGCGGTGTCGGCAAATGCCGTGAAGACGATAAGTTTCCGATTGATTCCGCCATCCCTGGTGGTCGTCGGCTGCTGAACTTTGCGGGCGATGATCTCCTTCAGTTGGGCAAGCTTGGCATCACGAGCGGGATTTACCTTCTCCGCCTCCTTCGCCAGATACTCGAGTTGAATACGGTCGCGCTCCAGATCGCGCCGCCAGCGATCCAAGTCCAGGTGCGCCATTTTGTAGACAACGCCGCGGCCCACCGCCAGCGCTTCGCGTAACTCCTCGTCTTCGACATCCGCAATCTCTAAATCACCGAGATCCACATCCGGATTGGCTTCCTGATGCGCCTGAAAACGGTCGATGCGACTCTCCAGACCAGTGATCTTGTCTACCGTCCGCTTCATCGTGATAGCGAAAGAACGGACGGAACTCTCCAGACGCTTCAGGAAGTTCACCTTGATCATTCCAATCAGGAAGTATTCTCGCTGCTCCTGGGTGAAATTCAGCACGAGCTGTTTGTTATAGAAAGATTGGAACTCGGGAAGAATGTACTCGGTAGGCCGAAAGAGGCTCAACTTGTACGCTCGGATCTCGTCATTCAGCCGATCGTAGCTGGGGAATTTCTTTGCGGAATCAATCTCGGCGTAAATCGATTCCGGGCGCAGCCGCGCAGGAAACTCGCCAACCTCAGCGATGGAATCCTTGTAATACTTCATGATGTGCTTCCGGGATCGGGCAATTGTGAGCTCGTCCAGGAGGGTGAAGAACGCGGCGTTAAGACGCTCCAATAACTTGCTGGTCTTTCGTTCTCCTGGCGCTTTGGCCCAGTCATTAAATGTGCGCTGGGCGGAAGCCAGCGCTTCCTTCAAGCTAGTAATCCCGATTGACTCCCGGAAGACGTCGTCCCGGCCCTCTGTTAGGAAATAGAACTGGTTGCGGAGATCTTTGAGGTCGGTGTTCACCGGGGTTGCCGAGAGGAGCAGGACCTTGGTCTTAATACCCTGCTTGATAACATCGCTCATCAGCCGCTCGTAGCGGCTCATGCGGATCACATTGCCTTCTTCGTCTCGCTTGCCGCGAATATTGTTACGGAAGTTGTGCGACTCGTCGATCACGACGAGGTCGTAGTTGCCCCAGTTAATGGCGCTCAGGTCGATATCGCCGGATTTACCACCGTCGCGGCTGAGATCGGAATGAGAAAGTACGGTGTAGCCGAATCGGTCGCCGATGAAGGGGTTGAGTTCGCTATTGTTCTGAGCCTGATAAACCGTCCAATTCTCTCTGAGCTTCTTGGGGCAAAGAACCAGGACCTTGTTATTCCTGAGCTCGAAGTACTTGATTACGGCCAGCGCCTCGAACGTCTTGCCCAAGCCGACGCTATCGGCGATGATGCACCCGTTGTGCTTATTGATCTTGTTGATGGCGCCCTTGACGCCATCTCGCTGAAATTCGAAGAGCTTGCGCCAAATCTCGGTTTCGACGATCTGCGTATTTTCAAAGAGTAATCCGCCGCGTTCCTGGTCCTCGAGGAACTGTTCGAAGATGTGGTAAAGCGTCTTGAAATAGATGAACTCCGGCGCGTGGTTGACATACAGTTTTTCCAGGTAAGCGAGGACTTCACCCTTAACGTCCTCGACCAGGACATCATTCCCCCAGATTTCATCGAACCAGGCCTTCAGGTCGCGCCGGTCGCGATTGCTATCGACTTCCAGGTTGAGTTCGATATTACTGTCATTGCCGCTGAGGCCCAGGCCGCGAAGGGTGAAGTTTGAACTCCCCAATATCGCGTCGTCAACGCCGTTGTTGGCAATGTGGTACATCTTGCCGTGGAGCAAATTCGCCTGCC
The DNA here is from genome assembly GCA_034440595.1 of Planctomycetota bacterium. Taxonomy (GTDB): domain Bacteria; phylum Planctomycetota; class Planctomycetia; order Pirellulales; family JALHPA01; genus JAWXCH01. The sequence continues at coordinate 1,017 of JAWXCH010000315.1, read as the reverse complement.
GGACGGACCGGATTTCGGTGAACGCGCGAATCCACTCAGCGCAATCTCGGGCGACCCGGCGCTGCTCAAGCCGGTTGGTAAGCGCAAGGCCTACATCTTCAATGTGGAAAGCCTTTTTGTCCGTTTTTTCCGGATCCAGCGAGCGGATGAACCGCGGCTCACCGAAGAGGAACCGCATTCCCCTTATGCGTTGTAGTTGCGCACTGAGGGCGTCGAAGGCGTAGATGGTGAAGTAGGCGGATACTACCGACAGGTCTGAACCGTCACGCATTTTAGCGGTCAAAAAATCGGCGACAGTTCCACGAGAGTAGTTGTCGCGGATGCCGCTCGCGGGGCTGGACGTTGACGGGGCGCGGCTGCCGGTTTCAACCACTCGGCTAGTTGCCATCCTTGGTTCCTTTATTCCGGGCACTTTGGGGATGTGCCGATTGTTTGGACTCCATCATTATTTCAGAGTCGAGGGTGCGAGGGAGATGCGGCTGCGGGATTGGGAAAGATCGGAAGATTGACATACCGCACGACGGCCTGTAAATGGCGGTGGCCAAGGTTGGGCGGTGCGCGGTGATTGAGCGGGTAACCGGCAATTTGTTCTCGTGCGCGAAAGGAAAAGAGTAACTCGTTGAAACGCTCCCGCCCCGATCGACACTACTTCAATGAAAGTAGACGGCGACCCGAAGGAATTACGAGGACAAACCATGAGTCTGACACAGGTACAGAACGTATTCGGCTCAGTGCATGAGACAGGCGCGAACGATCTATTCCGGAGGTTCTTCACGGCCAGACCGCGTTATTTGAACTATGGGACGTTCTTCTTCGTGCCGGTGACCTCGGTCAGTGGTACGCAGATTCCACCCATCCTGTTTCCGGGCGTAAGCGGCGGCCTGCAAGTTGGCGTGAGCTTCACGATTCCAACGGTGGACATCACGCCCGGAGGGGCTGGTTCGGCGCCGCTGCCACCCGGGCCCGGCCAGTTCACCGTCAAGACGGACGTGACGCTGCGCGTGTTGTGCGGCGGAT
>JAWXCH010000314.1:0-2734 GCA_034440595.1 Planctomycetota bacterium | reverse complement strand
ATGTTTCCAAAGAAGCCGCCGATGTCATCCTGACGGATGACAATTTTGCCACGATTGTCGCTGCGGTGGAGGAAGGCCGCGCCATCTTTGAAAACATCCGCAAGTTCCTCCGGTATCTGCTGTCGTCCAATATTGGCGAAGTATTGACGATGTTCTTTGGCGTCTTGCTGGCCGGAATGCTTGGCCTACATATTGAAGAAGGGGTCGTGGTCCTGCCACTGTTAGCCACGCAAATCCTCTGGATCAATCTGGTGACCGATGGAGCACCGGCCATGGCGCTGGGGGTGGAACCGGCCGAGGATGATGTGATGGATCGAAAGCCGCGCCCACCGGGAGAAGGGGTCATCACGCTCAAGATGTGGGCTGGGATAGCACTGGTCGGTATGACGATGGCGGTTGGAACGCTGATGGTACTGGATGCTTCTTTGCGCGGTGGGCTGATCGAAGGGACAGGTGATCTGCCGTACGCGCAGACAATGGCGTTTACCACGCTGATGATGTTTCAGCTTTTCAACGTCTTTAACTCGCGCTCTGACACGCTCAGCGTCGTGCATGGACTGTTTCGCAACCGCTGGCTATGGGGAGCGGTGGCGTTATCGTTGCTGCTGCACTTTGCCGTCATCTATCTGCCATTCTTGCAAAAAGCCTTCTCGACCGTTGCCCTTTCCGCGCTGGACTGGTGCAAATGTGCCGTTGCAGCCAGTTCGGTTCTATGGATCCGCGAGATCAGCAAATGGCTATCGCGCCGGCAATCAGCTAGCCCTCCCTCGCTGGCTGATTAAGTCCTGCTGCCGGTTTGCGGAACACGTAGATCAAGATAACCGCTCCCAGAATCGAGCTGATTACCGATCCAGACAGCGTGCCAATCTTGCCGGCGACCTGATGGATTAGATCCTCTGGCCCGCCAAATGCGAGCGCGTTGAGAAACAAGGCCATCGTGAACCCAATACCGGCCAGACAGCCCCCACCGGCCAACATGGGCCAATTGACCCCGCGAGGTAGTGCGCTCCAGCCAAGCCGTATAGTGATGAAGCAAGCAAGCAATATGCCGACCGGTTTACCGATGAACAACCCTGCTGCCACTGCCATCGCAACCGGGTCAGACAGGCCCGAAGGATCGATTTTTACACCCGCATTGGCCAGGGCAAAGATCGGCATAATGACAAACGCCACCCAGGGGTGCAGCATGTTCTCAAGTCTGGTCAGCGGAGAAGTTGTTTCGCGCGCGGCAAACTGCAGGCGATCCGCATTGAGCGACTGGATGTCTGGCGTAAAGTCGACCTCCAGATCACCGCTCCAAACCCCGCGGAGCAATTCCGTAAAGGTGTTTTCGCCAATCCACGCCTTGGCCGGTGTCATCAAGCCGAGAATGACTCCAGCCACCGTAGGATGCACATGCGCGGTGAGAAATGCCAGCCAGATAAAGAATCCGATAATCAGATAGACAAAGACCGATCGCACACCGATTTTATTGAATAGCCAGGTCAACGCAAATCCAACTCCGGCTAGAGCTAGCCAGTTCCAAGCGAGTGAATCGGAAAAGACCAAGGCGATAATCAAGATCGCACCGAGATCGTCCACAATTGCTAGGGAAAGTAGAAAAATCTTTAGCCCAACCGGTACGCGGTCCCCGAACAAGGCCAGAAATCCGACCACAAACGCAATGTCGGTGGCCATCGGAATAGCCCAGCCGCGCTCTCCCGGCTCTCCGTACTGGAACATCAGGTAAACGATCGCCGGCACGACCATGCCACCAATCGCCGCGACGACCGGTAGTAGTGCCTTGCGAAATTCGGAAAGCTCGCCCGTGACGATTTCGCGTTTGATCTCCAGCCCGACAACGAAAAAGAAAATCGTCATCAATCCGTCGTTGACGATCAAATGTCCGATTGATCCTTCCAGCTTCCAGGCACCGATGGACAGCGTAATTTCCGTGTGCCAAAAAGCGGCAAACGACTCGGCCCAGGCGGAGTTGGCCAGGTACAGCGCGATCGCAGTACATAACAGCAGCACAATGCCGCTGGCTGCCTGGATATGCAGGAATCGTTGGAAAGGGGTGAGCAGTCGCTCGATCGGTCGGGTGGGAAGCACATTGGCTTTTGCGGGCTTCCGTGGCGATTCGCTCATGACAACCTGTTTGTTGCGGACAAAGTGCCGGGCTGGCCACCGTGCGGTAGACGCCAGGCTACGAAATCCTGGTCAAAGACTGCGGAATAAAGGTCTCGTACAGGGTTAACGAGTCGATCTGCATTCGATCGCAGATCATTATGGTGAATTCAATACTGCGCGGCTACCCTGCTCAGCTTGCCCGGGTTGCAGCGCGAGTGAGATTCCAGTCAGCGTCGATTTGCAGAAGTTCACTCCGACGCCGTTTCGGCTCACGTTTTGCAGGTAGATTTGGGAGCAGAGAATTGGAAGCAGCCGCATCTTCCGCCCGCTGGCAACCTGAGTTAAGATTTAAGGTTCTGCAATGGCCGGTGGGGACGGAGACTGGCCAACCCTGTGACCTCATTCTTTTATTGCTTTTGAGATCGGTATTCATGACCACTGAAAACGACCCAGTCGGCGAACCTGCACCAACCAACTCGGCCACTTCGCAGCAGCAAGACACTTCGTCCGGTGGCAGCAGTAGCGGAGACGCGACTGACGCCACTAAGACACGAACGATTAAGATCGGCACGCAGCGGCCCGGCGTGGCCGTTCCAAAGCTGCCGCCGCGAACGCAGACTGAGTT
>JAWXCH010000313.1:0-7376 GCA_034440595.1 Planctomycetota bacterium | reverse complement strand
GCTGTAGCGATTGCCAATGATTTACGTCAGTCTGATACAGTGCTGTTTGCTGAACCTGCCGTGCGATTTCCATTGCAAACCGTGCAACGGATACAGCAGCGTGCTTCCGCTGCCGACCATTTGCTCAATGGACTTCGCCCGGCGCGCAATGGAGTCTGGTCGATCAATGCACAAGCCGAGCAGTTTCTCATAAACGGACGCGGCAATTCGCCAAAGCCGACTTGGACTTGTAACCTCAATAGCGATCGACCGCGCTTGGATGGAGTTCTCGATGATCGAACCTGGAAGAACGCCCAGTCGGTTCCGCTAACCAGTGCTCAAAAAGACGACTCCGATTGGCCGGCCAAGGCCTGGATTGCTTCTGATGGCGAATTTCTCTACCTGGCGGTCGAATGCACGCGCATTCCCAAGCAACTGTACCCGGCCGCAGAGCAAGTCCGAAAGCGCGATTCGGATCTCTCCTCGTCCGATCGTGTTGAGGTATTGTTGGACATCGATCGTGACTGTTTTGTGGGGTACCGACTGGCAATCGACTACCGTGGCTTAACTGCGGAGTCTTGCTGGAATGACAGCAGTTGGAATCCGACATGGTATGTCGGCTCGGCCATTCAGGAGACAACTTGGACCGCCGAAGCGGCAATCCCCTTAAAGGAGCTGACGCCGGAAGCCCCCGCTGCAAAGACTGTCTGGAATGTCGGTGTGCAGCGGGTTGTTCCGCAACTCGGGTTGCAGAGCTGGACCGTGCCGGCTGCCGTAGATCCGCTACTCTCTGGCTGCGGGATGCTGGTCTTTGAGTGACGTACGAAGTACATTGGTGGCTTCGCGACGAACGCGAAATCGCATTCCCTGCGAGTCGCCGGTCACTTTGATCCTGATGCGATAAGTCCCTGGCATGCCCTATTTAGTAGGAACTGACGAAGCTGGTCTTGGTCCGAATCTCGGCCCGTTGATGATCGCGTCAACGGTCTGGTGGGTGGACCAGTCGGTCGCGACGCTGGATCTGTTTGAGACATTGGCTGGCGTCGTTTGTAATATGCCCGACGAGTCTGACTCTGGGCGCATTCCGATCGCAGATTCTAAATGTCTGTACAAAGCAGGGCAGGGGCTGCACCACCTGGAACATGGTTTTCTAACGGCGCTGGCCTGTCTGGGAAATCGGCCTGGAAACTGGCAGCAGTTGTGGTCAAGTCTCTGTCCAGATGTAAACGTGGACTGCCGCGAAATTCCCTGGCACGCTGACTTTGAACTAGATGTGCCGATTGCGGTGGAAAGTGCGCTGATAGAACGGCAGAGTAATACACTGTTGAAGGCATGCCAGTCCAAGAAGGTCAAACTGGTATCAATGCACTGCCGGGCGATCTTTCCCAAGCAGTTCAATGAACTGACGCTGCGGCTGGGAAACAAAAGTGCGGCCTTGTCTCACTGGACTTTGGAACTGTTGCGCGATGTTTTGGATCAGCTACCCGCCGAACCGGTGACGGTTTACGCAGACAAACACGGAGCGAGGAATTTTTATGCACCGTTGTTGCAACATTTCTTTTCGGATCGGCTGATTGAGATTGTTGCCGAGGGAAACTTAGAGAGCCTATACCGCTGGGGACCAGCCGAACAACGGGTGGAGATCGGCTTTCGCGTAGGTAGCGAGCGTTTTCTACCGACCGCGCTGGCCTCCATGACGGCTAAGTATATGCGAGAACTGTGCATGCTGGCGTTCAATCGATTCTGGCGCACGCATTTGCCAGACTTGCGGCCGACGGCCGGCTATCCGGCGGATGCCAGGCGTTTTAAGGCCGAAATCGACGCCTGTCAGATCCGACTAGGTATTGCAGATCAGTTGCTGTGGCGGTGCCGGTAAATCGAGCGTTTGCAATATGTTTGAAGATACAGAAAGGTACGACCGTGAAACTGTACATCGTTCGTCATGCCCATGCTGGAGAACCGGGCGATCCACGTTATCCAGACGATGGGTTGAGGCCGCTGGATGATGAGGGGAAGCGGCGTTTCAGTGCGGTGGCGCGGCACCTGGCAAAGTGCGGTTGTCAGCCTGACAAGATCGCCACCAGCCCGTTGGTTCGCTGTCGACAGACGGCGGAAATATTAGCGGCTGCGACGGCTGGAAAACCGGAACTGATTGAGATGGGAGAGTTAGCCCCTGGTGTTGATCTGGGAACGATGTTGCATTGGAGCAATCAGCAAGACGTGGCGTCGCTGGCCTGGGTTGGACACATGCCGGATGTGAGCCAGATCGTCGCACAGCTCATCGGCGACAGTCTGGCCAGCATTCGCTTCAGCAAAGGAGCGGTGGCTTGCCTGGATTTTGATGGCGATATCGCCATTGGCCAAGGCGAGCTGCAATGGCTGGTAACGGCGAAGGCGCTAGGGTTTTAATTCTACCTGCCTTACCGATCAATCTCTCCCATCACAATATCCAACGAGCCGACGATGGCCGGCACATCGGCGATCAGGCAACCGCGGCAAAGTTCGTGCGTAACAGACAAATTGCAGAAGCAACTGCTGCGCGCTCTTGCTCGCCAGGGGATCGAACTGCCATCACTGACGATGTAAAAGCCCATCTGCCCGCGCGGGGCTTCGGTTTCTAGATAGGCCTCACCCTTGGGCAATTTTTCGGTCAGTTTAACCGGCTCTCCCCATGATCCTTTGGCTACGCTATATCGATCAATGGCCTGCCGGACCAGGTCAATCGACTGAACGACTTCTAGCATACGCACATAGAAGCGGTGCCAGCAGTCACCCAGAATGGCGCTAGGTGGAACGGGTGGATACTTGTGGTCGTTGGGATAGTGTCCGTCGCGCTCGACGATGACCTCAAAAGCGTAACCGTCGTACATCTCGGTATAGATTTCTTCGCCATCGCGTCGCAGATCCTGGTCGACGCCACTTCCGCGCAGAACCGGGCCAGTACATCCATAGTCGATGGCCATCTCAGGGGACAGAACGCCGATTGCTGCCGTCCGGCGCACAAATATCGCGTTGGTTGTCAGTAGCGCGTGATACTCTTGAATGACCGGGATCAGCTCATCCAAGAAGGCTTCGCACTTTTGCAGCCAGCCCTTGGGCAGGTCGGCTGTGGCACCGCCGACAGTGATGTAGCTGTACGTCAGCCGCGCGCCGCAGACCTCTTCAAAGAGGTCGAGGATCTTTTCGCGTTCGCGAAACGCATACAAGAACGGGCTGAACGTGCCGAGGTCCAGCCCGTACGCTCCCATGCCGACCAGGTGACTGGCAATGCGGCCAAGCTCGGCAATGATCACACGCAAGTGTCGGGCCTTTTCCGGCAGCCGCAGCTTCATTAGCTTTTCGACAGTGAGCGCCCAGCCAAGGTTCATGTTCATGCCCGCCAGATAGTCCATCCGGTCGGTGTACGGAATCCATTGACGTGGGGTCAGGTTCTCGCCGATTTTTTCTGCGCAGCGGTGAAGGTAACCGATATGCGGTGTGACTTCAGAGACGATTTCACCGTCGGTACGTAGCACCAGGCGCAATACGCCGTGCGTGCTAGGGTGCTGCGGGCCCATGTTCACCAACATTTCGTCGGTGCGCACGTCAAACTCAATGATTCGTGGGTCGTCCAGATCAGTGGCCATAATCGCTCGGCATTCTTCGATTGAATAAATCTAACGTGAATTGCTTGCAGCACTAGCGACCGCGGATGCCGTGATACTCAAGTGGCATCTCGTAGTCGCGGCGTAATGGATATCCGACCCAATCCTCGGGGCAAAGGATCCGACGCAGGTTGGGATGTCCGACGAAATGAATACCGGACAGGTCGTAGACTTCGCGTTCGTGCCAGTCTGCCGTTCGCCAGATGTCGCTGACCGTGTCCAGTTCGGGAATTTCGCCAGCGCGGTCATCCTTCCAGCGCGGAAGCATGACCTTTAGCACCAGACTCATCCGGTTCGGCACGCTCCACAGGTGATATACCACTTCCGTATGCGGTTGCCAGTCGACCTTGGCGGCTTTTTTGGCATCCGGTTCAAAGTAGTCAACTCCGCTGATGCAGTTCAGCATGTCGAACTGCAAGTCCGGCTCGTTCTTGAGGTACTTGCACAACGTGCGCAGGCCGGCCGGAGAGACTTCGATCCAGGGATCGATCGCCTCCATGTTGGAACCGGTAATGATCTCGCCGAGGTTCTGTTTCAGACGTTCGAGAAAGGCTTGTCCGCGCATGCTTTGTGAATCCTACGAAATAAAATGCTGCACTACCTCTGGTTGCACAGGCGTGCTATTGAACGGCGCAGTGAGCCAAAATCATGCTCCGCCGTTAGCGTACCGACATCGCCGGTTCGAGTTCTTCTGCTGCCGTGGGTGGGCGAGGATTGAGTGCGCGTTCGGAACTGACGGCACGAACCCAATCCAAGTCGCCACGTCGCCAAACATAGGCGAAGCCGACCATCAAGACGCCAAAGAACACGCCGATGTCGTAGATGGAGATCAGCCCCATCGTTTTGGCGCTGGATTGCAACAGATGTCCCGACACCGCGGCATCAGTTGGATTGCTTCCGAGATGTTCGATCACGTCGGCGGGTAGCTGCGTGAGGACAGGTGGTGGAACAGGATTACGGATTCCCATCTCGCGCATGACGCTGGCGGCTGCCGGAGTCAGACGCAACTCGGCAGGCTTACTCGGTTGCTCGACCGATACCACCGCAGGGACATTAGGGTCGCTCAGATTGGTTGCTTTTCCAAAGACGGTTGCCCAAGGGAAAAAGAAGGCGACTTCAACGTCAAAGATAATGAAGAGCAGGGCGATAACATAAAAGCGCAGATCGAACTGCACAAAGCTGGAGCCGATGGTTGGCTCGCCGCATTCGTAAATCTCCGACTTTTCGGCGTGCGGATCATCCGGGCGCACCAATCGTCCCACTAGCAGGTTCACCAGCAAGAATAGCAGCCCCAGCCCTGCAAAGAGCGCCAGGTACGCGACTATGGATATGGATGTGGTCATTATTCGACACTCGACGTGGGCTTCAGTTTCGATTCAAGCGGAAGTTCTTGCCGACCAGCGTAGCCCGTATCCAGTTCGTGCCAGTGGGTGATAGCAGGTTCATCCAGTTTCCAGCAGAGGTAGACCACGCGACCATCCATGAGGCAGCGAAAATCGACCAGCCCTTCGGGTCCATTCTTCGGTTCGACCCCTAGTTCTTGAAGTTCCTCAACGTACTCGCGTAGCCGCTTGCCATCTTTGTCCAATTCGTCTTCGATCTGTACCAGTTCGTCGCTGTACAGGTCACTGGAGCTTTGCTCCTGGCCAGATACCAAAAACGACAGTCGTTCTCGCCGTTCGATCACATCGCGTGACAGGTCCGCCAGATCCTTCACAATGGCACGCACCAGGGGAAGCATGGCGTTGGCCTGCTCCACAGTAAACAGTTTGGGCTTTTGTGAATCAGAGTGGCTCATCCCAGGACCTTTGCACTAGCTTTTGAAATGGCGATCGATCACGGCGACATTACCAGGTTATTGATTTGGACCGCCATGCACAGGTTCGGCGATGACTTTGGAATCTGCTACGGCTGTTGGATTCAAGGTCGCTCGTCCCCAGGCAACCTCGACCGGCAACCGTGAAAAATCGACCAGGCATCCATCGCGGCTATAGCAACTCAAGTCGTGAGTTGCACCCATAAAGATGCAATCGACCGGGCATGGTTCAACGCACAGCGCGCAAAACATGCACTTGGAGTAGTCGATGGTGAAGCCGGTGATCTTGAAGCCCTTGCCATTGGTGACGCGTTCTTTGCCAATGTAAATGCAGTCCACCGGGCACGCCTTGGCACATTGATCGCATGCAATGCAAGTCGTCAGGTCATAACGATGAAATCCACGGTACCGCGCCGAAACGGCCAGTGGCAACTCGGGGTATTCAAATTTCTGAGTGAACGCACCACGCTGTGGCTGGTAGGTGCGAAACCAATACTGCAGCGTGATTTTCATTCCGTGCAGAACCGTGCTGACGGCAACCCAGATATCCCTCAACCACTCGCGCATTGGCAACAACTCCCTGCGTGTTTGAAATCGGCTAGTGGCTCTTTGCAGTAACGATTGAAAGCAGTATCCCGTTGGCTCATCACTACTTTGGCTTATTGCTGACGAGATTCTGATTGACCGCAACGGGCCAGTATGGATGAAGTTCTATCACCACAGATTCTCTTGATGGATTATAGGCATGGTCCATTTCTTCGCAAGGCAACGGAGGCCTGAGTAGGTTGATAATTCCGCAGCCGCAATTGCAAATCGTTGCGGCTAGTACGGTGATCGAACGGCGGTCTGGCAGACACGCCTCAGCATTTGGGCACGTTGTCGGCGTACGAAAAGAGTTGCCAAACGAGTCCAGTCACTATCAGTAACTCTTATCCCGCGATGCAAAGTGCGATGGTTTGCTGCGTGGTGTTTTCCGCTTGTTCGCTAGCATACACGGCCCAATTGCCATTCATGGGTGAAGGCCACCGGGCTGAGCCGCGATTCTTCGATCGAAGATTCAGGCCAGAGATTGTCATGAGGCTGAATTAGGCTGGGTTATAGCCCTGGCACGGAAATTCCCATTTTTTCGGATTTCCACTGAGAAAACCGGTATAGCCGATACCATTTGTGCGATTACCGCGCTATCAGAATGGAGACAGGTAGCCGATCATAATCTGGACTAATTTCTCCCCAGAACCTCGCCAAACGCAATCCCGCTCGGAACGTAACGTTTTATTTGATAAGGCATTGCGCGTAGCTACCTAGCATTGAAAGTCACCCCGGTTTCGGTGGAGTTTCTCGCGCGATCCGGTACGAATTTCGTGCCAAACTGGACGATTAAATCAAAATTCGAGCCTTCCTCGACCCGTTTTGCTTGACTGGACGTAGTTTACACGTAGAGTGAAACAAGGAAGTGCCTGCATGCAGAACCTTATTTTGGCTAGTTGCACCTTGTGGAGGTGCGGACAAATCAGGTTTGGTCGCATGGACGGACAACGGGAAAATTGTTCCTAGCGGTTTGTAGGCACTCGTGCAGAAGGAAAGTACGATGCTGGTTCTTTCACGAAAGAAAAACGAAAGTATTGTCATCAATAACGACATTACGATCGTAGTCGTCGAGATTCGCGGTGACAAGGTGCGCCTCGGGGTGGAAGCCCCTAAGGAAGTTCCTGTTCATCGTCGCGAGGTCTATGATGCCATTTTGCGCAATGGCGGTCAGGATGACTCTGCCGCAGAAACCGAATCGGGCGCGTCGCCAAACGTCGGTGAACATTAATTAGACGCCTTCTCTACAGAACTGGGGCCTGTAAAGTCTTTTGTGTCAGGCGAGCAGGGTACGTTATTTGCTAATGTTTTCCGGCATCCGTTCCTCGAATAGGATGGCGAAGTGATTGAGG
>JAWXCH010000312.1:0-22969 GCA_034440595.1 Planctomycetota bacterium | reverse complement strand
CCCCCAGGCGGTGCTTGAGAATCTCGGCAAAGCGGATGAGAATCGGCAGGTCGATGCCGCGAAGCTGCAGGCGGTCGACCAGTTCCTTGAGATCGATAGAACGGCTGGCATCTTTATTCGGCAGCACGCAGAGGTGCCCGGCCTCGTTGATTGAGAAGTAGCCGTTTCCCCACCGCGAGACATCGTAGGTGTCCATCGCATCGGCCACGGACCAGCGTTCTACATCCATTTCTATCATTCAGGCAGCTCCAACGGGTTAAGCGACTAACAGCAGTTCAAAGGTTTTGCCCCGGACGGCCAACAGACCATCGTTTACAATACAAACCAGCGAGAGTAAATAGTATCCTGTTTTGGCGCAGATGGTATACCCTTTGGTCAGGAATCCGCAGATTCGTTCCTTGGCGAGCGACACCAGCGATGACACAGCTCAACTGGCATGCCAGTTTTTCCACGACCGCCCTCTATGCAGCCCGGCGGCTGATCATCGGCGGCAGCCTGCCAGACGAGAACATGCCTGACGAGAGCATGGCGGCGGCGCTTGCCGAACCGGCCGAACGGCTGCGTCGGTGGCTGGCACGAACCGATCTGCCCCCGCTGCAGTTCTGGAACCAACTGCTGGCTCTCTCCGCGACGGTGGAGAGCAACCAGCGGCTCGCCAGCACCGTGCTGCTGAAACTTTCGTCCCAGCAATACGCCCAGACAAACGCCGCAGAGCTTGCCAATCGGATTGGCGCGATCGAGCGTGCCTTGCTGGCCGTCTGGCCCACCGCAGCCGAGGAACTAATAACGCGGATCCTGCCCCTGAGAGAGCAGTGGGAAGCTCGCGGGCCTGGCCTGCTCGCCATGCTGCGGCGAGAAGTTCCTGAGCCGCTCATACCCGACACGATCCGAGTGCTGCTGGTTCAGCCGTTCAGCGGAGGAGCAGGCCTGAGCGTGGTCAATGCCAACACCGTTGTGATGGAAGGGGTGCTGGCCAATCCGCACGCGAGTCTACCAGAGGTGACACGCCTGGCCTGGTTGATTTCGCAGCTCAATCTGGATCTGCCGCCGTTTCAGACCAATCTGCGGCGCGATCGTGCGTTGGAACTCGGCAGCTACGCTTTGATCCCGATTACACTAGCCGCCGGGGAGGAAGTTGAGTTGACACGCTGCGACCTGCCGACGTTGCAACTGGCGATGCAGCAATGGTGCGAGGTACCACCCCCCGCAGGATATGCCGCCGAAGTCTGGCACTGGTGGGAAACGTATCAGAGCAGCCAATCCAGTTGGCCGGCGGCGATTGGAGCGCTGGATCAGATGCTGCCGGAGATTGAGTAGAGATAAGTGGAAATGCGTGTGCCCTTAAGCATGTGTGCCACTGGCTCTGCCAGTGCTATCGGCGAGTTGACCTCACACTCTAATCCGAAGCGCCAGCGAGGCGCAATACCGTTCGACTATTTTCCTCGCTGGCGCGTCGGGTTAGCTTGTCGTGCGTATCGCGTTGTTCACTGGCGGAGCCAGTGGCACACCGATCAAGCTGTTCACTGTTCCCTCACCAATCGCCAGCCGTTGTCATGCTTAGCAAAGGTCTCAACCGTGGCAGTCTCAAACTCCGTACCATTCCAGCCGCGAACTTCCAGTTGCAACAATTCATTGTCGATAGTGATCCGATTGTAGGCATTCGCCTCATCGCGTCGCCGACGTGAGATTGCAGTACCGGCCTGAGCCACCAGGATCGACCGCTTCACTTCGACATGGTGCGCACCCACATCACCGCTATACGCGTGGTGCAAATGCCCCGCCAGGATCAACGAGCATCCACAGGCAGCCAGCGTCTTCAGCGCCAGCGGCCCACGCCCAACCAGTGCCGCCTGCGGGTCCAGCTTCGGCGGAATAAACGGGTGATGTGCCACCAGAATCTTGAACACGTCCCGCGGCATGGCATCGAACTGCTCTCGCATTCGGTTAATCTGCGCGAGCGAAATGCGCCCGTCTTTCCAGGTGTTCGAGCGAGCAGTGTTTACTCCGACCACGCCAATCTCGTCATCCACGAAAGAAGGGTGCAGATTCTTCTCGATATGGTCATGATACCGCCGCAATGGTCGCGAGAAACGCTGCAAAAAGTTATACAGCGGCAGGTCATGATTCCCTGGCACCACGATCCGTGGCGACTTGATCCGATCCAGGTACTGCCGCGCTGCTTGGAACTCCCGCCTTCTTGCCCGTTGTGTCAGATCTCCGCTCACCACCAGCAGGTCAGCCGGATGCGTCGCCAGTTCAACCAGCAACCCCTCGGCCACCGGCGGATCGTCAGTACCAAAGTGCAAGTCCGAGATGTGTGCGATTGTTCGCATAGTCGGAATCAGTTCTTCACTTCCGCCGCACGGTTCGCAACTGCGTTCTCTGTGTCGGCCATAGGCAAACAGACCTGCAATGCTCCCGGCCAACTTCGGTAGTGCAGGGGAGGGTGCAGCTTCACCACCTCACCATCCAAGGCGACATGCAAAGTCTTACGCCGGGTTTCCACTGAGAACTCGGACAGGCAGAGGGATTCAAAATCGCGTGCTTGTCGTAGCCGACCAAAAAGCCCACGCAGTGTCAGCTTGAACATTCCCCACCGAGACTGCGTGTTCGCCAGAAAGAGTGACAACTCTCCTCGGTCCAAACATTCGCGCGTTCCGGCACGAAATAGCTCCAGGTCATAGTGATTGTTTCCCACAAACAGCAGGGGCGTTTTCCGTGGCACGCTTTCGTGTCGCGTCTCTAACTTCAGCCTGACCATCGGAAACCGGCGAAAGGTTTTCAATACAGCCAGCGACATGGCCAGCCACTTACTCAGCCCGCGACGATGCTGGTGCTCCTCGCGCGTCAACACCTCGCGCGGATACACTCCCAGCGATGAGTTATTGATGAAGATCAGATCGTTGACGCGACCGACATCGACGGGGGATAGGTTCCTGGCAGCGATCACTGCCGCCGCCTCGCTTAGATCGAGCGGAATCTTCAGGTCTCTGGCAAAGTGATTCAGCGTTCCTAGCGGCAGGACACCTAGTGGCATCTTCGTTCCGGCCAGCCCGCTGGCCACGGCGCTGATCGTTCCATCTCCTCCACCAGCGATGACAACATCCACATGCTCGCCGGCGGCCTGCCGCGCGGCATCCGTCAGTTCGTCGCCGCTTACCAGGCGAAATTCGGCCTCGATATCGGCCTCTTTTAAGGCCTCTTCAACAGCCTTTTGTCGCGCCTCACCGGCTGCCCCTTTCAGGCTTCCAGCCCCACGATTCAATAGCACTATTGCTTTCATGACGCGTGGGCTAGTAGCCTGATAAGAGACAAAGTGCCAAACCCAACCGGCTTAGCCCTCTCATCCTACCAATAACAGGACAAACTGGCGAACCACATGCACGAACAGCAACCTTCGCAGCGGCCGTGGCTGGTCATGGTTCAGAGTGCGATTGCGCGATCGCTAGCCACGGTGCGCGGGCTGTTTGACTGGATCGGAAGGCACGAAACCAGTGTCCTGGTAGCGATGCTCGGCATCGTGCTGGTGGTGCTGCTGTTCGTCAATATTGCTGACGAAGTCACCGAGGGGGACACACTGAAGTTTGACGAGTGGGCCGTTCGTGTTCTGAGAAATCCCGACAACCCCGAGCGGCCAATCGGCCCGCGCTGGCTGGCGGAATTTGGTCGCGACCTGACCGCTCTAGGTGGCGTCGCGTTTCTCAGTATGCTCACACTCACCGTCTGCGGATTCTTGTGGCTACGACGCATGAACGATGCGATGTGGCTGGTGCTGGCGGCGACCTTTGGTGGCCTGATCGTCAATACTCTGCTGAAGCATTGGTTCGACCGCCCGCGACCATCGATTGTTCCGCACCTGTCGCAGGTGTATTCCAGCTCGTTCCCCAGCGGGCACTCCATGCTCTCCGCCACCGTGTTCCTCACGCTTGCCGCGCTGCTGGGGCGCTTTGTGAACGAGTGGCGGTTGAAAGCGTACTTTCTGTTCGTCGCAACTACACTGACGGTCCTGGTCGGCGTGAGCCGAGTTTATATGGGGGTCCACTATCCCACCGATGTACTGGCCGGCTGGGCCGCCGGTCTGGCCTGGGCGCTGTTTTGCTGGATAGTCGCGCGTTACTTACAGAACCGGCACGCGATTTTGACGAAGAAGATTGACTCTGAGTAGCGTCTGTAGCTTACTGCAGAGCAGACGCAGCTTACTTCAACGGCTTGGGCAACTTGATGTAATACATCCGCGACTTCGCCGAATCCTTTTGCACGGCGTTCCCTTCCTCATCGAAATCCTCAAACCCAAAATCGTTGTCATTGACGACCGCGATGGTGTCTTGATCGACCAGCGCCATGCCCTCCAACTTGTCGGGCATATCAGGGATTGTGGCCAGATCGACCACTAAGGTCTTGGGCTGTGGGACAACCTTAGCGGTTTGAAAATCGGTGATCGACTCCAAGCTGGGACTTGTGGCGGCGTGCCAGTCGGAATTCAAAAGATTCGTCCCCTGCGCCAGGTCGACCAGGTAGATCTTGGCCGTCGAGTCGATTCGCTCCAAGACCAGTAACTTCGAGTTCGGCAAAGCAACCGCGGCACCAATCTTCAATTCCGCCGGTTCCGGTTCTTCCCCCTCCTTTGCAACCACCAGAGGCGCCTCATCAAACTGATACAGGTACTCGGCAACCGGTTTTTCGCTCTCAATATCAAATGCCAGAATCCGTACATTCCGCGAAGGGGTATCCTCAGGAACATCTTCCGCAGAGAGCGCACTCTGCATCGGAGCATAGAGCGTTCTGCCATCACTGCTGATCGCCAGCCCCTCAAACCCCAGATTGTCCTGTCGTCGTGTGTAAACCTCTGGCAGTACCGCTGATACGGGATAACCGGTTCCTTCAAGGCTCACCCCTGCCGGAACGTAACGGCGTTGCACCACCCCCTGCGGGCTGATCTTGATCAATGACGGGCGATACTCTTCGGCAGCCCAGAAGTCACCGTTGGGCGCACGAACCAGACCTTCGGTATCCAGGCCATTGGGGTTGGGCGGAATGTTCTTCCTTGCACTGAAATCGTAGGCGACCCCGTCCGAGGCCGGCTGATTGGATACTCCCGTGACCGGGGAACGGTCCGTGCACAATAGCGGAATCGTCTTCAGCAGTTCCAGTTTTCCGTCGTTAGCACGAACTTGCAGCAATAAAGGCGTGAACTCCGGCACCGGAAAGGTCCGCCGCTTTTTGCCGTCGACTGTGACCTTGGCATTCGGCCCTCGATCAGTAATTACCCAGTACTCTCCTGCAGGATCGCGCGAACTGCGCCACAGATCGCTCAAGCCGCCGAGCAGAATTCCGCGATCGTTCTGAATGGACTGCGGCAAGAGCGCATTCTGCGCAGACTTTAACGATATCGCCGGCAGTTCAAAGACCTCACTCACCGAGGCACCACCCTCGGCGACGTAGTCACATGGCTTTTCTCCAACCGCAATTAAGCACCAACCCGTCAGAAATGAGCTGCTGAGTAG
The DNA here is from genome assembly GCA_034440595.1 of Planctomycetota bacterium. GTDB lineage: Bacteria > Planctomycetota > Planctomycetia > Pirellulales > JALHPA01 > JAWXCH01. Next base: position 17,465 of record JAWXCH010000312.1, on the reverse strand, counting down.
AGCGATTAACAGTGAGCGCGAGGGGCGAGCATTCATGGAATCCAGCCGTTTAAAGGTGAATTGCGAACTGCGAGTGTGTGACTTGCTAATCAACTTGCCAAACAGCCTAAAGCGTTTTTGCAATTATGGCAATCGACGAATCGCGGTGGATGAATTCGACAAGAAGCATGCTGATTGTGGCAAATCTGGACTACGTCGTTGGTTGTGTTTCGTGGCGATTGAATTGCAAATCACAAGCTCACACAAGACTCATGTCGATCACATCTCTCGCTAACTGATTCTGAATATTCGAGCGATAGGATGATGACCGAATTTGAAGCGCAAATGCTTGGGGAGTTTGGGGAAAGGTCAGTTCGATCCAGCAACATCGAAAGCTGATCGTAACTGAATCAGAACCACTTGTTCAGCGAATTAAACCGTCACATTGTGCGGCTATCATCCGGGCGAGTACTTGAAAGATCTGAATTGCCAGACCCAGCCTGACGTTCTGACGAACAGCGGTGAGATGCATGTGTCGCAGACACGAAAGAGAAGGCAATTCAAGCAATTCAAGTGTACTTGGATCAATCTCATGGTGAGTTCGATCCTTAAGTCCCATTGATATTGCCCTGAATTGGGCGGAGGAACACTGCTTATGTTGAAGCAATTTTGTGCACTGGCAGCTTTGGCTGTCGCATCGTTGTCCGGTAGCTACGCTACGGCAGCGAATATCTACGGCGTCTACATCACCGAGTTCAATTCCAATGCCGGTGATGGGTCGGATCACGAGTTCGTCGAGTTTACCAACACCAGCGCCGTGCCAGTGAATATGACTGGTTGGAGTCAGGACGACAGCACTCGTGCCATCAACAAGGCTGGTCACATTCTGTCAGCGTTTGGAACATTGGCCCCAGGCGAGTCCGCCATTTTTACCGAAGCAACTCCCGACGCCTTTCGTACCTACTGGTGGGGAAGCCCAGCGGCTGCTCCTGCTGGACTGAAGATCATTGGCCCCTACTCCAACGATAACCTCAGCAGCGGTGGCGACGAAGTCAACCTGTATGCCCCGGGCGCGTTGAATGGAACCACCGATTTCGCCGACCGCTTGACCTACAACGGCAGTCCGAACGCTCCTTTTGGCGGCGGAAATGCCAGTGGTGTGACACGTAATCCGGGACCGCTGACCGTGCTGGGGGACAACATGAATATTAACTGGGTCAACTCGTTTGTCGGTGACTCCTATGGTTCCTTTGCTGCGTTCGGAAACCCAAACCTGGTAGGCAACCCTGGCTCGTTCGTACCGGAGCCAGGCACATTGGCACTTGGGGCAATTGGTGCCGCATTCGGCTTGCTAGCAATTCGTCGCAAGCGGGCCGTTAAGTAAATCGTTTTGTCAGTCAATTGGTTTGTGGAGTTGTTTTGAGATGCACATCCACCTGCCTTTGGAACCTGACGATTGGGATTCCGACTGCGCCCTTGCTCGCGGGCGCAGTCGGACGTTTTGTTTGCTGAGAACGGTCTGCTTGATTGCTTCACGGTGATCACGGACCAATTTGCGTTTGGTAGTGACTGGCAAAAACACCTCTTCTCAACACATGACATTTACGCACACGCACCGGAAGCAAATGCCCAAATATCTAAATTCAGTTCACTTTCCACTCAGAGCCCTGCCAGCTTGGATTGCTGTGGCAGGCTTGCTGACCTACGCCGCATCGGCACGGGGTGCCAGCACGTTTTCCTTTCCACCGACCAATGTCGGAACGGTAGCGGTCTCGGCAATTGATGAGGCCTCCGGTCTAGTAGCCAGCCGAAATAATTCCAACGTGTTGTGGACGCATAACGATTCGGGAGATACCAACCGGATTTTTGCCCTCAGCACCACTGGACAGCTACTTGGTACTTACACTCTTCCTGGTGCGACCAATACCGACTGGGAAGATATCGCGATTGGTCCCGGGCCGGAACCGGGAGTGGAATACCTCTACATCACCAATGCCTCCAACGGCAGCAACGTCCGAATTACCAGAATCGCTGAGCCTAGCGTCTATGCTGCTCAGCAAGCTGGCAGCCCTTTAAACAAAAACGTGCCGGGAGCCGAGTCGCAAACCTTTAATATCACCGCCCCCGATGTGGAGTCGATGTTTGTCGATCCGTTGAACGGTGATTTCTACCTCGGTTCAAAGGAATTGTCCGGCACTTCTGGCACAAACTTCTTTCGAGGAACACAGTCACAGTTTGGTACCGCAGGCACACAAACATTGTCGTTGGTCGCCAATTCATCCTGGATCGCTCGCGCTAACGGTGCTTCGATCACGCCAGATGGATCCCAGATTTTTGTTCGCAATCAGAATCAGTTTGCCTTTCTCTTTGACCGTACTCCCGGCGAAACGATCGCTCAGACAATGGTCAAGGTTCCGCAGTGGATTGAGGTGAACGGTAAGAGTGTCGAGGCCAACGCCGAGGCAATCGCTTTCGATGCTTACGGCAACAACTTCTATACCTTTAGCGAAGGTGTGAATCAAAAACTCTACAAGTACACGCGTACCAGCAACGATGGCCCTGCTATTCCAACAACGTTGGTCGCTGCTGCTTCGGATTGGAAGTACCTGGATGGCGGTGCTGCACGTGATGCGAACTGGAATCAACCAGGTGCCAGCGACGGTAGTTGGGCCACCGGCAGCGGTCCGTTCGGCTTCGGTCAAGGAAATGAGCAAACGGTTCTTTCCTTCGGCGGCAATGCTTCCTCAAAAGCAGTCTCCTACGAATTCCGCAATTCGTTCGAAGTGGACTCGATCTTGGTGGCCACTGATCTGACCTTGAAATTGCTGGTCGACGACGGTGCAGCGGTGTTTTTCAACGGCACGGAGATTACTCGCTTTAATCTGGGAGTCGGTGCCGCGGACAATGATCTGGCACTGGCTCCCCTCACCGACAGCCTGCAAAACACCTGGCGCACTTATTCGATCGATCCCAGCTTGTTGCTAGGGGGCACAAACACGCTGGCCATCGAAGTTCACACTTCCTCGCTGAGTGACATCGACCTGCGCTTCGACGCTCAGCTAATCGGCAATCTTACGAATCATCCTGGAGATCTGAATGGGGATGGTTTTATCGGCCAGGATGACTTGAACCTGATTCTCGGAAACTGGGGAGAGAACGTCACGCCTGGCAATTCGCTTTTAGGAGATCCAAGTCAGGACGGTTTTGTTGGTCAGGATGACCTGAATCTAGTGCTGGGTGGTTGGGGAAGGGGTAATGCACCGGTGCCGATTCCAGAACCATCGTCGCTTGTCTTGATGGGACTGGCCGCAATCGGGATGGTAATTCATCGAATTCGCCGTCCAGCAAGGCACGCTAAGTCGCAGTCAATGAGTTGAACGGATGTCCTCGCCGCCGAATTTATTTGAGCAACGCATTACGGTCGATCTCAGGCCTTTGAAGGAATTCAGTCATGGAAGTTTATACGATTCAAAACCGGAACAACCAACAAAACATGTTTATCGATTTCGGTAAAACGAGAAAGTCCTGCCGCGCACCGGGGTTCACCCTGGTTGAGTTGCTGGTGGTGATTGCAATAATTGGCATCCTGGTGGCGCTGTTGCTGCCAGCAATAAATGCTGCCCGCTCGGCGGCACACCGCACCCAGTGCATGAACAACATCCGTCAATTCGGCTTGGCGACGATCAATTACGAAAATACTTTCCGCACCTACCCACTTAGCCGAAAGAATGTAACGACAAGTAACCTGGGCAAGCAGCCAATTCCAAACCGACCGGCCTCCTCCCATGAGCAGTCCTGGACCACGGTGATTCTGCCCTACATTGAGGAAGTGGGAATCGCCTCGAAGTTCAATCTCAGGAAGGCCTGGTTCGACAATACTCCCGATCCTTCTAATCCGACTCGACCAACCAATCTGCAAATCGTCAGTGAACCAATCCCTCTGTTTCGCTGCCCCTCAACCGAGCAGAGCCGGATGGATGAAAACTTCACTTCACTGCTTAAGCCGGCGGCGGGAGATTACGGTTCGGTCAACGGGCTAAAGACTAATTTTGCAGATTTGAATAACCTGGTTACTTTGACCTCAGCCGAAGAACTACTACCGCAGAATCTCGGAGTTCTCAGCAAGAACACTTCTCCTCCATGCAAAATTAAAAATATCACAGATGGCCTGTCAAAGACGATTATGGTGGCCGAGGATGCCGGTAGGCCAAACGTTTACCTTTTTGGAAAGCCAACCAGCGGATTAACTTCTGATGGAACCGGCTGGGCCGATCCTGACAACGGTAGCAGTCTGGCGGGGGTGACTGAGGCGGGTGCTGAACCGGGGCCGACCGTCATCAACGGGACAAACGCCGGTGAGGCTTATAGTTTTCATGTCGGCGGAGCACAGTTCTGCTTTGCCGATGGCAGTGCCCATTTCATTTCAGAATCGATCAATCCATTCGTCTACAAGTCGCTCGTCACCCGTGCGGGCCGCGAAGTAATTCCGGCGAATGCCTTTGAATGAGCGACAATCGCTTCGATCCTGTTAATATAAAGATCGCCAGTACGAAGAGGCCGCAGGTGCCAGGTTCTGGAACAACAACGGTTCCAGGGTCGGCACCGGCTAGCGCCGCCAGTACATCTTGTCGACTAAATGCAAAATCCATCAGCCCGTAATCGTCGAAGTCGACCACACCATCATAGTTAAAGTCGCCACTGATCCAGCCGAGATTGGGTAGCGCTCCGCTGAAGGCTCCATCGATTAGACCATAGTCGTCAAAATCCACGACCCCATCCAGGTTGGCATCGCCAATCAACGCGTAGCTGACCAGGATCGAATCGGCATTCACCGAGTGCCCCGCAAATGTATTGCGAATCGGCAAACCGAGTGCTGTAAAGTCTCCGTTCCGCAGTGCGGCCAGCCCCAACAGTTCTCCTCCGGCCATCTGATTGGCCTCCCATGCGTCAGTGCTACTGATTCCAGGGCCATTCCAAAGTGCTCGGCCACCCACACGATTCTGCGCACTCTTGATCTGTGCCACCGTAGTTTCCAATACTGTGGCGCTCAAACCTTGGCTGGACTGAATGACCAGCGCACTGCTGCCAATGTCAATCGTGCCGGTGGGGGTTGCGCCCCCGGCAATTTGCAGCGCGCCAACGTGGCTCCCCTCGGTACCGGCTAGTGGTAATGTGCTGCTTGGACGATCCAGTGTCAACGTTGCACCCGCACCGATTGAGAGCGACTGTTGCTCAACCTGGCCGGCCGATAGTTCAACACCATCGGCAACTACGGTTGCGCCGTTGCCAGAGATCGAGCGCATCGCGTGAGTTGCACCCGGCGTATCGCCTCGGGAGAATTGCAAGGTGCCATGATTCTCAACTACTGGTGCAATGTAAGAATTCGCCGAAATTCCCCCCGTCAGGATCACCCCACTCAGCGGCGTCTTCTCAGTTTCCATTGATCCACTATTTACCGACGCTGTTAGTAGGGGAGTAAAGTCCGTTGTCCCGACCAGTTCCAATCTTCCGCCCGCATGCACAATCAGGTCTCCCTCCCCAACCACATTTTGCAAAAACAACGCCGAGCTGCCGTTGTACACTTCCACTGTTCCGCTCAAATCCAGCACATTTTGAAATACAGCTTCCGTACCGCCGGCCACTGCAATCCGCCCACCTGAACTGGTATTGATCGCCCCCGCGATATCTATTGCTCCTCCACTCAGTAGCAACTCCCCATCATTTTGCAGTCCTCCACCGAACTGCAGCGAACTATCGCGGGCTATGATCCGGCCACTGACCGTGTTTTGCAGTTCATTTAAAAATTCAATCGCTCCAGACGTGCCGACCTCAATGGTTCCACTGTTCGTATTCTCTGTCGCTAAGAATTGCAGTCGCTCATTGGCCCCAACCTGGACTCGTCCGTTCGACAGATTATTCAGCGGCATGTTGATTCGACCGTTCCCACGCACGACTCCCCGATTGTCCAGTGTGCCACCTTCGACCGTCGCCAATGCAGACTGCATGGCTAGCTCGCCGTCATTCATCAAACCGCCTGTGAAGTTAGTTGTGCTGATACCTTCGACGTGTAGCAGCCCCTGCGGCGCAATTTGCATCTGCTGATGCACCGCCAGCGAACCGGCGGAAAGCTGCAACGGCGCGGATAGAGTCAGTTGTTCCGCGGATAAACTTCCCCCTTGCACGCTGAGCGAACCGCTTATCGTCGCTTCACCTAGTTCTAGCGTCTGTCCGTTGCCGAGACTGTGCGAAGATCCCACAACTCTCGTCAGCCATATCAAGTCCATCGATACCGGGCTAGTAAGCCGCATCGTTCCCGTCGAAAACGCGATGCTTCCACCACGAAATTCAAGCGATCCGGCGTCCAAGTGCCCTCCATCCAGTTTGAGGGAGCCTTGTGGCCAAAGAATCACAGCGCCGTTATCTGCTGTCATCGATCCGCCAGACTGCAATGTGACTGTCCCACTGCCACCAGCGGCAAATGCCGACCCTCCCAGAAGCAGATCCCCTCCAAGCTCAATCCTTGCGCCGTTCTTCACGTCGATGACCCCATTAGCAGTCTGGCCAGCACCGACAAGCAGGTCACCAGCGATAATTGCCGACGCCCCGCTCTCCAATTGCATCGTGCCTCGACGTACCTGACCTACAGTGAGTGTATTAGTCCAATCGGCAGTCGCACCACCGATCAACCGCAACACCGGGGCGGCATCCGTATCTCCACCATCAATCGAGGACAGCGAATTGCTACCCAGTGTTCCGCCCACAATTTCTAGTGTACCGTCGTGAAAGTTCAGCGAGCCACGCTTGTCCAGCGCGCCAGTGCGCACCGTTCCGCCATCAATCTCTAGATGTGAGCCTTCCCAAATCTTGAGTGTGCTACTGGCCGAATTGGCTAGATCCAGCACCGCCCCATTGTTAACGTGCATCTCGGCCGTGCCGCCAAGTGCGTTCTCACTTCCGCCGATAGCAAGATTCCCTTGAAGTTGCCAAGTACTTTCTGCGCCGCTTAATGTCACACTGGCGTTCGATCCGGCCAGCGATGCAACTTGACCAGATGCACTCTGCAAAAACGCACCACTATTTACCGTCAACTCCGCCAATCCTGAGCGACCAACTTCTATCGCTCCGTCGACTATCCACTCTGATCCGCTACCTGTCAGATTGACCATGCCGCTCGAGCCGATGCTTGCAGCCAGTAGCGCGCTGCCGCTTTCCACCACTGCGCCATTTTGAACCTCGATCCGGCCGCTTCCTCCTGCACCAACTGTGACTGCGCTGCTGTTTAACCACCGCGTACCGGTCCCGTCAATCGTCACGGTGCCGGTCGTATTGCTGTTCAGACCAAGCACAGTTTGTTGACTTTCCAACCTTGCCCGATCATTGACGGTAAGCATTCCATTTCCAGCGCTGCCGACTGTCAACGCCGCCGTCTGCCACTTTGTTTGCCAACCCGTGACGAGTGCCGTGCCATACCCGGTGGCACTGTGTCCGAGTGAGCTACCTTGATCAATGAGCGTTGCCCCGTCGCGGAGAGTTAGACTGCCCCAGCCACCTGCTCCAACGCGCGCGTTGCCAACAAACGTCGCACGCAAGTTCGCCCCCAGCGTAAGCGTCCCTTGGTCCCCCGCATCGACACCAACATTCAAGTTGATGCCTTGGACAATGCCGTTTGTCATCGACAGCACACCGTGTTGCCCAGCCGCGTCACCCACATACATTCCGCTTCCCAGTGTATACGTCACACCCCCTAACAGCAGTTGCACATTACCGCGATTCACCGTCAGCCGGTCGGTTGTGCGACTGGTCGTCATGGTCACGCTATAGCTATTCGGCAAGTCGAACAGCGCCGTGGCATTGGACAAGGGGACAAAGCCATCCCAGTTGGTCTGCGTATTAAACAGTCCGCCATTGGGATTGATCCAGTTCGATTCCACCGCCGCGGCGCGTTCAACGGCCATACAAATTAACGATACCGCCAAGGCGGCGCGCAAGATCAAGTGAACGAAAATGCTTTGCATGTTAAATTGCCACTGCGGAGTAGACCTTGTGCGTATTCCCGTCGCACACTTCAGTTAAGAATTCACCAAAAAGAATCTGCCACCTGATAGGTGTGATTAAGCTATCCGCCAATCAACCGCGGCGAGAGTGGCCAGAAACGGGCCCGATCTCTGCCGGCATCAATGCCCGCGATAGATCCATCAGATTGATTGGTAAACAAGTGATAGTAAGATGCGCGGCAGAACGCAAGTAGTTTTGTGAGTTTTGTGATTATTTCAGCAGTGCATCGGCAGAGATTCAAGCTTATAATCTGATTTACGAGACCAGACTCGCACCATAGAATGGCCAGACGAAGGTGACCGCGGCCAATATTTGTCGACCCATTCGTGCAGGTCACTTTCAAATCGATCTGAACGACGACCTCATCCCTCCCCGCCCTTGATTCTCCACCCAGGAAGTGACAATTATGCGTAAGCAATTCTCTGCTATTTCGTTCCAACATTGCAGCCGCCTGTTCCTGGCCTCCTGTTACGCAATCATTTCATTAAACTACATGCAATCGGCCTCCCGCGCCGACGAACTCGCCTCCCCCGGTTGGACGCGCTCCGCCGACAATCCTGTTCTCTCACTTGCCCCGGCACCAGCGTTTGACTCGCACAATATCATGGGGCCAGCAATCGCCAAGCACAAAGGCAAGTACTATCTTTACTTCTGCGGTGGACCCTCCGGGCCAGCTACCAAAGAAAAATTCATCGACTACCAGCTCGGCCTGGCCACTTCGGACGACGGCGTCCACTTTAAGAAACTCGACAAGCCAATCCTCCCCCTTGGCGAGCGAGACGACTTCCACTGCACGCCTGCAGTCCTCCGCGATCCAGAGGGAAACCTCCTGCTCGATGCCGATGGCACCTGGCATATGGTCTACTGCGGCAATCGCGCCGACGATATCGAACATGCCACCAGCACCGATGGCATTCACTGGAAAAAAGATCCCCGCAGCCCGATCTATCACGGCGCCTATGCCCCCAATCTGCTCCGCGTCGGCGACGAGTATCGAATGTACTATGTCCACAAGCCCCAAGATGGCCAGCCGTGGGAACTCCATCTGGCCACAGGCCCTGACCTCCATTCACTCAAAGCACATTCCAGCAACCCGCAGTTGATCGTTTCGCAACCGTGGGAAAAAAAGAAAGCGCTCTTCTATCCCTACGTCCTCAAAGATGGAAACCAGTGGGCCATGTTCTACGCCTCCTACTGGTCAGTCACCACGCGAGGAGAACCTGAAAAAACCGCCATCGGCACCGCCACCAGCGCCGACGGGTTTACCTGGACCAAGAACCCGGCCAATCCTGTCTTTACCCCAGTCGAGAACAGCAAGTACGACTCGCTCTACACCTCCAGCCAGGCGATTATGCGCGATGGCCCGCTCTACCGCATGTTCTACTCCGGGCGAGTTGACAAGATACACAAATATTTCTCCATCGCCTTGGCTACCAAGCCAGTTGGAAAAAGATCATCTCAACCTCCCACACGTACCGGCCCGGATGACATCTCGGCCAATGCCGCCAACCACACACCCACTGCCGCAACTCCTGATATCGTCGAGCTAGCCAAGGATCCCGCCAAGTTTACCGCCTGGCGAAACAAGACTCGCGCAGAGTTGAGCCAGATTCTCGGCATTCCCAAGGATCGCGTCCCCCTGGCCGCTGAGAAACGTGGCGAGTCCGAACACGATGGCGTCGTCATCGAACGCTGGGTCTTCACCACCGAAAAAGGCTCCCGCACCCCGGCGGTTCTCTATCGCCCCAAAAATCCGACCGGCCCCATGCCCGCCATCGTCTTCACCTATGGCCACGGTGGCAGCAAAAGCCACTGGTCCTACAACTACACCGGTCAGGTCTATGCCAAACTCGGCCTCGCGGTCCTGGCCATCGATCCGATCGGCGAGGAAGAACGCCACCCCGAAGGTCGCCGCGGCACGCGCGAGCACGACCAGAAAACGGTCAGCGACCGCGCCACCGTCGCCGGCCGCACGATCATGGGCAAGCTGGTGTTTGACACGATGCGCGGCGTCGACTTCCTCATGGAGCGCCCGGACATCGACCACAACCGTATCGGCGTGGCGGGCTACTCCCTCGGCGGTGCCGTAGCGGCCTGGATGGCGGCACTCGAGCCGCAGATTAAATTCGCCCTGGTCTGCGGCTGGGCTTATGACGACACGGTTCTCCGCAGCAAGTACTGCACCGCTATCCCGTTCGCGCAAATGCGTTCGCGGCTGTCCTGGAATGAATTCGCCGCCCTGGCCGCTCCCGAATGCGCTATCTACATCATGAATGGCGATGCCGATATTGTCATCGACCGCGACGGTGATGGCCGCGCCTGGCGTGGTACGCAAAACGTCGCCACCCGTGGCAAGCAGGTCTACGAGGAGCTACGCAGCCCGCAGAATATCTTGACCTGGTTCGAGCCAGAGGCCGGGCACCGCGCCTTCTACGCCTACCCTCAGGCGCTGCACGCCGTTCGCCGGTACCTGACCACACCCGGCATGGGCGAGGCAGAGATCCGCGCCCTCCCCAACGTCAATGCTGGCCAATGGTGCGATGCGCATGGCATAGTGCTAGAAAAACTCTACGGCACCGACCTGCACGACCGCGGCGCGAATCTGGTCGATATGAAGCTCCACCCCACTCCGCCAGCAGATCTAAAGTGCCTGAAACCAGACGAACTCGGCTCGCCAGATTTTACGATTGAAGGGTGGTTGAAAACGGTGGAGGGGAAGTAACGGGGCATGGGTCGCTACTGGTATCCGAAGCGGCCTGTGGAGTTAAACCGAGTCCTGTTCTTCATCAGTAGTCTCGTCGTCCGCGGCGTCATCCTCCTCGAAATCTTCGTCGGCATCATTGAGATCGTCGTCCGCAGCGGACTGTGGGGCAGTCGCGTTGGTACGTGCTTCCTCGTCTTTGTCCCAAGGCATGTCAGAGAACAGATCCCGCTCCCGCTTCTTAATCGGTTTGAGTGACTTGCGCCACTCAGGAGGACAATCCAGTGCCCCCGCGGCTAGAAGTTCCTGGTATGTAATTAATCGTTTGTGCCTCACAGATCGCCTCCAGTAGTTGAGACTGTTCAGGTTCCATCTCGACTAACATTGTTAGCACATGCAGGACATTAAGCAACTCAGTCGTATACTCGGCCAGCCAAGCATCGGGCTGAATGTCCCCTAGCTTGGACGGGGGCCGCCGGTCACCAATAATCGGCCGCTCACGATTCTTCTTACGATAGCTAAACCATTGTGTCAAGACGCGCTTGCCTGAAACTTCGTACTGCCAGACGGCAGGAATCACATTGTCGATAAACCCCTTGCCAACTAGCAATCGCTGTCTCCCTTCATCGTACAGAATCTCGTCCGGCATGTCAGCAGAAGTGTCGGGAATGGCACCGTTCTTCGGGATTCGCGGGGCACGATCCTTGGGCAATCTTGGCGGCCCGGCCGGGCGATTCGCTTTTTTTTCTGCAAATCGCTCGCCAAAAGTATGCAACCAGATGACACGGCGACCTAGCTCGACCGCTTTGGTAAATAGTTTAGGCTCTTCAGTCAGCGGGATTCGCAAACCGGGTTGGGCAAGATCGGCTTTAAATCGCGCGGTATAAGCAGGGTTGGCTGCCACGGCGGCCAGATAAGCCATTACGTCTTCGGCGGTCACGACAATCTTGTAAGTAGTTGCAAGAGATTCCAGCAGATTTGGTGGCAGGTTCGGCTCAGTTGCCTCGGCATCACGCCAGAGAGGGAAGGCACGACCGCTAAATGATCCCTTATAGTGATGTTTGTCCGGTGGCAAAGCTGTGAAAGTTATGGCTGGTCCCGAACTGGGTGAGTGCGCCATCAACGCTGTAAGAAAAACCTGCTTATTCGCACCAGATTCCCACAGTGCCAGATTCGGCTGGGTAATCACTCTCGGGTCGGGAATGATCCATTGCCGGTCGAAGCTACGGTGTCCATACATTATTGGTGGCAAACATTCTCTGGTCTCCCTTGATAGCGGCACTGTCCGAGGATCATTTCCAGCTAGTCCGTACTGTACCACGGAGTCGATATGACGATCCGATGGTTTGCCTCCGCGGAGGGTCGGGTGAAAAAGATTCATCTTTGCTGCCGGGGATTTCTCCTTCACAAGGACCTGCCAGCGTTTTTTCAAGGAATCGGCGTCAGGCGCAATAACCCAGACTCGCATTGGTTGCACACCGGAACCATTGTAAGCGAACAATACGTCAAGGCTCGGGTATGTAGCCCAGTCGCCAGTTACCGCCGGAAGAAACGGTGCTCGCCAGTCAGTTGAGCATTCCTTCCAGGCCTTCGATTCAATCTTCAGCTTGGCCAGTGCGGCAAACTTCTCCTCGCGTTTGCCAACAGGGAGTGCCGTGTACCTGACTTTTGCGGGCTTGTCGCCGGATTTCTTCTTGGACCGTGCCACCAGCACAATACAGACCGGTTGTTGCACTCCCTGAAAGATGCGCGTCGGCACGTCCGGTTGGTGCCCTTCTGGCGTACAGTCGATGATCCAAATCCGGTCAGCAGTTCGGCGCAAATAGTCCCGCATCTTTTGAAAGCCAGGACCATTCAGAAAACCAGCGACGGTAATAAAGCAGACAATACCCGTATCATGCTCCGGGTCACGGTCAAAGACTTTCCAGGTAGCCCAGCGCCAGAAATAGATGTACAGGTTTCGCAGATGCTTGGCATGCGCACCGACTCCCCAATCGGCAGGCGGAATCCAACTGCTGAGTTGTTCATCTTCGACCCAACCTCCGCGACCGTTCGCTTTTTCTTTGTAAGGGGGATTGCCGATCACGACCGTAATCGGCTCCTTGCTCTTGATTTCGTTTGCCTTTAATCGAGATTCCGAGATGGTGCGATAGAGCGAACCAAGCTCTTCGATTTCGGCAAACGGATTATCGAGCGTATCGGTAACAAACATTCGCGGTACGGCACGCTGCGTCTTGCCGACGAGTTGCAGCAGTTCGGCGAAAACGCGAAGCTGTGCAACCGCGAACGGCCCAAGCTGCATTTCAAAGGCAATCAACCGACCGATGGCCGACTCAATCGCTTGCGGAACTGCCCCTGCGCCTTGCTCTGCCTCGACATCGGCAGCAATGCGCCGCAGAACACCCAGAATGAACGTGCCGGTTCCCACCGCTGGATCGGCCAGGGTCACGTCGGTTGATGCTAGCCCAGCGGTGCGGCCAAAGTGCCGGCGCAGCACGTCATCGACCAGTCGAATCATCGGCTCGACCACCTCTGGTGGCGTGTAATACGAACCGGTGCGCTTCCGCAGTGCATTGTCATAGACGGCCAGAAAGTCTTCGTAAAAATAGAGCCAGGCGTCTGGTTGGCCCTTGCTGATCGTCTGCCAATTGACTGCATCAAGCACACGTACGAGTGCGCCGAGCGACGTTTTGAGTGCTGCCTCGTCATCGACTTCGTCCGTAAGCAGGCGAAGCGCGGCACCGATGAGCGAGTTGGTCTTGCCGAGTTGCTTGCCGACCTGATCGAGTCCATCGGCCAGTCGAATATTGCTGGATCGCGCCATCAATAGCCCGAAGGTGACCGCCTGCGCATATCCATCCGCGAATTGTTCATCATTCGCCTCTGGAAATAGGAGTTTACGCCAGTCGGCGGCGAGTGCCGTGAGCGCACGGCTTTTTTCGGCAAGCTGCTCTGTCACTTCGTCCCGCAGCAGGCGGCAGAGCCGCGCCGCTACTTTGGCAAGTTCGACCGCCGTTTTCGGTGGAATGGGTTCCCACCGGAGGAAGTTGTCGAAGCGCGCGACCAACTCGATCGGAGCTTCTAGTTTTGCTCCAGACTTTTCTATGTCCCCATCCAGGTCAACAATGGATCCAACAAGTTCGCCGTTCTGCCAAACGCTAAAGGAGTTGCCATCGGTGTACAGAAGATTGGGAAGTGTTTGCAGCTTTTCCCACTGTTCTTTGTCGTGTCCCTTATACCGTCTTGGGTCGGCACCTTTACCCGGCGCTTTGACTTCGACATATCCAACCAGCACCTTGCGCAACGAGATGGCGTAATCGGGTCGCGTCTTGAGTGTAGTGAGTGACGATTCGCCGACGGCGGTAAACCATTCGCGTTTGAATCCGCAGATTTCAGCCAGATCGGCGAAGAGACCCTCAAGCGGGGCACGCAATTGGTCCTCCGGCTCGCCCGTGGCGCTGGGATTAGCGAGTTTGGCCTTCGCCTCTGCCCCAAACTTGGCAATGGCCTGTTTCAGATCTGGCATTATTCCACACGGCGGTTGAGCCGTGCTGTCGAGTTTGAATGATCGCTTGTCGAACAATCCGTTGAACGGAAATCATAGCAGGAATTCACTGCTGGATAAAAGGTCGTCTGGCACCGACTGCCACCGTTTCCGTATCCAGCAGCACAACCCGGAACCGACCGCCAACCACCAACCTTGCCGCAGTTTCTGCTCACCACGCATATTTTGCAAGTCTGCCGGGGCCATTCTTTTCATAACGCGCCAACCGATGTAGGATTGCGGAATAAATTGCTATTTACCCCGGGCCGTTTTCCATGCGGGCAGTAACGCATCAAACCTATGGGCAAGGAGTTTTGCTGTGAGTGCAATAACCATCAATATCGTGGACGAAAATCGCGCCATCCATGCACAAGTCCTTGCGGCAGATGGAGATCGACTGGTCGGGGCGCTGGCCGCTGATCCTTGGACGATGGAGGAGCTAGAACGCGCGCTGCCGCGATTCATTCAAAACCGCGACCCGGCCGATTTCTTTTCGCATTGGAAAGCCGGCACCGATTCTGAACTGTGGGATGCCGGCATTCTGTGGATCGATCTAGCCAGTCGTGTGGTTGCCTGCCAGTCCACTTATTCGGCGGTGGTGCAGCGGGGCGTTAGTCACATCCCCTGTGCTACTTCACCAATCCCCTCTTTCGTAGCGAGCTTTTCAGAATGTTACGTGTCGGAAATTTGTTAACCAAACCTGCCGCATGGTTCAGCGCGACTCTATCTCCTTCGCTGCCGCCAATTGATTCGCGAAGATCGGATAGGAGTTCTGCTGCGGATTGATAGCTTGACGTTCCTCCCATGTTGACTAATTGATCGACCTCGCGCAGCCACTTGGCGGGATCCTTGACCATCTGTTTCATCCGTTCCACTCGATCCTTCTCGGCCTTGGCGGATGCACGTTTGGCGGCGGCCTCTTTTTGGCGAGCCTGTTTGGCGTTCGCATTGGCGCGAAGTTCCTTCGTCGCCGCGAGCAGTGCATCAAACGTTCGTTGCAAATTTGTGGTGGGCCATGCCGGCGAAGGGGCCGACTCGCGAAACTTGGCCAGGATCTTCACCTTCTCGCTGGCCGCGTCTCCACTCAGCAATTGCAACAGCAGCTCCTTCGCCTCTCCGCTATTCAAGTTCTTGACCCAATCGGCAACGAAGCTACCTGCTGACTCGTTGGTCGAAATCGCGGGCACCCCCTCGCCAGCCGCTTTCAGCAATTCCGGATCTAGCCCAAAAAACTGCAGCAGATCGCCCGCTTTGCCGTTCAGGTCCGCAATGCCATGTGGCACCGGCGGTTCCACTAATTCGGCCCAGTCAAAGTTGTCGTCGCAAGCGCAAAGCCATAATAAGTAGAGCGCACGCAGATCGCCATCGATCAACTGCTGGCGAACCTCGGTCAAGGCGTCGATGGTGTCTTCGGAGTCAAGAACGTTATTTGGTCCGACATCGTCGTAATAAGGATGTAGCGAGAGAATTCCCCCCGGTCCGTTCTTGTCCTGTTTCCATTTCAGGCTGTCGCCGTTGATGTACTTTGACGAGACGGTTTTTGAGAAAGGCATACCGTGCGGTAGCCGCAGTCGAACGTCGCGCACGCCGTAGTCGGCGAAGTTCAGAAAGACATCGTAGCCGTTGCGCAGCATGCCATCGACATCGCCGCGAAAAGAGCTGTAGCTGTACTCGACCGTGAATGACCGGCGGGTAATTTCCGCGCGCGACGACTGTTTGTCGGCAAAGGCGAGTTGCTTATCGGTCAGGGGTGCATCAATCGCTTGAAATTCGATGTATTGGTATTCGCTCATGCGTTCCGGGAGAAAGAGGCTGAATTGAGTATCTACAATGAAACGCATTTTAGTGCAGTCGGGCAAAATCCGCCAACGCATTTCAATAGTCTAGGTCTCTGGAAAACAAAAACGCGGCGGATCGGCACTCTGCCAATCCGCCGCGTGGTTTAGATTCAATTTAAGACTGCGATCGACTTACTGTGTCACACGTTCCCAAATGTGCGACCAATAACCGGTCTCGGGCTGGGTGGCCAGCGTCTCAGGGCGTGGCTTGCCGGGAGGGGCAAACGTCACATGAAACTTGTCACCAATGATCTGAAAAATACCGTGGCTCGTCTTTCCCTTGTGCGGGCCACTGGTGTCGGTGATGTCGATGGTGTGAATCTTGGAGTCGGAGTTCAACTTCTGGACTCCGGTTCTGGTTCCCTGGCCATGCAGCGTCACGTTGTAATGGTCACCCTTGATCACCAGCTTGCCATCTTTCAGATCCACTTCCGAAAGTGGCTTGCCGTTGGCTTCACCAGCCGTCAGTTTCCAGGTGCCGTCGACCGACTCTTTGGCATTGACGGTGGTTGCAGCGAACAACAGACCAATGGCCACGATCAGCGAGATTCCGAATTTCATACTTGAGACTCCAAATAGTTCAGGTTCAGTAATGCGTGTTTGCAACTTGCTTCCTGCGCTATATGGATGCTGGTGTGAATCCAGCCCCCGATCCATTAAGTAGAATTTAGCTTGTTTTCTGCAACCGTAACGAAACTATCCACAGTTCGGAGTTGAGGGCGAGCGGCGGGACAGATCATTCTGATTTTGCGGGCAAATAGCGGCATCCCGCTGACTGCATCGCACCTGCCATGTCCGTGCGTTATGATACGACAGGCATTCCAGGCACTGCCCGACGACCTCGCAGTTAGCTTCCTTCACCACACTATTGAATGAATCCCTCGATTCCAGTTCTGATCGTCGGTGCCGGGCCAACCGGTCTGCTGCTGGCGGCGGAGCTATGTCGCCGCAATGTTGGTTGCCGCTTGATCGATGCCAACCCGGCACCGCTCGGCTGGGATCGTGCTACGGTGGTCCACCCGCGTTCGCTAGAAGTGTTTGAATCGCTCGGCCTGGTTGAGCAGTTTCTCTCGGCGGGAGTGAAACAACGGATGGCGCGGATCCATGCCGATGGCAGTGTGATCGGCGAGGTCAATCTATCCAACTGCGGAAGCTGTTATGGTTTCAACATCGGCATCTCAGAAGAAGTGACCGAAAAGATACTGACTGAGTATCTGCACCAGCAAGGTGGTGAGGTCGTTCGCTCTTCAAAATTAGTCGATCTGGCAGAACATGCCGACCATATCGTGGCGACGATTGATCACGATGGCACTACCGAGAGAATCACCGCCAACTGGGTGGTCGGGTG
>JAWXCH010000311.1:0-2679 GCA_034440595.1 Planctomycetota bacterium | reverse complement strand
AAGCAAACGATCACGTCATTCTGGTATTACGACCGGGCACTCAGCCGCTGGTTCGCAAAATCTTTGGACGGAGCTCACAAAAAAATGATGCGTTGCCCACGTCATTGGAGTTTCCGCTGCGAGCCAGTGTTACCGTCGGTGAGTTGCAGGATCTGTACGGAATTCAAATCGATACCTCACCGCGCTGCACGTTGGACGAGGCGATCCGCAATGAGTTGCCGGACGATGAGATTCGCGTTGGCAGTGAAGCGGTCTTTGAATCGATCGCTCTGCGCGTCCACCGTCTGGCTGCAGATGGCTCGATCGAGGTGGTGAGTATGGCAGTCAGGCCGGAGTAGGGGGTTCCTTACTCCCCATCCGCCTTCGGCTCGTGCCCCTCATGCACAATCCCCCGTGCAGCGTCGCGTTTCTGCGCGATGATCGAAGCCGCAATTGAAGTTCCGAGCAACGTGATAATGATCAGCAGGTTGACCGGGCTAGCGATCAGATGTTCTGCGTGCGGCTCGGCGTCGGGAAACGCCGGATCGATGACTGGCAAGAATCGTGTGATCCCCGTCCACTCCGCGAATTGCTCCGTATGCAGCACGTATTCCGCCATCATCTTACAGCCGACATATACCAGTACCGCGCTTAGCCCGTAGTTGAGGTAGCGGAACATATCCATCACGCCTGCCAGTAGGAAGTAGAGTGCCCTCAGCCCCATGATGGCAAAAATGTTCGACGTGAAGACCAAAAACGGCTCGCGCGTGATGGCAAAAATCGCCGGCACGCTATCGATTGCAAAAACCACGTCAGTACTTTCAATCACCAGCAGCACCAGGAACAATGGCGTGACACAGCGCTTGCCGTTTTCGACCACAAAGAAGCTGTCGCCGTGCGATCCTTTGGCAACGGTAAAAACCTTCTTCCCCAGCCGAATGAGAATATTGTTCTCGGGATGGACCTCTTCGTCACCCTTGAATGCCAGTTTAATGCCGGTGTAGATCAAGAAGCCGCCGAACACTAAAAACATCCACTTGAAGTGTTCCAGCAGCGCCGCTCCCAGCAGAATGAACGACAATCGCATGATGATCGCACCGAGGATTCCCCAGAATAGAACCCGGTACTGGTACTTCAGCGGCACGCGGAAGTAACTGAACACCACCGCAAAGACAAACACGTTGTCCATCGACAGCGACCACTCAGTGAGGTATCCGCTGAGAAAGTCGGTGGCGTGATCGCGCCCCCATTCAACCCAGATCAACCCATTGAATGCGAGCGCCAGCGAACACCAGAAGACCGTCCACCAGGCGCTTTCGCGCAGACTCGGCTCATGCGCCTTGCGGTGAAACACCGTCAGGTCGAGGGTCAGCATGATGACCACAAACGCACCAAACGCCAGCCAATGCCAGGTCTCGGTTTCAATCGGTGTTTTGGATGCGGCCAATAGTGCCGACTGCACGAGGTAGTTATTCAAGTGGCGATTTCTCGTCTATGTGGGTCCACGCACCACCAACCAGGAATGTCCTGTTGTTTGGCGGCGACTGTCTTCAAATCAAGGGGGCAAAAGCAGTTGCCACCTTGGCAAAATCATAGAAGGTATTCTGCGGCGCAGCAACCCACCGCAGCGTACACCGTGCAGTTGAGAATACGCAGAGGATGGGCAAGCGCGCAGCACATACGACCATATTGACCTGCATCATACGTGAATGCGCAACAGATGCGCAAATACACACCGCAGGAACGGATAGTTGAATCGCAGCAATACAGCCGGGGGGGCGTACTACTCCTTCAACGTGACGACGCGAGTCCGCGCCTCTTCGTCGATGCTGATTTTGTCCTCTCGGGCCAGCCAGCCCAGGGCCTGCATGACCACATCGCGAGGGGCCTCGATCTCCTTGACCAGTTTGGCAACGGTCAGCGGACCTTTGGCGTTCAGAACTTGCCAGATCAAGCCGGCCGTTTCACCAATTTGCAACACACACGAACTTTGATTTGTTTGCGGCAAAGACATCAGCATAGCCATATTCGAAGTTCTCCTGTTCGGGCCAATTTCTTCGGAACGATTCCGTCGAAGTTGATTCGGCGAAAACGATTTCCGTCGAATTTACGCTGTCGAACTAGCTCCGTACGCGGCAACAATCTGCTGCGTTCCGCACTTCCCAGCCGATGGTCCTAATTATACGGATTCGGTCGGTTGTCTCAAGTGCTAGCGAGTTTGCCCGGTCGACACGACCAAGCAGACAACATTATTGACCACAACGTTACTATCGCTGCCCAGCGACGTGTTGAAATATACGCCGCATTTCTTTGCAGTTGGGGGCAGGCCACCTGGAGGGGGCGGAAGTCCACAAGTTGTAGCAATTAAACGGTTTAAAGAGGCCGATCGGCTTCTAGCCATGTAACTATTACATGGCTGAAATTACAAACCGACGCTAGCATGTACACCGGTCTAAAAAAGAAACCTGCGTTTTTCTCGACGTTTGGCAGAATGAGTGAAGTTTCTGAGAGCGGCCGTCGATTTTGGCACGCCGAGTGCATTACACCACTTTCGCAATGGTTCGACCCAGTCGTGAAGATCGCTGACCGCTCGCCGGAGCCGTCGCACGAGACCAATCGAACAACTGCCACCGTGGATCTAAGCTGCCAGTCGCCGATGTATGGCGACAACAACATGCCCACTACGGGCCAGAGCCATTT
>JAWXCH010000310.1:0-7876 GCA_034440595.1 Planctomycetota bacterium | reverse complement strand
TGCGGGCAAATCTAGTGGCTATTGTGACGGACTGAACCGACGCAATTTTGTGAAGCTGGGCATGGCCGGGTTTGGCTCGTTGAGTCTGCCGACGTTGTTGCAGGCCAAGGAGCAAGCAGCGGCCAAGCGTGGCTCCAAGCCGGACACCTCTGTGATTCTGATCTGGCTGGATGGTGGCCCTAGTCACATCGATCTGTTCGACATGAAGCCAGAAGCACCGTCGGAGTACCGTGGTATCTGGCGACCGATCAAGACAAATGTTTCGGGGATTGAAATCAGCGAGTTGATGCCGGAGCTGTCGAAGGTTGCCGACAAGTACGCGATCATCCGTTCGATGACTCAGACAACCGCGGATCACTTTGTCGGTGCGCATCGGATGTTGACCAGTCGGCACGGCCCGACGGGGAATGGCACGTCTCCTTCGATCGGCTCGATTACGGCACGAATCCGCGGGGCAAATAAGACTTCGATGCCTCCTTATGTCGCCGTTCCGTTCGCATCGACCATTGGGCTGAAGCCGGGTTACCTGGGTGCAAGTTATGCCGGCAAGGCGTACGATCCATTCGATACCGGTGGGGATCCCAATAGCCCGAACTTTGTGGTGGATAATCTGGGCCTGCTAAAGGGAATGAGTGTCACCCGGATGCAAGATCGCGAACGATTTCGCAAGGCGATTGATTTCACGCGCAATCAGGTCGATCAGAGTGGCGTGATGGCCTCGCTGGATCGATTTCAATCGCAGGCATACCAGATGGTTTCGGGGGATGCCGCGCGAAAGGCGTTTGATATCGCACAGGAATCGACCCAGATGCGAGAGCGGTATGGAGCGACCACGTTTGGTCAGAGTTGTCTGCTGGCTCGCCGGTTGGTTGAGGCGGGATCGACATTTGTCACGGTCGGCACGGAAGGATGGGACCACCATTACCTTTTGCAAGAGAAACTGGAAATCGCAGTGCCGCAGTTGGATCGCGGGGTGTCGGCATTGCTGACGGATCTGGAAGAGCGTGGCATGCTGGAGCAGACACTGGTGGTCATGGTTGGAGAGATGGGGCGAACGCCGCGAATGAACAATGGATTCGTTGAAGGAAAGCAACGGCCGCCGGGTCGCGACCATTGGGGGAACGCGATGTTTTGCTTTGTTGCCGGGGGCGGGACCAGGGGTGGCCAAGTGATCGGTTCGACGACACGTCTTGGCGATGCTCCGCTGGATGGCCCATGCACGGTCGGGGATCTGCACGCTACGATTTATAAGGTGCTGGGAATTGACCCGAACACGGCAATTGTAAACCACTCAGGTCGGCCGGTGCCGTTGATTGACGAGGGGATACCGGTGGCGGGGCTGTTTTCGTAGCCCGGTTTGAGCGTGGAATGATTGCCCAGTTGGTTTATTCTTCACATAGCGCCTTTTAATCTCGCCTAAAAACCGGCCTCTGGCTGAGTTTTTATTGACTTAGGGCCACCGATTCCGGTAGACTGCCTAGTACATCAATCGTTATTGATAGATTTGAGCCGCCGGTTTCCGCTCCGCTTGTTCCTGCCTTTAATGGTGGTTGTTGACCTGAGTTTTTCGGGTCGATTTCCTCCGGTCTATGCCTTGGTTTTTCAGGAGTGTACATGACTCTCCAGTCGAATAGTGCTGGCCAAAGAAGCCACTACTGTGACGGTCTTAACCGCCGCAGCTTCGTGAAGCTTGGCATGGCCGGCATGGCATCGATGGGACTGTCGACTTTGCTGCAGGCCAAGGCACAATCGGCCGCGACGCAGCAGGGAGCGAAAAAGGACACATCGGTCATCTTGATTTGGCTGGATGGTGGCCCGAGCCATATCGACCTGTACGACATGAAACCCGACGCACCCGCCGAGGTGCGTGGCATTTGGAAGCCGATGCCGACGAATGTGCCGGGGATTAATATCTGCGAAATGCTGCCAGAGCAGGCCAAGGTTGCGGACAAGTTTTCAATCATTCGCTCACTCAGCCATAATCTGGTCGATCACTTTATTGGATCGCACATGGTGCTCACCGGGCGACCGGGTGGCAGCGAGATCATTGCCAATGCCAGTTCTCCTTCGATTGGCGCCGTGGCGGCAAAGCTCGTTGGTGCGCGACGTGCGGCCATGCCGCCGTTTGTCGCCATTCCCGAGGCGCTGACTGTGTGGCATCGGCCGGGGTATTTTGGGGCCAGCTACACCGGTAGTGCCTGCAATCCGTTCAATGCCGGCAGCGATCCGAGCCTGAGTAATTTTTCAGTGCCGAATCTTGTGCTGGGCGAAGGGATGAGTGTCGGACGGCTGCAGAACCGCGGGGCGCTACTCAGCTCTTTAGACCACACGCGACGCACGGTCGACCAACGTGGTGTTATGGACTCGATGGATCAGTTTCAGGCGAAAGCGTATGAAATGGTCACCGGGACGGCGGCGCGGGATGCGTTTGACATTAACAAAGAAACCCCGGAAATGCGGGAGCGATACGGCCAGAACGTCCTGGGACAGAGTTGCTTGCTAGCGCGGCGGATGGTGGAAGCCGGATCGACGTTTGTGACCGTTTGCGACATTGCGTGGGATCATCACATCAATATCGAACAGGATTATAAGGTCAAGATTCCGCGATTGGATCGAGCGGTCGCTTCCCTGTTTTCCGATTTGTCTGAACGCGGGCTGTTGTCGAAAACGCTCGTTGTCGTGATGGGTGAGTTCAGTCGCACGCCTAAGATGAACAATGGCGTGCTTGGTGCTTTAGTTGGTGCGCCAGGGCGCGATCATTGGGGCAACGCGATGTGTTGCTTACTAGGGGGCGGAGGTGTGCAGGGTGGCAGAATTATCGGTTCCACATCCAGTACAGCAGATATGCCGAAGGACAGCCCCTGCACCGTAGGCGATTTGCACGCAACGATCTACCGCGTGTTGGGTATCGATCCGGCCACGACGCTGATGGATCAGAGCGGCCGGCCAGTCCCGTTGATCGACGAAGGCAAGGCGATAGAGGCTTTGTTTTAAAAGCTATGATTGCTCTCTTATGTATCGGTCGTCGAATCGCGGAAAATGGCGTCGACCAGACCAGGCATCGTGTATTCGGTCGCTTCAATTGCTACCGTGTAGCCAAGCTCTCGCAATACTTCGCTGGTAATTGGGCTGATGCTGGCCATTCGCACCTTGCGTAGATCCTCTCCAAACATGCTCACCAGCGATCTTGCAATTGCTGAGCTAGTAACCGTAATCAGTTCGATGGAACCGGCGCGCAGTTCTTTCAGTATCTCTGCGTCCGGTTCTGCCACATCAATGCTCTCATAGGTGACCACTTGTTCGACGGCGTGGCCTGCGGCGGTCAGGGTCTCGGCCAAAACTTCGCGGCCGCGGTTAGCGCGGATCAGCAGTAATCTTTGTGAAGTGCTATCGCTGATTGCTGCGACGACTGCATCAGCCAGCGCTTGCGCCTCGAACTGTTCAGGAACGACATCGGCATGCAAGTGCCAGTTCTGTAAAGTGGCAGCAGTGCCAGGGCCGATGGCTGCGATTCGATGTCGTGAAACGGCCCGCAAGTCGCGACCAATTTCGATCAGCCGGTTGAAGAAATGTTCGACACCGTTGGTACTGGAGAACACCAGCCAGTCATATTTATCGAGTTGTTCAATCGTCTGGTCGAGCAGGTGTGTATCGGATACGGGCTGAATTTGAATCGCCGGCTGAAACAGGCACGCGGCCCCTTGTTCGGCCAGCAACTCGGTTAGCTCCGCCGCTTGCGTGGCGGCACGTGTGACCAGAATTCGCCGGCCAAACAGGGGCCGATCGGCAAACCACGATACCTCATCGGCCACGCCGGCGGTCTCGCCAACGATGGTGATGACCGGCGGTCGCAGGCGCGAAGTTTCCATACATACTGCCACATTACCGAGCGTGCAGCGCAGCACGCGCTGATCTGGCCAGGTACACCGCCGCACAATGATTGCAGGAGTGCTGGCCGGTTTTCCAGCGGAGATAAGCGCTTCCGACCACTGCCGCGCGGTGGTTACGCCCATGTAAAAGACGAGTGTCCCTGGAAAAGCTGCCAAAGCGGCGTAGTCGAGCCGAGAACCCTGTTTATCTTCTTGTTCGCGTCCTGTGATCAAGGCCACACACGATGCTTGCTGCCGATCGGTGACTGACACACCGGCATAACTGCTTGCCGCCAGCGCTGCCGTGATGCCGGGAACGACTTCGTACGGTATGCCGGCCTGTTGTAACGCAGCAATTTCTTCGCCCAGCCGACCAAACACAGCCGGGTCACCCCCCTTCAGTCTGACTACCGTCCGCCCTGCTGCGGCATGTGTGATCATGAGCTGGTTGATTTCTTGCTGAGCTAGCAAGCGTCCGTGGCCGTGCCGGCCGAGGCACGTTTTTTCTGCGTCGGCGCGAGTGTGGTGCAGCAAAGTCGGGTTGGCCAGATAGTCATATAGGACGACATCCGCGCGCTGCAAGCATTGAACACCACGCCAGGTAATCAACCCTGGATCACCAGGTCCGGCACCGACCAGATAAACTTTGCCACGCGTAGGTCGGAGATTGCTCATGCGGTTGCTGAATTTACTGTAAAGCGGCGCACTCTTACGGACTCGTAATTCGCGGCGAATGTGCAAAACCTGACGGGTGTTTTGAGTTTAATGTGTCTGGATGATAGAATAACGTAAATTCAAGTGCGGTCTACCCGGCGTAGATTCGCAGCGTGGATTGTGCGATGCTTAATTGCTTGTGACAACCTGGAATTCGCCGTGTGTGCCACTGGCTTTGCCAGTGTGGATTATGTGACGCTGGCTAGGTGTGTTTGAATCGCTTGGAAACACGACGTCTTCTCGGCACTGGCGGAGCCAGTGGCACACAGCTAAGCACTAGGATTGCCCGCGACAGGGCCATGTCGCCAATTTTATGGCAGATGAATCTCAAAATCTCGGATTGCAGACACCCCCGCAGGGACCGGCGGTTACGCCTGCGGTGCGCAAACGTTTGCAGACCTGGTTCAATCACGGGCAGGAGAAATCGGCCTCTGGTGGGTTGGACTACGCCACCGACCTGTTTGTTCAGTGTGTTGAAGGTGACCCAGCGAGTCTTGATTATCTTCAGGCGTTCTTAAAAAACCTCTATAAGAAGTACAACAACAACAAAAAAGGGGCCGGCTTCTTCGCAGGTTTCAAGGGTAGAGCGACCAAGGCAACGCAATGGGCGTCCCCTCAAAAGGACTGGCCGGCGGTCATCAAGAATGGCCTGACGCTGTTAAAGCTCAATCCCTGGGACACGACCGCGCTGACGAATATCGCGGCCGCTTGCGAAGCGCTGCATTGCCAAGAAGCTCAGTTGGGTTGGCTGCGCGCGGCTTTGGAAGTCGATGCAAAGGATCCTGATATCAACCGGCTATGTGCCTTGGCACTTGGCAAGCAGGGGCACTTTGATCAGGCCATTGTTTGCTGGGCACGTGTTGAAAAGGCGCGCCCCAACGACGAGGAGGCGCAACGTTCGATCTCGCAGATGCAGGTAGAAAAGACCACCGCGCAGATTAATCACCGCAGCGAGCGCGAGGCGGCAAGTGCCGCCGCGGAGAAAGCGGCCGAAACCGATAGCGGTGGAATCCGGTTAACGCGACAGCAGGTGTTGCAACAAACCATCGCCAGCAACCCGGCAGATATTGATGCGTACCTCGAACTCGGCGAGCTGCATACTCGCGAGGAGCGATTCAACGAGGCCGAGCGAATCTTGCGAAGCGCTCTGGAAGCTTCCGGCGGAGACCTGCGGGTTCGGGAGCAATATGAAGAATTGCACCTCAAGCGTTCTAAAGCGCAGGTCGCTATGGCCGAGCGTCGTGCCAGCCAGGAGAACACGGACGAAGCACGCAGCCTGCACCAGCGGATGAAGGGGGAGCTGAATCGGCTGGAGATTGAGGTATTTCGTGCCCGGAGTGACCGGTACCCGGCGATGACCAGTTGGAAAATCGAACTGGGGATTCGTCTCAAACGCTCCGGCAATTTCACCGACGCCATCAAAACCCTGCAAGAGGCTCGCAACGACGTGAAGCGCAAGGGGTTAGTGTTATTGGAGTTAGGTGAATGCTTTCAGCAGATCAAGCAGTACAAATTGGCCATGACGAACTATGTTCTGGCTATTGAGGCGCTGACCGACAAGGATCTCGATACCCGTAAAAAGGCCCTCTATCGGGCCGGCGTTCTAGCGATGGGTCTGGACGAACTGGAGACCGCCGAGCGGTGGTTGTCCGAGTTGGCCGGGCTGGAATTTGGTTACCGCGATGTGGCGGAACGGCTGGACAAAATCGCCTCAGTACGTCATAAAGGGTGATTCCACATTGCGACCGCAGGGAGACCGGAATGGATCGGTCACCCTTGCTTGATCGCGGCGGAGGGCTGCAATCGCGACGTACGATTGCCAAGCGCCGTTTCCGCCAGAAACTCCTAACGTCTTGAAGAATATGCCGAATACAAAGAGTGCTAAGAAGCGATTGCGACAGAGTTTGGAACGCCGAGCATCGAACCGCTCGGTCAAGTCTTCGTTGAAGACCCAATTGAAGAAAGTCCTGGCCGCCGTGGGCGAAGGGAATGTCGAAGACGGTGAAAAGGAATTCCGTCTTGTTTCCAAAAAGCTGGATCAGGCCGCTGGTGCCAACGTCATTCATGCCAATCAGGCAGCCCGTGTTAAGTCGCGGATTTCTAAGAAGCTGAAGGTTCTGAAGGGCAAGTAGCACGCGCCGTCAGTCGCTTGAAAAAATGACAAATAAAAAATGACCGATGACAAATAACAAATCGCGCCGCCGCTAACCAGGCCGGACCCATTTGTTATTTGCTATCAATTATTTATTATTGGCAGGCCAGTCTCCACTGCGGCGAGTTTGTTCCGGTCTTATGCCGTCACTCGCAAGGGCCTGCTGAGGGCGAGGTTGACCGCACGAAAACCAAATCGCCTTCGTCATAGGAATGCAGCACCGGGCGATTGGTCGTTGGTGCAGGAACGTAGCCGCAACGGTGCAGCAGTTTGATACTGCGGGCGTTGGCTGGGGTGGTTGTGGCCCAGAAGGCAGAAACTTCTTCTTGGAATTGCTCGTGCAGCCAAGTCAGGCCTTGATAGGCGTATCCTTTTCCCCAGAATTCAGGGCCGTATAGGAACGCGACCTCCGCGATGCCGTGGTGGAGCGTTGCTTCAACTCGCCCGATTGCCTGACTGGTATCGGTTAGACGCACCACGTAATTGAGCCAGCGTTCGCTGCTTCGTTCTGTCGGTGGTCCTAGAATCGCTCGCTGCAAGCCGAGCGCAAACTCTGCCTCACTCGGCACGCCACCAATGTGTTGGAACACCTGTGAATTGCGCAGCACGGCAGCGAGTTCCGGGATGTCGGCGGGTGTGAGGGGGCGGTAGGTGAGTGAGAGCATGCAATGGGAAACCAGTTCTTGATTGGCAGTCGCAGGGGAGTAGAACGCGCATCATAATAGAGTACTACTCATAGCTCCGAATCAGATCGACTGCGTTTTCAAACTTTTGCCGGTCAATGTGATGGAGAGTTCTCCGCAGAGAATCTAGCTGGATCGCACTTGCTAATTCCTCTTTTGGGACATCTACTTCCGACACCTGTATCGCTGCTGGATGGACAAACCGCCAATTCCAGTGATGCGGCGGGTCAACTCGGAAATCTCCAGTCACTCTTGCCGTGCCGTAGATATGCACGCGCTTCTGCTGGTTGGGTGCGTATCCCTGACAGATAAGCACGAAATCGCCAACTGCAATTGAAACAAATCGTTTGAAGGTCGATACGGGCCTGTAAAGTCTTTTGTGTCAGGCGAGCAGGGTACGTTATTTGCTAATGTTTTCCGGCATCCGTTCCTCGAATAGGATGGCGAAGTGATTGAGG
>JAWXCH010000309.1:0-20628 GCA_034440595.1 Planctomycetota bacterium | reverse complement strand
GGGGATGAGCGCTGGCGTTGGTTTCGGCCTTGTCTGCTGGCTTCGATCAATCAGTGCACCGCCCCCTGCAATTTGCGGATCAGCAAGGAAGAATACCGCCTTGACATCCAGCGGCTAAAGATGTTCATGGATGGTAACAAGGTTAAGCTGATCGCCGAGCTACGCGAGGAAATGGCCGAGGCGTCCAAGGCTCTCCGCTTTGAAACGGCCGCGCGGTTGCGTGACGAAATCCGCATGCTGGAAACGCTCGATCAACGTGGCGACCTGGATGAGAATGCCCAGCCAGAGGTGTTTTACATCGATCCCAAGAAAGGTTTAAAAGGCCTAAAGCAAGTTCTGAAACTGGATAAAGTGCCGCGCACGATCGAGGGGGTCGATATCGCACATCTGGCCGGGGGCGAAACCGTGGCCAGTCTGGTGCAATTCATTGACGGCTTGCCGTTCAAGCCGGGCTACAAACGATTTAAGATTCGCAGCGTGGATGGCGTAGACGATTTTCGCAGCATTCACGAGGTCGTCTCGCGCCGCTTTCAGCGATTGCATGAAGAATCGGAAGTCTTCCCAGACATACTGCTGATCGACGGTGGTCGCGGCCAATTGAACGCCGGCATGGCCGCATTTCGCGAGTTGGATATCAAACCGCCGGTTGTCATTTCGCTGGCCAAACGTGAGGAAGAAGTGTATCAGCCGGGTATCGCTGAGCCGCTGAAACTGAGTCGCCATTCTTATGCCTTGCGACTCTTGCAATACGTGCGCGACGAAGCGCACCGCTTTGCTCAGCACTATCATCATGTGCTACGCGGTAAGAGTACATTCGACGATTAAGATCGCGCCGCTAACCCGACGCTCACCGCCACGGGTCGTTCTGTGGTCACTTGCTACGCATTTCGTCAATGCCGAAACAAGCAAATTGAGCCAATAACGCAAGATTTGCGGGCTTGCGCATTTCAAATAGTTGGCCAAAAAAGTTGCTTCTGACTCTTGCAATATCTACAGCCGATGATAAATTCCTACTTCATGGGAATTATTCCCATTGATTCACAAATGAATAGTACTTATGTGGGTTTTTAACCCATACACACGGAAACTGTCAGCATGGATGGCGAATTGTTCCTTTCAGCACCGGCGATGAGTTTTCCGAATGTCCTCCCAATCCGAATTTCTGCTTGGCGAGTTCACTCGAACCATAGACGAGCGGTTTCGAATTTCACTTCCTGCCGAACTGGCTGAACCTCTTACCACCGGCTCGACCGAATGCATCCTGGCGAAAGAACGCGTCGGCTGTCTCAGTTTATGGAGTGCCACTGCCTGGCAAACCAAGCTGAATGCCGGCGTGGAACTGGTCCAGGCCAAGATGCGTGCCGGGAAGC
Organism: Planctomycetota bacterium; assembly: GCA_034440595.1. Taxonomy (GTDB): domain Bacteria; phylum Planctomycetota; class Planctomycetia; order Pirellulales; family JALHPA01; genus JAWXCH01. Next base: position 19,258 of record JAWXCH010000309.1, on the reverse strand, counting down.
TCGAAGGACGTGTCGAAGAAGTCCAATTGCTCGGGCGGTTGCTCTCAACCCGTCACAAGCCAGTGCAACTGGCGGGGCGCGGACGGCTGGTGATCCCCGAGGGATTCCGCGAGCTACTGCAAGTCGAACCGGCCGGAGAAGTTATCGTGATCGGAGCGGCCGTTTGCATCGAATTATGGCAGCCGGCAGCCTGGCTGGCCCATTTGGAAAGCCGACTCCCTGAATTCAATCAACTGTTCGACAAGCTGGCCAGTTAACAACCAAAAATAGAACGACCCTTACGGAGTCTCAAAGCAATACAACCGCGACCATGCCCGGGCTAGAAGAGTGCGAACTCTCGATAGACCCCTGTCACTGTCACCCGACAGGCTATAACGAACCAAGGATGGGATTTTTGGCACGGATGCCAAGTCCCTCTTCACCGGGCATGTCGCTTTTTTGCCGCAGACTTCACTTCTCAAGCTGGTCTGCATCTCGTTTCGGTACCGCAGAGGGATATTATTCCCCGGCGACTGCGTACCGCATCTGCTAAAATCGAGCGAATTGCATTCACGCATTCTTGCTCACGATTTCACTGGAACAAATCTGGCCATGCTGTTGGTTCTTGGTACGCACAATCGAAAAAAGGGAATCGAGCTGCAAGATCTGCTAGCACCGTGGGGATTTCAATTGCAGACACTGGCCGAACTGCCACAAGCTATCGAGGTTGCCGAGACCGGGACCACCTTTGCCGAGAATGCAAAACTGAAGGCAGTGCAACAGGCGGTCCACCTAAAGCAATGGGTACTCGCTGAAGATAGCGGCCTGGCGGTCGATGCTCTCAAGGGAGAGCCGGGCGTCTATTCGGCTCGCTTTTCTGGCCCCAATGCAACCGACAAATCAAACAACCAGCTACTATGCAAAAAGCTGCAAGACGTGCCCGTTGAGCGGCGAACGGCGCACTACGTTTGCTACGCCGTGCTATCCGACCCGGCGGGAAATGTGAGAGCCGAAAGCCAGGGGCGCTGCGATGGGATCATGCAACTGGAACCTGCCGGTAGTGGTGGTTTTGGCTATGATCCCTACTTTGAAGTGGTCGAGTACCATCGCACGTTTGGCGAACTGGGGCCAGCGGTCAAGCGTGCGCTCAGCCATCGCGGTCGTGCGATGCGCGGGTTGCTGCCTCAGCTATTGAACTGCACCGAAGGTGGCCAATGGCGGAGCCTGTGCTAACCAATTTTGCGGAGTGGCGATATGACTGAAAATGGCAGCAAAGCGTTACCAGCCGGCACGGTTCGGCGCGTGCGTATGGTCAAAATCGCTGCGGGGACACTCTTCTTGCTCGGCGTCGCTGCGATCATCGTCACATTGCTCTCCGTCCGTACTTTAGTCCTTGATTCGGCGGAAGAAGGTCGACGCGACTGGCAGGAGTGGCGAGAAAAGGCGGGCATCGATGACAACATGCAAGGGCACGTTCAACGCCGCCCGCAACAGAGCGCTGAGCCACCGATCCTCGTTCTATTGCGAGACCACTTCCCAATGGTACTGGGCAGTTGCCTAGTGTTCTTCTCGGCTGTGTACGGATTTCTGGTTTTCGTACTACTCGGCTCACTTCGGACACCGCCGATGCGACACTAGAGTTGACGGTTCAACCAGACTCCACCTCTCCCCGAATGCGCCAAGTGTGAAATCACAGCGTGTTGCGTGGAGAGGGGAGAATAACGGCGCAACCCCGACTACTGCCGCGCCAGCGCCGCTAGTTCGTCGGTTAGAATCAGTCGCTTGCGCTGCCGCTCCACCGCCGGGTCGGGAATGGGAATCGCCGACAACAGTGCCTTCGTATAGAGATGCTGAGGATCGATGTACAACGTCTCAGCATCGGCTAGCTCAACCAGTTTGCCGTAGTACATTACGCCAATACGATCGGATATCTGCCGCACCACTGCTAGATCGTGTGCGATGAACACATACGACAGCTTCAACTGCCGCTGCAAGTCCATCAGCAGATTGACCACCTGTGCCTGAATTGAAACATCCAGCGCCGAGACCGGTTCGTCGCAAATGATCAACCGCGGATTGACCGCCAGGGCACGTGCGATGCCGATCCGCTGCCGCTGTCCGCCAGAAAACTCGTGTGGATAACGATTGAGAAAACGGGGATTGAGTCCCACCATATCCAGAATGCGCACCACTTCCAGCTTTCGCCGGCGCGAGTCATGCAGGCGGAAGATTCGCATCGGTTCGCTGACAATTTCCCCCACCGTCATGCGTGGATTGAGCGATGCAAATGGATCCTGAAAAATCATCTGCATTTGCTGACGAAACGGTCGCATTCGCTGCTCGGATAGTCCCTCAATTCGCTCTCCTTCCCAAGAAACTTCACCAGCAGTGGGCCGAATCAGATTCAGCACCGCACGCGCGGTCGTGCTTTTGCCGCAGCCCGACTCGCCCACCAGACCGAGTGTCTCTCCTTCGTGCACCGTAAAGCTGACCCCGTCGACCGCCTTGACCACAGCGCGCTTTCGGCGGAACCAACTGCCATGATAAAACGGAAAATGGACGCTCAGGTTTTTTACCTCGAGCAGCGGCTTACCAAGCGCCTTAGCAATCGGCAGTCGTGGCTGCATGATTCCGGCATGCGAGGTGCCTGGTAACTGATCGTTGGATTGCTGATTATTGTCCATGGGATCCTCCCGACGAATCCAAACGCTCCAGCGATTGCATGCCTTGCATAGCGATCGCGCCGCTCGTTAAAGAATCCACTGGATTGAAGCACGCAGCGCACCCACCACCCGCTTGCGGAGTTAGCAGCGGCACCTCTTGCGAGCAGCGTTCGATTCGATTGACGCAGCGTGGCCCAAATGCACACCCGCTCGGCAGATCAGCCAGATCGGGGGGCTGACCGGGAATCGGCGTCAGTGGCTGCCGCGCCACATCCAGTCGAGGGATCGAGTGCAATAGCCCAACTGTGTACGGGTGCCGCGGGTTTGCAAAAAGCGTATCGACCGGGGCCTCTTCCACAAATCGCCCGGCGTACATCACGTTCACTCGGTGGCAAGTCCCGGCAACGACACCTAGATCGTGCGTGATCAGAATAATCGCGGTGCCCGTCTCGCGCTGCAAATCAGACATCAGGTCCAGAATCTGTGCCTGAATGGTCACATCCAGTGCCGTGGTCGGCTCGTCGGCAATCAAGATCTTGGGCCGACAGGAGAGGGCCATCGCGATCATCACGCGCTGTCGCTGTCCACCGGAAAACTGGTGCGGGTAGTCGTTGCAGCGCCGGGCCGCATCAGGAATGCCGACTCGTTCGAGCATTTCGATCGCATGCCGCCGCGCCTGCGAAGCAGTATGCCCTAGGTGCAGCTCGGTCACTTCGCTGACCTGTTCCATCACGGTCAAAAACGGATTGAGCGCCGTCATCGGATCCTGAAAGATCATGGCGATCTTGTTGCCACGAATCTTCGACAGTTGCCGCTGCGAAAGCTGCAGCAAATCGGTCCCCTCAAAGAGCGCGCGGCCGGATAGCACCTTGCCCGGCGGCTGAGGAATCAGCCCCATCAGCGCCAGACTGGTGACGCTTTTGCCCGATACACTCTCGCCTACGATGCCAAGCGTCTCGCCCGGTTGCAGTGAAAAGCTGACCCCGTCGACGGCGCGAATCGTGCCGTCGTCGGTTTTGAACTGGACCGCCAGATTTTCAACTTGCAGTAGCGGATTGGTCATTGTGTCAGGTCCGTTGCGCTATCAATACTCGAATTCAATTCTAATCCCTCACCCGTCGCTGGGGCGACGACCTCTCCCGCAAGCGGGAGAGGTGAAGGCTGTTCAAAACATTTCTGAAAACCTGTCACCTATTCTTCAGCCTTGGATCCAGCGCATCGCGCAGGCCATCTCCCAAAAAGTTCAACGAAAACAGTGTCATCGCCAGTGCCAGGTTGGGAAAAAGCACCAGCCACCAGTTGATCTGGATCGGGTTGATATTCTTCACCCCCTCGTAGGCTAGCAGTCCCCATGACACATCCGGTGGTTCGACTCCCAGGCCAAGAAACGACAAAAACGCCTCAAACAGCATCACGCTAGGAATCGTCAGTGTCAGGTAAACAATCACAATGCTCAATAGATTTGGCACCAGGTGTCGAAAGATGATCCGCAGCCGGCCAGCGCCAATCGTACGGGCTGCCTCAATAAACTGATGCTGCTTCAGTGAAAGCACCTGCCCGCGCACCACGCGCGCCATGGTCAGCCAGTAGATCGCTCCGACAACGATGAAGAAAATGACAATCCGGTCGATGCCGTAACCCTCCAGCTCCGCTTTCAATGCTGGATCGCTCAAGATGCTGATGATGTAGATCACTACAAAAATGAATGGAATGGAGTACAGCACATCGACCAGTCGCATCATGGCGTTGTCGAGCCAGCCCACTACGTAGCCCGCGATGGCACCGTATGAGACACCGATCACCAATGAAACCATCGTGGCCACCAGTCCGACAGCCAGCGAAATTCGCGCACCCCAAATAACACGAGACAGCAAATCGCGTCCGAGTGCATCGGTCCCGCACAGATTTCCCAGCGAAAACTCTCCGAAAATCTGGACGCGCCACTCCAACAACTGCTGGCTGAACCAGCCGAGCTGGCCAAAACCTTCGCTGAGTGTTGCTGGCAACCCGCCAGTCGCACTTGGGGATAGCGCCGCGGACTCTTCCCAAAAATGTTCCAGCGTCGGCGGCGAATACCGCTTCTCCAGATTGACCGTCCGCGGCGGTTGCAGCGGCAGCAGCGGTGTAAAGATTGCCGTAATCGAAAGCAGCAGCAAAAACCCTAGTGCGGCCATGCTCATTCGACTGCGGCGCAGCCTGCGCCAGGCGTTCCTGCCTAGCGAGACCCCTTGGATCTTTTCGGCCTCGCGCAGCAGTGTCGCCAGCCGCGTCAACTCGGCTTCATTTGGATCTCGCGGATCTGCAACACCGATGCTCATGCGGTCAACTTCACGCGGGGGTCAAACAACGCATACGACAAATCCACCAAGAAATTCATGCTGTACAAAAGCACGGTGTAGAGCATGACCAGCGCCATGCACAGCGTGTAATCGTGTTGCTGTGCTGCCTCGACAAAGTCGCGCCCGATGCCAGGGATGGCAAATATCTGCTCGACCACCAGTGAACCGGTCAGAATGCCCGCGACCGCCGGGCCCAGAAAACTGACCACAGGCAGCACACCACCTTTCAGCGCATGTCGCAGAATAACTGTTCGCTTGGAAAGCCCCTTGGCATACGCGGTGCGAATGTAGTCCTGGCCCAGCACCTCGAGCATGCCGGTGCGTGATAGTCGCGCAATGTAGGCCGCGTAAGGTGCACCTAGACAAATCGCCGGTAGTATCAAGTCAATCGGCCTACCCCAGCCGCCGGCAGGAAACACGGGCCAGACAAATACAAACAGCAATATGGCCAAACTACAAACAATAAAACTGGGCAGCGCAATACCCAGAGCCGCCATCGACATCAGCGAATAGTCCACCGCTGTTCCACGCCAAACCGCGGCGGCCACACCAGCCGTCAGGCCGAGCGTGATCGCAAAGATCAAACCCAGAATTCCCAGCGACGCCGAGATCGGGAATTTTTCCCGGATGATTTCGTTGACCGTGTAGTCCTTCAGCTTCATTGAAGTGCGAAAATCAAGCCGCAAGTAATCGCGCAGCATGCTGAAGTACTGCGTAGTCAACGGTTGATCAAGTTGAAACTTGGCCTTCAAGTTTCTTTCAATCGCCGGATCCAGCTTCCGCTCAGCGCTGAATGGCCCGCCAGGGGCCAGATGCATGAGAATAAACGAGACGGTAAAGACTGCCCACAACGTGATGATCATCCAGATCAGTCGATTGGCGATAAATCTCAGCATCAGTTTCCCTTGGAGCTGTTTTGCAGCCGTGCTTTCGCGTCCTGATCGATGGAAATCGCCTTCAATGGATGAAAATTGTGATAGTTCCGATGCACCCCACGCACATACGGTTGGACCATTTCGGTGGAAACATTGAAGTAGACCGGAATGATCGGCATTTCATCCATTAGAATTTGTTCAGCCTGATGAAACATCTCGGCACGCTTTTTCTCGTCTGGCTCCTGCTGTGCGTCGCGAATCAATTGATCGTACTGCTTGTTGCTCCATCCCGTCTGATTGTTGCCGCCATTTGTGACAAACATGCTGAGGAACGTATTTGGATCTGCGTAATCGGCACCCCAACCTGCCCGCGAAATATCGTATTTTAAATTCTGTTGATTGTCCAAGTACGTCCCCCACTCTTGACTCTGCAACGCCACATCGATACCAAGAATCGTCTTCCATTGATACTGCACCAATTCGGCGATCGATGTATGCATGTCGCTGGAATTGTACTGAATCGTGATCTTGGGAAAACCGCGGCCGCCCGGATAGCCCGCTTCAGCTAACAATTTGCGTGCCTCAGTCGGATTGTGATCGCCGCACTTGGCCGGCTCATACGGGCTGTACTCGCTGATCAGTGGCGGCACCAGGCTACTGGCTGGCTGCTGGCCAGACTGTGTCACGTTTTCGACAATCTGGCGTTTATTGATTGCCAGTCCCAAAGCTCGCCGCACGCGCACATCCTTCATTACCGGTCGCGTGACATTGAGGCGATAATAGTAAGTAGCAAGTTGCGGCGACGGTTGAAAATCGGGGCGATTCTGCCGCAACAATTCTGGAATCACTGTGGCCGGCACCGTTTCGATCCAGTCTGCCTGACCGGTCAAATAGAAATTGAGCCCGGTGCTATCGGAACCAACGGCCAGCGCATCGACAATGTTCAGCTTGACGTTATCACGGTCCCAATAGGTATCGCTTTTTTCTAGTCGAATGCGGTCGCGCAGGCGACGCGACTTGAGGCGATAAGGTCCATTGGAAACCAGATTTTCCGGCTTCAGCCAGTCTTGCTCACTGAACGATTCAATACACTCCTGATTGACTGGCGCATAGGGATAGAACCCAGTCAGCTCCAGAAAGTACGGCACCGGGTGATTCGAGCGGACCTGTAATGTACTTGCGTCGATCGCCTTGATCGCCACATGTTCAAAATCGAACAGCATCCACTTATAGGCCTCGCCTTGCTTTCCTTCCTTCTGGAATTTGCGGCTTACGCCATCGATCTCGACGGTATAGATAGGAGATGGACCTTCGGCAGATTTACTTGCTTCTGTGCTGACAGCACTTTTGCCGGCCTCAGGAGTTTTCACAACGCTGTTATTCACAACGCTGTTAGTAGGTACAGATGCTCCGACCGTCTCTTTCGCAACCAACTTGCCGCGAAGAAGTTTGCCAGGAGCAAACTCGCGCGCACTGTCCGTTCGCTTTCCGTTTTCCCTTTTGATGGGCAGTTCGATCTCCACTGGGTCGCCGATGTCGAATTGCAACTTCGAAAACTTTTCAGCGTTCTCGACGTACCACATTTCATAGGCATATTCCGCAGCGGTCCCGGGGTGCAAAAACCGTCGCCAAGAATAAACGAAGTCATGCGCGGTCACCGGCTTTCCATTGGACCATCGTGCATTGTCGCGGAGCTTGAACGTGTATGTCCGCTTGTCGTCTGAAACGGTCCAGGATTCGGCCACCGCCGGAATCGTTTTCAGCGTCTTGGGGTCCCAACTTGTTAACCCCTCGAACAACTCCCAAATAATTCGACCCTCGGGCACACCGGTCGCAGCCGCCGGATCAATCGTTTTAATTTCCGTACTGTTGACAAAAGTGTAGTCGGCAGGGGGCAAAGTTCCGAAAGAGAGCGCATAGATTGCCCCGGCAGAGAACAGTGTTGTGATTGCAAAAGCAATCGTTTTTTGTCGACCGATTTTCATGGCGAGTCCCAGAGTAGCATACAAAATACAATCTTCAATTTTTTCTTTTTCCACCGATCCATCGTAAAGTCTTTACACATAAGCAATAAGACACTATTTATTTTGACAACAAAGAAACAACCGCTCTTCCCAGGCCTTGTAAATTGGATAAAATGGGTCGAGCTTCGCGAGGTCATTCGACACAGTTCTGCTGTCGAACTGACGCCAGATCGCTGAGCCAGCTTTTCAAACGTCGTTTCGACAATCAATCCAATCAAACAACCAAATCGGTAAAGAGTTCAGACCTACCGCTTGCGCAAATTGTATTCGCTAGCACGCACGTTGACGTCCAACCGTACGTGTAAACCAGACATCGTGAAGCGGCTAATGGTTATGTTCCACATCCGTTTGTACGCCGCATGGCGGAAATTGGATCGGTCGCAGCGACATACAGGGATCAAAACATGAGTCAACTCAACGTCATGGAACTCACAGCAATGGAACAGCCGGGGCAACCTAACATGCAACCAAACCAATCAGCAACCGAAACCCTTGCACAAGTGATCGCGCCTTCTCCATCCGTCCTGGGGGAATTGGTCGGCTTTTTCAAACTTCTGGCCGATGAAACGCGTCTGCAAATTCTGCATCATCTGCTGCAATCCGAAGAAGCACACGTCCGCGCACTTTGCGAAAGGCTCAATCAAAGCCAGCCCGCCGTCAGTCATCATCTGGCGCTCCTCAAGAGCGCCGGTCTGATTGTCTGCCGCCGCGACGGCAAACACAACTACTATCGCCTCGGACCAGAACAATTTCGCAAGTTTCTGGACCTTGCTTTTGCCGGCGTTCCAGCCGGGTCATTCCGCCAGCGCATTGATGCCTTTTTGCAAGAGCGTCTGAAGTCAGTAGTGCCAAACGATCAAGGCACATTGGAGTGCTAACGTTGTCGAATGCTAGATTAAACGGACCTTTTGCGTCAATTCTTCTCAGCCAAAAGCTCGTCGACTAGCTTATTGACCTGTTCATAAGAAAACGGTCCATCGTTCTTCGCGCTCCGACTATCGTAGCGCTTGCGCAGTTTGCCGGTGCGGTCATAGACAAAGACCGCGGGAATCGAAGGGATGTCCAGCTTCTTGAACATTGCATCCGACTCCTCGCTGGCCAGCACATTGTCTATGGTCGCCTCCTTGGCAAGCAGGAACTTCAGCACTTTGGGAGTGACCTCTTCCAGTTTTCCGTAGCCATCGTAGTCCAAACTGACCGATATGCACGCCAGTTGCTCCGGCCCAACGCGATCAGAAAGCGCAATCAAGTTAGGAAATTCCTTCAGACACGGGGCGCAGTAGGTGCTCCAGTAGTCGACAACGACGACCTTGCCTTTCTTGGATGCGATCAGCTCTTCAATGCCGGCGTAATCCAGATTCTGCAGTTTGATGTCATCCGGGTTGACGGATTTTCTGGCCGTTGCGGATGGCTTACCCTCTGCTTCCGTCGGCTTTGGTGCATTGTCGCAACCGACAACAACAGCTAAACCCAACAAATACGAACAGGTAGGTAGTAATCGGAGGCAGGACATCGGAGGCTCACTGGGAGTGCGGTGTGGGGCGTGCGGAAGTATTATCTACGATCAGTAAAGGCTTATCAACCGAATTCTGAATTCGGGCTATCGATGCGATTGCAACGCCATCAGGTCATCAGTCCAATAACAATTTCCAATCTCCGGTTACTTTTCTGGTTAAATGCGATTACCGCGTGCGGTTTGAAACGGTCGACTACAGGCAAGAGAAACTAGTTCAGGGAGAATTTGATTATGTCGCATCTAGAAGAATCGACCATTGTTCGTGCACCTTCCAAATGGGTCACTCGTCGTCGATTCGCTTGGGCTTGCTTTGCCGCCGGCTTGCTGATCTTCGCTTATGGCTGTTTCCTGGAAACACGCAATCCTCGTACAAATATTGAAGACGACTTTGCCTGGGTGGTTCTAGGAATCGGTGTATCGCTTGGCACGTTCGGTCTCGCGCTACGTTTTCTTCATCCTGTAGTTGCCATACTATTTGCAGTCTTTGCTCCGTACATAGCGTTCAATCTCGCCGTCGTGATGTACTGGTCAGTGGTGTTCCACGAAGCTTCCAAAAATAGCCATCATCAAGAGTTTGCCGTCAACGGCATCTCTCAGATAGCTCCAGCGCAGCAAATGGCGGACTTGTATCCCAACTGCCGTCACTTCATTACTTACGGAGCACACGATGTCCCGTTGTTTAATTCGGTCGCCTACTTCGGCGACCGTTACGAGCTTTCCATGCAGGTTCCGGTTAAGATTGAGTCGAAGTCACTTGGCTCTATGGTAGGCGATCCGCAGTTCTATCTGCTTGAGGTTAGTTCCGTGAAAGTGCAGGCAACCGGTCAAATCAGCACATCGTTTTCCAGCGACTTGAAATTCGGCGTTGTTGACTGGGAGAAGGTGTACCAAGCAAAAGGAGACTTCAACGCAATTGGGTTCCGCGTAGACCCAACGCCCGTGGCCGGATTCAAAAAGTTCGCAGACGCAAGCAGGCAGTCGAACTAATCGCGGCACCGTTCGCTAGCCATCACTGCAACCACTCAACCTCCCGCATATCTGGCATACAGCGTCCGTGCCACAACCGGATCTTCCGTCCCGCCGATGATCGCGCGGCCATCGGGAAAGATCGTTAGCAGGTATTCTCCCACTGCCAATCGCAAGAGGTACGGCGTGCGTGTGACTGTGCCAACGCCATTCAATCGCTCGGCCAATGTCTCCAGCGATATCTTCCCATCAGTGCGATCTATTCCCGCCGCACTAATCTGCACCGCGTTGCGACCGCACAGTACTGCTGTCTGCGATGTGCGGGTTCCGGCCAGCCAGGGAAATTCCTCGCGTCGGCAGGTCGGACAACCTGCCCCATTGCGAAGCTGATCCAGTCGGATCCGTCGCGTGCTGTTTTTCCAAAGATCGACCAGCACCAGCTCGCGACTCAAACTGGCCAGATCGCCAACCAGCAGCTTGATCGCTTCGCACGCTTGCATCGAGGCAACGATCTGCACAATGGATGCGATGACACCCGCGCTGTCGCAAGTTGGCAAGCTATCGGCGGGAGGTGGTTCCGGCATCAAGCAGCGCAAGCAAGGGGGTCCGCCAGGCAGAATGGCCAACACTTGTCCCTCGGCGCCGACGCAGCCCCCAAAGACCCACGGCAGGCCAAGCTGCGCCGCGGCGTCATTGATCAAAAAGCGCGTTTCAAAGTTATCGGTCCCATCCAATATTAAATCGATATCGCGACATAGCTCCAGAATATTGCTGGAGTCGATATCGGCGACGATCGGCTCAATGCAGATACCGGAATTGATCGCGCGAAGCTTCGCTGCGGCGGCGATAGCCTTGGGACGCAATGCCTCGACATCCGCTTCATCGTACAATACCTGCCGCTGCAAGTTGCTCAGGTCGACAAAATCGCGATCCACAATCCGCAAATGTCCAACACCAGCCCGTGCTAGTGTATTGGCCACGACAGAACCAAGTGCCCCGCAACCACAGATCAGCACGCGAGAATCTTGCAGCCGCTGCTGCCCCGCCTCACCGATCGGCGCATAGCGCATCTGCCGCACATAGCGAGAGAAGTCAGGTTCAGCTTCGGCGGACATGTAAGTGTAAATCTAAATGTTCAAGCGTGTGCCATTGGCTCTGCCAGTGTCGTTGTCGAGTCGACCGCATATTAACCCGACGCGCTAGCGAGGAAATTCGTCAAACGTGCTGCGTCTCGCTGGCGCTTCGGGTTACAATATTGTATCGCATTATTTGCCCGTGCCACGAATTACCGCACAAAGTACCCCGCAAAATCGCCATGCTCCGCCATCGTGTCCTGAAGTAGATCGACTCTCCGTCGCGCCGCGGTCCAGTCTTCACTCTCTTGCAGAACCTTACTGGCTACGCCCACTCCTTGAACCAAAATCGGCCAGCGGCAATTGCGCAATGCTGCCAAGTCGTGCTCGCTTGCGCTCTCCACACTCAGCCACAGAAGATCTGCGATATCCGATGCAGGATCGCTTGTTGCCAGCTCCGCTCGAAACGGCACTGCAAATAACAAATTCGGTGCAGCTCGGCGCAATGTGACGATATCTCGCTTTTTCTCACTCTCACCCAGCAACACCACTCCGACCGCCGGCCACCGTGCTAAGCGACGCACTTCAGCGACTAGTTCACTGCCGGATAGCTCGGCGGGCATCTGCGCGACCAGCAGTACACCGATCTCGCTAGCCTGTTCGCAAAGTTGCTCCGCAGGGGACACAGTCCAAATCGCTCCTTCCGCCGCATGAGCATCTTCGACAGCCTGCTCGTTGGGCGCAGCCAGAAACCTTCCGCGTGGGACATACCGTTTGCCACTCAAGAACAGCGAACGATTGCGCGCGCCGAGTCTACGCAGGCCAATCTGTCGCGAGAGACTCATTTCTGCCTTTGCTATGGCCGTTGCTTCGAGCCGTTCGGAATTACCTTGCTCGATCGCTACCTTCACGCGGTACAAAAACGGCAGCTCCGGCGTCCAGTAGCACGGCTCGGGTATCGCCACCTCGGCCAGCAACGTCGGGCCAGGGCCTTTATCGCGCAACTTCACAGTCGTGCGCAACGTATCCGCGTAGCGGCAATCCGGCCCGCTGATCTGTCCTTGCAGAATCGCACCGGCAGCCGATTCCTCGCGCGGCACGCGGACATATAGCCGCGCTACGGCATCGCTCGAATCGCCAAGGATAAAGTCAGGTTGGTTCAACGTGTCGTTCAAGGAAAAGCTTTGTGAGTGTGTGGCTGTTGCCTTTCACTCCGTGAAAGAGCACCGGCTAGTAAATGCTATGATGTTGCTTTAAGCCTGCTGTCCGAGTTAAGCACTCTTTCGCGGAGCGAAAGGCGACTGTAGCCTAAATCCCCGCCATCAGTTCTCGCTCGCGTGCGAAGGTTGCCGCCAGCAGTCGGCCGGTCGCCGATTGCGGGTTCTGTGCCACTTCCTCCGGCGTGCCCGCTGCCACAATCTGGCCACCTTGCTCGGCAGCACCTGGGCCAAGGTCGATGATATAATCCGCCGACTTCATCAATTGCAAGTTGTGCTCGACAACAATCAGCGAGTGCCCGACCGACAGCAACCCCTCAAAACAGTCTAGCAGTTGTGTGACATCGGCAAAGTGCAGCCCGGTCGTCGGTTCGTCCAAAATAAACAGCGTCCGCGATCGTTTCGCGCTAGACATATAGGCCGCCAGTTTCAGCCGCTGTGCCTCTCCGCCCGATAACGTGTTGGCCGGCTGCCCCAGCCGCAGATAATCCAGCCCCACATCAATCAACTGCTTCAGCCGTGCCTGCACCTTGGGCAGCCCACGAAAAAAAGCGAACGCCTCGCGAACCGTCATCTCCAGCACATCGGCAATGCTGCGCCCGCGATAATGGACCTTCAAGATTTCTTTACGATAACGCTTCCCCTGGCACGACGGGCACTTCATAAACACATCCGCCAGAAACTGCATGTCGATCTGCAGATACCCATCCCCTTCGCATTGCGTGCAGCGGCCACCATCGACATTAAAGCTGAATTGCCCCGCCGTAAAATTGTGCGTGCGTGCCTCCAGCGTATCGGCGAAGACCGCGCGAATCTCATCGAACGCCTTGATATACGTCACCGGATTCGACCGTGGAGACCGCCCAATCGGGCTTTGATCGACCAGCATCACATCTTCGACCTGGCTATCTCCAATCACATCGGAAAACGTCAACGGTCGCGGGCCTTCCATTCGCTTGCGCTGCAACAACGCCGGGTACAGCGTCTCGTCGACCAGCGTACTCTTGCCGGCACCGCTCACACCACTGACTACGCATAGCAAGCCCAGCGGAAAATCGACCGTCAAATTCTGCAAATTGTTCCCGCTGGCACCGCTCAGCCGAATCCAACCGTGCGTTGGCGTCCGCCGCGTTCGTGGGCCAGTCACCCCGCGCCGCCCGGCTAGAAAATCACCGGTTACACTGGTCGTGCATTGCTCGATTTCTTGCGGCGTACCTTGAAAAACAATTTGCCCCCCTCGTTCGCCAGCACCAGGGCCGACCTCAACAATTTGATCGGCGGCACGAATCAGAGTTTCTTCATGCTCGACGACAACAACCGAATTACCGCGGTCGCGCAGCGAAACAATCGCCTGCACCAATCGATCAACATCCGCCGGGTGCAAGCCAACCGAAGGCTCATCCAGTACATATAGCATCTGCACCAGACTGGAACCGAGCGTAGCGGTCAGCGTCACACGTGCCAGTTCTCCCCCGCTCAGCGTTTTCAGCGCACGATCCAGCGTGAGATACCCTAGTCCAACCGAACACAAAAAACCGAGCCGTGACCGAAGCTGCGTAAGCGCCAGCCGGCCGGCAATTGGCACCGAACCGTTCGATACTGCTCCGTTCGATGCTGCGCCGTTCGCCGCTGCGATTGATTCCGCAGCAGAGGTTTCGGAACTATCGGGCAGTTCCTGCAAAAACGCTAAGCAGTCCTCGATCTTCTTGGCCAGTACCGCCGGAAAATTCAATCCTGCCACCTGCACGGCCAGTGCCTCGGGTCGCAACCGCGTGCCGTTGCACGCACTGCACGGCTGCTGCTTTCGCCAGCGTTTTTGAAAGACGCGGATATGCATCTTGTACTTCTTGCGCTCCAGCCAGGCAAAGAACCCAGTCAGCCCACCAAACTTTCGCTCTGGTACTCCTTCGATAACAATCCGCCGCTGCGCTTCCGTCAGCTTTCTATATGGCACGTCCAGCGGCAGGTCATAGTCACCCGCCAGCGCAATTAATTCCTCCAGCTCGTGCACATACGCGGGCGTTCTCCAAGGTGCAATCGCCCCTTCGCGCAGCGTTTTCTTCGGATCCGGCACAACCAGCTCCATGTCGATCTCGCTGCGCGTACCAAAGCCTTCACACTCAGGACAAGCACCCAACGGGCTGTTAAAGCTGAACAGCCGAGGCTCCGGCTCAATGTACAACGTCCCGCAGGTGCCACATTGCATGCGGTCGCTGAAACGAACTTCCCACCAAGTGCGATCGTCCAGATTCGCCGCGCGTCCCTGTCCGGCTGACCAAGACTCCGGTGCCTTCTCAGAATCCAGCAAAACCGCACTGGCTCCCTCGCCGACACGAAATGCACTCTCCAGCGAGTCCCGAATCCGCTGTGGTGTGGTACTCCCTGCGGTCAATCGATCAATCACCACCAGCAATTCCGATGCACCACTCAGCAATTCGCCCGGCTCTCCTTCATCCAGACGTACCGTCCTGCCACTAACAATCACGCGCAGATACCCTTGCTCCTTCAGTTGTGCGGCGATCTGATCCGCGCAGTCCATCTGCGTTGTCAATTGCAGCGGTGCCGCCACAATGTATCGCGCCCCATCCGGCAACCGCAGCAGCAACTCCGCCACACTCGCCGGGCTATCGCGCCGCACCTTGGTCTGGCATCTCGCGCAAGTCACGCGGCCTTGCTTGGCAAACAACAGCCGCAGGTAGTCGTTGATTTCCGTCGTGGTGCCGACGGTCGAGCGGCCCGAGCGGCTGACGTTTTTATGCGTCACCGCAATCGCCGGGGGCAGCCCAGTGATGGACTCCGCATCCGGCTTGTCCAATCGCTCCAAAAATTGCCGCGTATACGGCGAAAAACTTTCGATGTAGCGCCGCTGCCCTTCGGCATACAGCGTGTCCAGTGCCAGGCTGGACTTGCCGCTGCCACTCACGCCGCAAAACACAATCAGCCGCTGATGCGGCAGGTCCAGGTCGACCTGCTTCAGGTTATGCACCGCGACTTTGCGTAGTGAAATAACGCGGTCTGTCACGATTGGCTCGCCCGGGGCTACTGCGGAGAATTTTGGTAGAAAGACAATCCGTCATAATATCCGCTACGGAAGTGCAGAACCAGGAGCGGGGAGGAACGCTTTCGATGCCATCAGCCAGAGGGTACTAGCCCCTGGTTCCTGCGGGCATTTTGTTAACCGGACGCTAGCGCGTTGCGGCTGATTGTGTCATGTCGCGTCCCCATACACCGCTATAATCGCGTTTCATCCGGCGTCTGCTGCTCACTTTGCAGCGACTTGCGAAGCATCCAGTAGATCGGCAATTGCAGCAGAATCAGCCCGCCGATGATAAACACGCCGGCGATTACCGCCCCCAGCCCGATCCAAATAATCCCGAGCAACGGAACCGCAAAAATCATCAAGAAGAACAGCACGATGAACGTGAATCGCGCTTTTTTGAGAATATCGTTCACCCTGTTGCTCCTTTCTCTCGTCGCGTATCGCTGCTATTAGACTGTTTCTACTTGAGCGGAGCCGCGGCCGAAATGCAAGGACTTGCAAACGCTCTCACGCCCCTTCACCTCTTCCGCTTGCGGGAGAGGTCGCGGTATCAGCCGCGGGTGAGGGAACGTAACGTGTGCCACTGGCTCCGCCAGTGCGCCGCGCAAATACTGCCGCAGCGAAACCAACCAGTGTAAACTGAGTCCTCATATCAAACGCCAAAGTTGTAACGTTACACATTCCGCAGGCCGCCCAGTGATTCAGATCCGCACTTTTCAACCGGGGGACGAACTACCGCTGCTGGCCGTCTTTCGGTCTAGTGTCCGGCAGATCGCCGCGGCAGATTACACCCCCGAGCAACTCAACGCCTGGGCACCGGAAAAGCTTGACCGCGAAGTGTGGAAAAATCGGATTACCGCGAACCGGCCATTCGTCGCCGAGCTGGACGGCCGCATCGTCGGCTTTGCGGACGTTCAACCGACGGGGTCCGTCGATACGTTTTTTGTCGCAGGGGATGCCCCGCGGCGTGGCATTGGCCGCGCATTGATGGAGCGGATATTTCTGGAAGCAGCCGAACAAGGCATCGTTGAACTGACCTCCCACGTCAGCCTGACCGCGCAGCCGTTCTTTGCAAAGTTCGGTTTTGAAGTCGTCGAACACCGCCTGCGCGAGTTGCGTGGACAGGTGCTGCCGTATGCACTGATGCGGCGAAACGTAGCAGGCACTGTCCCCGTGCCGTAGCCGAGTGCGAGAAGAGGTCGACCATTCAAAACGCAGAATACTACTTACTACTCTCACCTTTTCTACTCTCAAAGGCGCAGCCCTCCCGTCTTTCCCGCGCAGGCGGGAAACCAGTCATTAGATTGCCCTTGAATCAGCCTAGCAGAGGTGCTGGCTTTTTTTCAAGAAGGAAATGGTCGAACTTTTACAGTTCGACAGCGTGATCGGTCGAGAGTTCGGCTTGTTTCAGAACAAGTTGCGTGGCGTCTTCGGAGAGATCGGGGGGATAGCCGTACATCGCCAGCAGCCGCCGAACCTTGCGCCGAAGGTCGGCGCGGACGCTCTCCCGCTGCGTCCAATCGAGCTTGGGCATTCTCTTGACCATCTCGGCCAGTTCGCGAGCCATCAGGCGGAGCTGGTCGGATTTCATGACTGACTTGGCCGAGCCGTTCTCTGCCAGCGCGTCATAGAAAGCAGTCTCTTCGTCGTTGAGGCCGAGGTCTTGGCCATGCCGCTTGGCCTCGCGAACCCACTTGGCCATCTCCAGCAGCTGCGCGATCATCTCGGCCGTGCCGATCTGCTTGTTTGTGTAGCCGAGCATCGCCTTCTCCAGCGCCTCGCGGAACCTCCGCGCCTGCACAAGGTTCGTCCGCTCGCTGATCTTGATCTGATCGGTCAGCAGCTTCCGCAGCGTCTCGAGCGCGAGGTTCTTCTGCTCCAACGCACTGACCCGGTTCAGAAAATCCTCACTCAGAATATCTAGCCGCGCCGCGTCCAAACCCGCGGCAGCGAACAGGTCGATCACCTCGCCCGCATCCACAGCGCCGCCGATCACCTGCCGGACGGCCGCGTCGATGTCGGACGATCCACCCGAGCCCGTCGTCGGCCCGGCATCGTCAACCAGCCGCTTGCGGATCATCGCCGCGATCCGCTGGAAGAACGCCAGGTGCGGCGCGATGCCCTTCGTCTCCTCGCGCGGCACCGACAGCGCGAACGCCGTCGAGAGCCGCTTGACCATCCCGCGGAACCGCTTCCAGCCCGTCTCCTCACCCACCGCTTGATTGAGGTCCAGCACGTGATCGATCGCGCCCAGATAGATCCGAAGCACCCGCGCCGGTTCGGCGTCGAGGGCCGCGGTGTAGTCGAAACCGTGGAAAAAGCCTTGCAACTGCTCGAACGCCGACTCCATCGCCGGAATCGCTTCGTCCTGCAACTCTTTGATCGGCTTCTCGTCTTCACCCGTCGCGTTCGCGTACGTCTTGAGCGCATCGGCCAGCGGATCGGCCAGACCGATCAAATCCACGATCAGCCCGCCGGGCTTCTCGCCGTACACGCGGTTCACTCGGGCGATTGCCTGCATCAGGTTATGCCCGGCCAGCGGCTTGTCCACGTACATCGTGTGCGCGCAAGGCACATCAAATCCCGTCAGCCACATGTCCACCACGATCGCCACGCGGAAGTCATCCGCCGGGTCTTTGAATCGATCCGCCAGTGCCTTGCGCTGCGCCTTACTCCGCACGTGCCGGGCCATGTAATCTGGATCGCCCGGCCCGCCGGTCATGATCACCTTCATCACGCCCTTGTCGTCGTCATCGTATGCCCACTCGGGGCGGAGCTTGGCAATCTCGTCATGCAACCGCGCAGCGATGTCACGGCTCATCGTCACCACCATCGCCTTGCCTTCCATCGCGCCGCGCCGCTGCTCCCAGTGCTCCACGATGAACTTCGCCACACGCTCCAGCCGCTCGGGCGCGCCGTACAACGCCTCCAGCGGGATGCGGATGTTTTCGCTTGTCTCCTCGCCGTCATCTTCCGCCTTCGCCGCCTCGGCGACGATCCGCGCGCCTTCTTCCGCGCCTTTCTCGTCGATCGTCAGCTTCACGATCCGCGGCTCGTAGTAGAGCGGCACCGTCGCGCCGTCCGCCACCGCCTGCCGGATGTCATACACGTCGGCGTAGTCGCCGAAGACCGCCTTCGTCGTCGTGTCGGTGTTGATGAGCGGCGTGCCGGTGAAGCCGACGAACGTCGCGTTCGGCAGCGCATCGCGCATCCACTTCGCGCCGCCGTCGACGAATCCGTACTGGCTGCGGTGCGCTTCGTCCGCCATCACCACGATGTTCGCCCGTTTGTTGATCGCGCGCTTCTCCGGATCCTTCTCGGTGCTCTCGGTGAACTTGTGGATCGTTGTAAACACCACGCCGCCGCTGGCGCGGTCGAGAAGCTCTCGCAAATGCTCGCGACTCTCGGCCTGCACGGGGTCCTGCCGCAGCAAGCCGCGGCCCATCGCAAAGGTATCGAAGAGCTGGTTGTCCAGGTCGTTGCGGTCGGTCACGATCACCAGCGTCGGGTTGGCCATCTCCGCCGCCCGCACCAGCGTACCGGCCAGCATCAGCATCGTCAGGCTC
>JAWXCH010000308.1:0-3866 GCA_034440595.1 Planctomycetota bacterium | reverse complement strand
TAAACGTGGGCTCCAACTGCAATCACACGGCCCGGCGGCTCAACCGCATTCAGCGCTGACGAATCGCGCCGTTCTTAAGACAGCGATTAGGGTCAGTGTTATTAGAGACATACGAAAACCTCCGCTGATTCAAGAGACGGGTTCAGAACCGAATGGCATCAGAGGTTCGCGGGGCGGGTTCCCCGCGGTGCGGAGAGTGTATACCTGCAAGTGCGGGTCGTCACTAATTGCCAAGAACGGCTGAGGAAGTCGGCAAGCCGGTAGGGTGTCCTGGTCCACTCTGCTGAGCGTGCCCCGATAATTTCACCAAATGTGACTTCGGATGAGTGGGACACAAAACAGTTGATTGTCCCCTGGCTGAAATGAGCTGAGCCCCGCTTAGCCAGCGCCGGAAATGAGGCGAAACCTAGCACTCGATTTCGAGGGATTGTCCCATCGGCGGGACCTTTCCGGCTAAGAGTCGCCGGTGTGCCGTGCTTTTCGAGACGCCCCACAGAACAGCCGCATGACGCGCTGTGAGGCCCTCGGGCGCGTTCATCGGCAGGGGAGTGGCTCTCGGCCTTCCCAAGCGCGTGCCGACGGCTCTGGCCCGTGCGAGCCCCGCCATGACGCGCTCTCGGATCCGGGCCCTTTCAAATTCGGCAAAAGCGCCGATCATCTGCAGTTGCAGGCGGCCAGCCGGTGTCGTGGCGTCTATTCCTTCGTTCAAGCTCACGAAGCTGATCCCGAGTGCCTGCAGCGTCTCGATCACGGTCAGCAAGTGCCGGAGGTTGCGACCGAGCCGATCCAGTCGCCAGCACACGAGGACATCGAACTTCCGCCGCTTGGCGTCGGTGACAAGTTCATCGAGCGCAGGGCGACGGTCCTTCGCTCCGCTGACCCCATGGTCGACGTACTCCCGAGCGGTCCAGCCGCGTGCCTCCACGTAGCGCCGGACTTCGGCGAGTTGATTCTCAGGTTTTTGGTCGAGCGTCGATACGCGGGCGTAAATCGCAGCTCTCATCGTCGTCCCTCCTGCGCAGATCGTTTCCGCTTTGACTTCAATATCGGGTCTACGTGGATACCCCTCGCTTTCAGCCAATCAGCGACAGCTCGCCGCACTTGCGCGGACATCGAGATGCCGTCACGTTCTTCGATGGTCTCAAGGCCCTCATACATAACCTCGTCGATGACGAAGTTGAATAACAGCCGCTTCTCTTCCTTCTGCTTCCGGGGCATCACACAATGATAAAGATTAATCTTTAATAGTCAAGACAAAGAACTGTAAGTGGTTCTCGATTGGGGTGAGGCCGCAAGTTGCACACGGGGGGAGGGTCCATCAAAGCCCGGACGCGGGTATAAAACCCTGGAGGTGGAAGGTGGGGGTCCCCCCGCGAGAAAGATGGACCGACCCCTTTAGCGGATGGCTCTGGAACTTTTACACGCTAAATTAAATGTCTAAACGTCGCCCGACCGAGAATTAGAGTGCCATGTCTGTCCCCAAGCAACATCGCGTCGCTACCGTCGGCGATCTTCTCGTGGATGCTCTCCGCGAACTTCGTGACCCTTTTGAATCAACGAGAGCTGACCCGGACTGGCCTTATCAGTGGGTGCTAGAGAGCTTGGAGGAGCTTGGAGCATCGAAAGGATTGAGGCCGCAACATGAGCAGGAACTAGTGGTCTTGGTTGCGAGTCTCTATATCAGCGGGGATCGTGCCGATTGGATGCCGCAGCTTCAGCGCGACCGAAAGAGTTGGCGGAGGCATGGTGCAGCTCGTCTACGAAAGTTGAAGACAAAGATCCACAACGCCAGGGCAGCTCTCAAAGCTGTAGTTGAGTATCTTCAGAAGATTGGCGTAAGCAACCGTCGTATCGTCACCGAAGTGTTCGCCCAAGCGGAGCAATTTCTTAATCCAGAAAGTCTGAGGGCCGCGGAGAGGATTCTGTTGTCTCTATCGGAGACTCCTGCGCCTGAGGATGTGATGAAGAGTCTGTATCGGTTTTTTGTAGATCGTTGTCATCTTTCAAAGGTTGACGCCGAAATCCGAATCGGCAAAATCGGAAACCTCTTCTGGTTGTGGAAAGTAATTGTCATCGAAGAGGCCACGGCACATCGTGAACGGGGTTGTGAGGCGGTTCGCAAATATGTGAATCGTTCTCGTAAAACTCGTTCCCGCTAGGACACTCCAAAACAAATACCCCCGAAATCTCCTGCCCGTCCCGGGGCTAACCTTGCAGACCTGGGTGTTATGGGTTTGCAACGTAGCAAATTCCTTCCGTGTTGTAGTTGGCGGAGGACAGCCAGTGTCACCCAACATGGTCGCGACCAGTTCAGATTCACACTGGCCTTCTCAGGAGAACGCAATGCAGACAGCAGCTAGTAAATGTGAGGTCGTGACCGGTGCAAGGGTGCCAGCTACACAGGACCATCAAGGGATGATATGAGTAATCGAAAATTTGCTGATACCGAAGCCGGAGACGCCGAGTATTTCGCGAAAGAATTCGGCAAACGAGTGCGTTTTGATCATCGGCGCGGACGGTGGCTGAGATTCGCGGAACACCGTTGGGTTCCTGACACGGATGGCGAAATGCACCGACTTGCGGTCAGCGCGATGCGGCTTCGTCAGCAGGACACCTTTCGCCTGAAAGACTCAAAAACGCGAAAGCGCCGATACAAATGGGCGATTGACGGTGAGTCGCGTCGGCGCATTGAAAACATGTTGGCACTCGCTAAGACAGTCACACCGATCAGCGATGCAGGTAATGATTGGGACTGCGATCCCTGGTTGATCGGGGTTAGGAATGGGGTTGTGCATCTCAGGAGTGGACGATTGCGGGCAGGGCGACCGACGGACCGGATCACGATGTCAGTGAAAACATCCTATGAGCCAGCCGCGAAATGCCCCCTATGGGAACAAACGATCTGCCAGCTTTTCGGCGGCGAGCGTGATCTGATCGAATACATTCACCGGGCACTTGGTTACTCGTTGACTGGTATGACAAACGAGCAATGCCTTTTCATGAACTGGGGCTCTGGCGCAAATGGCAAAGGGACGCTGATGAATACCGTCGCGGCGGTTCTTGGTGACTACGCAGACGACCTTCCATTCAGTGCGTTGGAACTGCATGCGCGTTCCGGAATTCCGAATGACGTAGCTAAGCTCGTCAACAAACGCTTTGTCACTAGCTCTGAGACTGGGGATGGTGTCCGTCTGAACGAAGCGCGAATAAAAGCGATCACTGGTTGTGACCCTCTTACTGCCCGCTTTCTTCACCGGGAGTTCTTTACGTTCCAGCCCACGGCGAAGTTCTGGCTTGCGACGAATCATAAGCCTGATGTGCGCGACGATAGCTACGGCTTTTGGCGGCGTATGCGATTGATTCCTTTCACGCAGCAATTCTGTGGAGTGAGGGATAACAAAGATTTGAAGGACAAGTTGCGGGCAGAAGCGCCCGGAATCTTGCGCTGGCTTGTGGACGGTTCAAGAGCATGGGACCGATGCGGTTTGGAACCCCCGCAGACGGTTCAAGATGCAACAAGCGCATACCAGATCGAATCGGACCGATTAACCGCATTTTTCGAGGAATCTTGTGAACTCGGCACCGGCCAGAAAATCCAATCGAAGCACCTCTATCGAGCGTATGAACAATGGTGTGCTGAACGCGAAATCGAGAGGCTGAACCTAAAGGCATTCGGACAGCAGGTCCGCAAACGATTTGACGCGAAGGAGCAGCATCACATCGTCACATACTTCGGAGTGGGCTTGCGCCAAAAGGACACGGACCCATTGACCCATTCCGACCCATCTTTGGGTTTGTCCCACAAGAAGACGGATATAGAGGAAGAAACTGACAAAAGGGTCAGTAAGGGTCGAGGGGGACAGAGG
>JAWXCH010000307.1:0-19232 GCA_034440595.1 Planctomycetota bacterium | reverse complement strand
GTGGTGCATGTAATGACAGCATGCTGCACGTTGCTAGCAAGGCCCCTTTAGGGCCGTCATACACGTTTCGCACTTTGGTGCGGTATTCCTGATAACTCATCTTGCCGATGAGCGTGCTCTCGAGCAGCCGGTTGACGATATTCTTCTTATTCGGCTTGTCGGTATAGACCCTGGCCGCAGCGGACGTTTCGACACGTGGCCGACTTGAAACAGAACTGCTTGAAACAGAA
Source organism: Planctomycetota bacterium (assembly GCA_034440595.1). Classification (GTDB taxonomy): domain Bacteria; phylum Planctomycetota; class Planctomycetia; order Pirellulales; family JALHPA01; genus JAWXCH01. Next base: position 19,002 of record JAWXCH010000307.1, on the reverse strand, counting down.
CTGTCTGAACGCCGTCGCGGCTGAGATGAACGTGCGGTCATAGCGGTCTAGGGTTCGCGGTTCAGAACAGGTAACTTCCGCCGTGTGCCTGATTACATGGCCGTTTAGTTTACCGTGTCGGTTAATTTATAGATAAACGCGGCGATTGTAGATATACCACTCGAATAACAGCAAGCCAAGTGCCAGCACCAGCAAATACTTCCAGGCATCAAACCGGGTGGTTTCCCAGGCACGGTCTCCCTCAACCTTGGTATTGGCGATCTGAATCGCATTTTCCTCGCGTGGGCGGATATCCGACTCCATCGCATCGAACAAATTCACTGTAAAACGCTGCACTATCTGGTCCTGGTGGCGGACTTCGTAAGGCCCCAATTCGCCAGTGGCGGAGAACGGGAACTGGTTTCTTGGCCCCCGGACGACGGTGGTCGTTTTGCCTGAGGGACTTTTAACGGTTAGTTCCTTGGTTCCGGCATCGGCACGAAGGTCGATCGCGCTGCCGGGCTGTAGATTGACCCCGGTTGCCAATTGGCGATGGCCACCCAGGTATTGCAGCAGGTCGAGAATAAAGGTGGGAAAACTGGGCTTGATATGCCAGGTAGTATTGAGAGTTTGGTTGCCATCCTTCGACGGAGCAAGAATCGAGAATCCCAGCACCACATCCTCAAAGCCATCGCGTGGGGCGATGGCCAGCAAAGCTCCCTTGGTGGAGTCGAGGAGCCGAGTGGCCCCGACGGGTGGAACGAGCGTAATGGCATCGCCAATAATGATCTCGCTGGCGTCGGTCCACTGCATGATCGGGTGATTCCGATCGCTATCAATAATCTGCGGCGAGACAACTTCTCGATCGATCTTCCAGCGACCATCAGGGGGCAACTGCCCTAGGAAAAAAGTGTCGGCTTGTGGCATGTCCGCCGGCTTACAATTGTCATAGATGATCAGGTCAAACGCCCCGCTGGCGGCCAGCCGTTTATGGACGTCGGTCAGTAGTTCGGCTGGTTGTACCACCGAGACATCGGCCAGGAGAGCAGCCTTCTCGGTTGAAAGTGCGCGCTCAAGAGGTTCATTGCCGCTAGTCACCAACAGAACTTTGGCCGGTCGAGGGTTGCTTAGCACAGCCCAGGCGCGATTGTCGGCGGCCAAAGCATCGGTATTGGTGATTCTGATTTCAAGGATTCCGGAATCTAAATCTCCCAAGTCAAATACGGCTCCAGCCGAGTTTTGCTTGCTGACTTTCACGCTGCTGGCGTCGACTCTGCGTCCGTCCAAAAACAGGTCGAGACCAAGATCCAAATCCTCACTTGCGCTATTTTCAATGCGTGCAAAGGCTTGCAACTTGCCAGGTCGATCTTCGTTTCGCCGAACTTCAAAGGCCACAATGCCGGCATTCCTGCAGTTGGGGTCTCCAATCGGGACGTACTTGGGCGTCAAGTTACCCAGTGAAAAATTTGTGACATCGCGAAAGCGACCATCGCTGAAGATGTACATCGTGGCCGGCAGTGATTCCGCGGCTGCTCCTTCGTCGTCGGACATCGGTCGACCGGCATTTGCCAGCCCTGCTGCCAAAGGCAAGGCTCCGTCAATTGAAGTAGATCGATCGGTCGGTTGAACCCGCTCAACAGCATCGATCAGCAATTGCCGAGTGGATGTGTAACTTTGCTCCACGCGCGCCACGTCCGAAAAGCTGATTAGCATTACCTTGTCCGACGAATTCATCTGCTCGATCTGCTTAATAATTCGGTCCTTGGCGGCGCGTAATCGATTCGGACCAACATCGGTGGAACGCATGCTAGCCGAGACATCCAGCAGATAGATCGCGCGGCTATCGATGGCCTGCTCCGTCAGCCAATGCGGGCGCAGCAGCGCTATCATCAGCGCGGCGACAAACAGCAACTGCAAGAACAACAGCAGACTGGTCCGAATCCGTTGCCACAGGCTGTTAACGTGCAGATCCTCGATGCTCTTTTTCCACAGGTAGGTGCTAGGCACCTCCAATGGGTAACGCTTGAGCTTCAGAAAATAGAGCGCCACGATCGCCGGAGGGACTAGCCCCAACACCGTCCACTGCCACCAGGATAGCGTTTGTAGGAATCCCATAGCTTGCTAAAAACTCTTCCGGATCAAAGGGGCAATCAATCGTGTGTCAATTTTCTGTCAGTTGTTCCGCCAGCCTGACTACTGTATTTCTGTGTGCCACTGGCTCCGCCAGTGCTGAAAACTGAGAAGACGCCGTGCTTTCAAGCGATTCACACTGGCAAAGCCAGTGGCACACTATCCTAATTCCTATCTGTCACAAAACACTGGCTACCGAACCAGCCCGCGACGACGCAAATAGTTCGAAACCAACTGGTCCACCGGAATATCGTTGCGTGCCAGCAGGTAGCTCATTCCGCGCCGCGTACAATAGGACTTCGCTTCATCCACAAAAGCATTGAGCGTGGCTTTGTATTTTGCCAGCAACGGGGCACTGACGGTGATCTCCGCCGTGTCGCTGTCCTCCACATCGACCAGCTTGAGATCGCCCGTTACGTCCGGATCGGTCTCTTCGCGCGACAGCACCTGTACCACATACACGTCCATTTCGCGTGCAATGAGGTGCCGCAGTGCGGTCTTATACCCCTCCTTATCCATCAGGTCACTAATCAATACCAGGATACCCTTGCCGGTGTTTCGCAGGCAGAAGTTTTTGACCCCTTCGGCGAGCGAGACATTCTGGCCCGGCTCGATTGCATCCAGGTGTGAAACCATCCGCCACAGGCTTTTGCGTCCACGAAACACGGGGGAGGGAGCACGGAGCGGCTGGCCGAGCGTTTCGATCCGCACGCGATCGGCACGGACCAGCCCGATGAAACCGAGTGACGCGGCCAGTTGCTTGGCGTACTGCAACTTCGTCGGGCTGCCAAAATCCATCGAGCTGCTGGCATCGATTAACGCATAAAAGTGCAGATCCTCTTCCTCCAGAAACATTTTGAGGAACAGGCGATCGAGCCGCGCGTAGGTGTTCCAATCGATGAAGCGGAGATCGTCTCCTGGAACGTAGTTGCGAAAGTCGGCGAACTCGACGCTCTGCCCTTTCCGCTTGCTGCGGCGTTCCCCTTTCATCCGCCCACGAAAAATCCGCCGCGTGACCAGCTCCAGCTTTTCGAGCTGCGCAAGTAACTCAGGACCGAGGAGGGTTGGACTGGCGATGGACATGCGGTGGATTTGGAGTTGAATCGTGTGCCACTGGCATTGCCAGTGATTATTTTTTTGGGTGGCCGAACTTGTGCAATTCCACCTCTCCCTCTGGGAGAGGTCGACGCCCCAGCGTCGGGTGAGGGAACGCTACGGTGGCGATGCTGCTCAGTAGGACATTATCCTCCTGCACCTTGAGTGTAACCGATTCAGTGAAGCGGTTCCAACCACCCGTCAAAGGTCACCATTTCTCCAGATCACTTCTTGGCCGGAGCATCCCACCGATACGGCAACGGCTTCGGATCCAGCATTTCCACCAGCTTCGGTTTGATCGCCATGGCGGTGAAGAAATTCCCCCGTGGGTTGTAATGGCCGATGTAATACTGTGCCAGGTACTGCTCAACAGAGCCTTTGAAGCGCGCGTATTCTTCCTCGTGTTTGGCCAGCAGGTCGACATGCGGCAGATTCTCCCGCTTCAGATAGTCGACAAACGACTGATCAAAGCGAGTTCCCTCGCTCAACTTTCGGGCCACGGTGCCGGCATTGAACGACAGGACGTACAGCACCTGCTTCCCTTTCTGCTTGGCGTACTCCTCAGTCCATTTTACGATTTGCGTCGTGGCCAGCAGTGCCGCCTTGGCGTGCAGTACCTGAGCCGAACGGCTGACGGTGTCGCCGCGATCGATTCGCGTGTTGATGCCATGCGTCTTGGTCAGATCCATGATCGCCTGATAGGCGCGGTCCGGATTGCCCGCCTTGGCATTCGCGTGCGCCAGCATAATGTTCAAGACAAAGTCGTCTTTGAAGCGGTCGACAGCCCAGTCGAGATCACACAGGTTGTAAACCGAATCGCTCGTTGGGCAGGGATTGGGCATCTCTTCGCACTTGCCGGTTTCCAGATTCACCTTCAAGTGCGGGCAGGGCGGGCACAAAAAACGGCGATCCTTGCCGGCGCGAATATTGCGCCAGGCGTCCAGATTGCGGTAATGATCGTCGTCATAGATGTTCAGAATGATTAAGTCTGACGGTACGCGTTCTTCTTCGATCTTCATCCGCAAGAATGCTTGATAGACCGACCAGGCACCGACGCCAAAATTCCGCACTGGTTCGAGCAAGTGCGAGCCGAGTACCTCTTGCCAGGTTTCACCGTCGTTGACCTGGTGGCACATTGTGAAGCTGTCGCCGTACGTATTGATGCGACACGGTTTGTCGGCGTAGGCAATCGTGCGTCGTTCGTGCGCGCCATCACCAACGTACTCGTAGTAGCATGTCGAACCATCAACCCCTTCATCAAAATGCGCATTACGAAGTAACCAACCCAGCTCGCCGTTGTAGCGAGCAAAGATGTACTGGTCTCCCTTCAGCCAGCCATCGACCTCGGGACGTTTGTAAACCACGCGCGACAGGAATTTGCGTGCATCAATGTTGGCCGGTTCTTTGCCATACGCACTGGAAATATCGAGACCGGCCAGCAGAGTCGTGGCGGCGGAAGCGGAGATAAAATCGCGGCGGTGCATCGTCATGGCGGGATTCCTGCGAGAAATGGGTACTCTAGGAATCTAATTGAGCGACCTGCCGCGGTCAAATATATGTAGCAGGCACCGTCCCGGTGCCGCAGCCTGTATCTGCGAGATGGTGCCGACCGTCAGCGTATCGCAATAGTCAACACCCACGTTATTCTTCTCGCGATCCTAGGGGTTCAGAACATCAGGAACCGGCAAGACAGACTCCGGTTCAGCACTCCTTGGCGCACGCGGCTTGACAGACTTAGCGGGGCTCTTGGTAGCATTCTCCTCGCCGCCGATACTGGCAGCGTCGGCAATTGAAAAGACGAACAGAACACGTTGTTTCTGAATGGCCTTCTTCTCAGTTGACAGCGCCTCCGATGGATCCTGACTGGAGCTGTCTGCGGATTCAGAATCTGCGGACTTGAAGGCGGGGGATCGACCACCGGTTGGTTCTGATCTGGCGGTTTCAGTTTTGGAAACGGCCACTTTCTTTTTTGGTGGCAAGATACTCGGTGCGGCAGCAGCGGCCGGCGCGTCCAGAGCGGGCTGAGGGTCGCCAGCCGCTGTCTTTTCTGCCGTCGGTTGCACTCCTGACGATGGTGCAGCGGGCCGTACAGGAGTTTCATATACTGGTTTAGCGTCGGCAAATTCTGGCTGTGAAGGCGGAACCTTTCCGGTCGCATCGGCTTGCTCGAATTTCTCTGTTTGAGCCGAAGCTGACGTCGATTTGTGCAGCCCGTCCGCTGGCTCGTTTAGACGCTCCTTACTTGCAAGCGGAGCCTCGTCAGAATCGAGCAAAGAATTCGTCACCTCAATATTCTGAAATTGCCCTGGCATCGACTTCAGTTCGGTAAGTGTACGCTGCACTTGATCGGTCGTTCCTTCGACCAGCAGCATCTCGAGACCACGGCCCGTCTCGCTGGACTCGTGCTTCAATAGGCCACGTTTGTTCAAGGCTAGTTTTTGCTTCGGTGGTGCTACGTCGGACTTCTCGTTCTCAGCAGTCACCGCCAATTGAGGTTCGGCAGCTTCACCACCGGCCCCTTTTTCGCTTTTTGCTTCGCTTCCATCGGAATTTGAATCGGCTCCTGCGGCAGCGGTGTCGTCACTCAGCACCGGCGCGCTGGGCTCAGCCGGGGAAGATTGTACTTTTGACGCGATATCTGCTTTGTCGGATCGCCTGTCCAAGGTATTGCTGCGCGAATAGGTTTGATCCGCGGCCTCCCCGTCAGATTTTCTTGCGCTACCGTCGAACTGCAAACCACGATCGTTACGAGTTTCCGGGACAAGTTCGTTCCGGGCCAGCAAGGCCTGAAACGCCTTACTACGATAGGCCTCCGGTGTAATCGATAGCTTCACCACCAAGACGGGCGAGTTGCCTGATACTCGGCTTTTGAGTTGTTTCTGCAATGCCGACAAATCGCTATCGCTGTCACTGAAGCTGAGCGGACCACCATAAGCACTGCCCAATTGACTACCGTTCGCTGCTCCAGCCATTCCACCCCCTATGCCGCTTCCCACGACCGGGCCACTGGCAGGAGTACTCGCGGCGCTGCCAGCAGAACCGGCTACGTCGCTCGACGATCCGCGTGTCGGCGACGCGTTCGGCTTGAGGGCATCGGCCACAGAATTGGAACTAGCCGCTCTCGAACTACTGTTCTCTTTGTCCAAACGTAAGTCCAACGTAGAAGATTTGCCAAGCTTTTCAGACCCTTGCAAGCGACTTGCCCTATCGTCGGCAAGTATGTTTTCTTTCCGACTGTCTTTTTGAATTCGCGCGGCAAACTTGTCCACTGGCGGCTGCGAGCTTTGCAAATTTCTCTTCGCGAGTTGATCAGAGTTAGGTGCCGCGACGGTGCCCGATGTCGGTGCGGATTTCTCACCATTGCCATTGCCAGAGTCAGCCTGATCTAAATGCACAGCCACCTCAGCCTGCTCAAGCTGTGGCCCGCGATTGGTCACCCAAATCATAACGACGGCAGCAACCGCGACAGCAGCCCAGAGGAGTGGCCGAAGTGATCGGCGCGGCGCATCTGGAAGCTGTTCACTGTGTGGCGATGGCCGTTCGGCGCGTGGGCTACTGGCCGCGACAAATGGTACTATATTCTCTGCCGGCCCTGAGCTATCCGTTGTTTCCAAAATGCTCGGCGGCTCACTCAACATCTGTCGTTCGGCACGGCGCAAAACGCGTTCGGCAAAGTCTGCATCCAGGCTCAGGCGCGGCAGTAAACTCAGGCTTTTGCGAACCGATTGCAGCTCTTCGAGCAACTGTCGCAGGTCGGGACTGGCAGCCAGTTGTGCTTCGACCAATCGCTGCTGTTGAGGTTCCAACTCACCGTCCAAGTACGCACTGATCATTTCATCCGCAGGAACCATAGACAGATCCTCACCGGACGGCAGCGGTTGTGCCCCCGCAGGGAGAGTCGGATCGGTTGGTTTTGGGTCTAGTGGTTCCATCGCGAATCAAGCTGCGAACTGCCTTACGACAGATCGACAAAAAAATGAAATGACAAATGCCGCGATGCGGCGCTTCATAAATAAACTTGGTGCCCCATCAGTTACAATTTTCTCCTGCCACATCGCAGACTACAGCTTCAAATCCTCTTGATAGTTCTCTTTCAGTAATTCTCGCAGTTCCACTCGGGCACGAAACAAACGGCTGCGCACGGTACCGATCGGCAGTGTTAGGATCTCGGAAATTTCGTCGTAACTACAGCCATCAATTTCACGCAGTACAACTACCGCGCGATACTCATCGCTCAATCGGCACAGTGCCGTGCGAACTTGCGTCACACGCTCTTGGCGGTCCAGCATGGTCAACGCACCATCGACTTGCGACAGCGGCTCATTACCGGCAATCTCGCGCATTTGATCTATGGAAATGGTCGGCTTGGCACGTCGGCGGCTGCTGATCGCTAGGTTAAATGCAATCCGATACAGCCAGGTATAAAACGCGGAGTGTTTGCGAAACGACGCCAGCTTGATAAACGCCTGCACAAACGCGTCCTGAGCCACGTCACTGGCATCTTCGGCATTTCCCAGTACGTGGACCAACGTGTTGTATAGCCGGTCCTGATACCGCGTCACCAATTGCCCAAACGAGCTGGATTGTCCAGCCAGAGCCTCGTCGATGAGCTGGGCGTCAGTCACAACCACTCCACAAGCTTGGACGAATGTCGCCAGGGAAAAGTTCCACCATTGCTGCCCCGGCATGCAAAATAGTGGTTTTCAGTCCAAATCGACCAGAAAGGACTGATATCACGCGGTATTGTGAGAACTTCCGCAGGCAATATTCCAAGAAATAACCGCTGCCCCAAAACGCTGCCTCCGGCGTCACAAACCATTTTCCCCGCTCAGTTTGCGTTTGTCAAATCGGAGAGGTTGACTGCCTGGCCAACGGCCAAGTTAAAGATAGCACACCGCCACTACTGGAGTGGGCTTAAGTCCGTGGTCATCGACCGCAGGCCGGGGCTTTCGATTCGCATCGTGTCCGGCCAGAAGTTAATTTTCGTGTACGCGGACCTCGATTCCCTTCCGGTTGCGTCCTGCAAATAGATGACAGCATCATTGCGACCGTTGCCTTCCAGGACCATCTGGCCCTTGGATTCGGCGTAGGACAGTCGTTCGGCCGTAGCGCGAAACTGCGAACCTTCCGGTCGCTCTGAGGTTGCGCCAAACCGCATTCCTTCGACTGAGATATTACCTGCCGCACGAATTTCCGACGCTCCGCCGGCTTGCCCCTCGCCAGGTGTCTGCGCCATCGTCAGTTGGTCGGCCTTGATCGAAATGGTGTCGGGGCCGTTTCGCTCAAAATGGTCTGGGTCCAGTTTCTGCGACCAGTTGGAGACTGGCCCGGAGATGGCGCGGACATCCTGATGCAGCGTCAACTCGCCATGATTCAGGTTGCCGGTGACTTCACGTTCAAACGTGACAAACGTATAGTTGATCTGCTCTTTCTTGCCGCCGGCATTGTTTCCTACTGCTGCACCGGAGGTCCAATTTCCATCGTCGCCCGGGCGTTGAGCTAGGTGCGGTGCGCGGAGATCACTGGCCAGCCGTGCGCCTGTGGGAGATTGACCACCAGCCACGCCAGGGCGTTGTCCCATGTTGCCAAGTGACCGCGCTTCGCCCAATCGAAAGCTCTCAATCCAGCCTGGTCCAAGCGCGTGAATCGCGCCGGTCTCTTGTTCCAGAGTCAGATCACGAAACAACATCTGATCGTTGGCTGCCGGCCCGCGATGGTCGCTGGCCTGCACAAACATGTTCACCTCACCCTTGCAAACCACTCGCTGCCAGTTTGCATCTTGCTGACTGGACCTTCCATTCATAGCGGCAAAGTCCACACGCTGTTGCAACCGCGCCTCCACCAGTTCGGATTTTAATTGCATTCGTTCGGTGCGGGGGACCGTTGGATGAGCGGCTTGCACGGTTCGGCGCTCGGTGCTGACCACGACCTGCTTCTGGAACGTGGCTGTCAGCCCGTCAAAGGTCATGCCCCCTTGAAAGTCAATCGTCACCGGCCCACCCATGCCACGCGAGGTCAATGAATTTCGCGGGGCAGCCGGCTGTGCTGCGACAGAAGAGACTGGTCGTACTGGTGAGCTGGTTAGCGTCAGATTGCGGCTGTTTGGGGGTAGAGTCATCTGGCCCGGCCCTTCGATCCAGAGCATGTTCTGGCCACGTTCCATGCGAATCACGTCACCGATCATTTTCATGCCGCGATCCGCGACTTCCGCCGGGCGACCACGCACACTGATCGAGGCACTAGGATCGCTGGCTCTGTCAACACGCACCAGATCGCCGAAGATTGACATTGGCGGCAACGGCGCGGCACCATTTTGAACCAACCCGGTGCTAGCTTGCGCAAGCCGTACCTCCACCAACCGGACGTTCCCGTCGATTTGCAGATCATTAAGGACCTGCTCCTCTCCTTTGCTAGTGGGCACGGTGGTGAGCCTGGCTCGGATCATCTTGCCTTGCAGTTCATACTGGCGGTCGGGCACACCTTCTGCGCCCGGCGACATCAGGCCGGCAATTCCGCCGCGGCCGTCGGTGCTCCCTGTCGCGCCGGTTGTGGGTGGTGGCGTGCCAGTCAGCGCTGGGCCAGCACCTGTTTCGCCCGGCGATGCGGCGGCGGGAGCACCAATGCCAGCGGCCTGTTCAAACCACAGCTCCAAATGTTCGGTATCCCCGCGCAATCGCGGCGAGTTAAATCGCACATTGCCGCGTGCCAGCAGCCGCTTTGGCTGAGCGTTCATTTCTGGTCGCGATCTTGCTTCGCGTTGCGCCGGAGTCGCAGGTGGCTGCTCGCTGCCCGGCCCGTAACCGGCCGTGGTTGGTCTGACATCGGTCAGTCTGGCAACAGGAGTCTGAGGATCGGGCGACTGCGTATCCGTCAACTGGGCATCGCGATGTGAGCCGGCTGCGATAGGAGGTAAGTCTTTTGTCGACTTGCTCGGCAATTCCTGCATCCAGACGTGAATTTCATCGCCCGCTAAATCGCCAAAGCTCCCGGAATTGGCCTGAGCATCGCCCAGCATCGAAAGTTGATGCAACCCGTCGACAGGCTGCAATTGCATTTGTTTCGTCCAACTGGCCACGACGCCACGGTTTGGATTTCTTGGCGAGGTCAGACGACACCACCCGGCCCCCTTTGCCTCGGCACGTGGAATGCCGTTTTCACCGGACTCTGACGGTTCGACCATTACACTGCGGCCACGAAATTCATTCGCCTTGGAAACAAAATGCACATCCGCCTGACCGGGACTCGCTTCAATTGAAACGGCTCTCGACTGAGTGTCATAAACGAGCCGATTACCGGTGCCTCTCATCTGGTTAACTTCCGAAGTAACCGTCACCGGGCTGCCAATCGCCTCCATGCGCCGCACTTCCAATTCATTGGGTCGCGTTCGCTGGCCACCGGTGGCAACCGCATTGCGGTCGATCTCCGGCTTGCCGCGCGAGGCAAAAAAGAGATTCAGGATCTCGCAACGGAGTTGGTCGCTGACACCAATCGGATTTGCAATATTGACGTCCACCTGCCGATTGAACGTCGCAATCTGGCGCACCATGTCAAACTGGAACGGCCCCAGGCAGCGAATATCGACCGGCCGATTTCTGGTCGAGGGCAATCCGGTGGTAAGCTGCGAACTGGCGTCGACACTCCGGCTGCCCGGCATGATGCCGGCGGATCGCGGTATGAGATTCATCTGCACATTGCGCTGCAGCGTCAGCCGTTCGATGCCACCAATGTCCGGCCCGCTTTCTGACTTCTTTTTGCCGACCGGTGCCGGCAGCAGATCGATCAGCAGCTCTTCTCCGCTACCGGAATTTGGTCCGTGGCGAAATTTCACCGGATGCACAGATGTGAGTTTTTGATTCTTCAGGACCAGATCCCGCGTCCAAATTTGTAACTCGTCATTGGCTTCCGGCGTGCTGGCCGTGCCGTAAACAGTTACCTGTCCAAACAGTTCCGCACCAACCAGCTTGCCTGCTTTCCCACGTCCCATATCAACCGGAGAATCGAACTGCAGAATCCCTCCCTCGGGGGCGCGCATAATGATGATCTGTCCCGGATTCTTCTCCGTCTGCTTCGCTGGGTCTGGTAAAAAGACGATCGTAAGTCGCGTCAGCTTGACTTTGTCACCTGGCTTCAATTTGCCGTTGGCGGCCACTTCGGTCCCTGGCAGGTTTTCATACCCCTCGATCAGCAGTTTGGTGCCATCGGACTCGATGATGATCGGGTTCTGACGTTCCCAGGCGTCTGGCGGAAACAGCTTTTGATAGTCGGTTAGTTGCACCGCAGAGCGCTGAGTTGGCGGAACAGGGTCACGTTCGCCAACAGGAGCCGCCTCAACTAGCGTCACCGAAGGATCGACAAACGGCACCATTGCCAGCCGGTAGAAGCAATACGCCAAAAACACCACGGCGAAACTAGCGGCGGTGCGGCGTGTGCGAAAGGTCATGGCAGGCGAAACGGTAAGTGCAGTGCGTTTGAGGTGAGTCGTTAAAGCGAACTTGATTATTGCGAGGAAGGACTCTCACCAGTTCCACCGTACCGCTGCAACAGATCTTGCCAGCGGCCTTGTTTGCGCAGGATCATTTCAACTGCTTCGCGCACCGCACCATAGCCTCCAGATAACGTCGTCACGTGATGCGCAGCCTGGCGCACATCCTCGGCGGCGTCGGCCACGGCGATGCCTAGCCCGACGTTCATCATCACCGGCCGATCGGGCAAGTCGTCTCCAATGAACGCGACCTGTTCAGGTTGCAGTTGCAGTTCGCTCATCAACTGCCGCACGGTCAGCCATTTGTCTTCGATCCCCTGGCGGATCAGTTCGATGCCCAGTTCGGCGGCACGGAGTTTGACGATGTGCGAAGCACGACCAGTGATGATGCCAAACTTTCCGCCAGCACGTTGCCAGAGTTTAATACCCAGACCGTCGCGAATGTGAAAGCGTTTGCTTTCAATTCCTTGGTTGTCGAACACGACCCCACCATTGGTCAACACTCCATCCACGTCGGATAAGAGCAGTTCGATTCGCTGGCAGCGTTGTTCAAGTCCGGGCATGATCGATTTGGTGCATCAGTGAGGTTGTTGGGAATCGCTAGTTTCGCTTCTCAAAAATTTTTACCGCAGAGAACGCAGAGGATGACGCAGAGATGAAACTTGCCCTCTATCCAGTCCATCCAGTCCATCGTTGTTCATTCTGTCTTCTGTTCTTTTGAACAAAGATAGACAGGATGCACAGGATAATAGCTAAATCGGAGTGTGGGTTGTGTTTTCAAGCTCTGCGCGTCCTTCGCGCTCTCGGCGATCTCTGCGGTGAATCAATGATGGTAGCTTCAAGGGGGCGTGTCGTTCGGTTTATAAACCGTTCCCGGTTCTACGTTCGTTCGTGTTCACTCGTGCGGCGATTATCGAAAAAAGACTGACTTTTTGGGCGTGGTGTCCCGCCTGCTGGCGTCGACTGAACCGGCTGCGTAAGGTTTGCGGACTGCTGCACAGCAGACGGTGCTGGCGCGGCAGGGACGATCTTCCGTGCAATGCCCGTTGGCCGCCCGTCGCGCGAAGGGGTCTCTACCGGAAACAGACTCACGATGTCCGTGATATCCAGCATGCCGATCGGGCGGCCCGCAACGTCGACCACGGGCAATTCGCTGATCTTGCGCTCAGCCATGACTTCGACCGCATCGGTCATCATGCTGCCGGCTGTTACCGTCGCCGGCGACCGCGTCATGACCAGTCGAATCGGATCGTCCAGCATCTGATCGCGGCGCGATTCAAACATGCGCGCCAGATCGCTATCGGTAAAGATGCCGCGCAGCACACCCTCTTCGTCAACGATCATAATCGCTCCGCTGCGTCGCCCGGGAGCGCGGACTTGTACCAGCACGTCACGAACCGATTGTGCAGTCGTTGCAATGCGGCATTCACTCCGTTTACGCATGTACTCTTCGACTTTGGATAGCTGGCGACCAAGGTTGCCACCCGGATGAAATCGGGCAAAGTCCTCGCGGCCAAAGGACCGCATCCGACTAGTCACCAGGGCCAGGGCATCTCCCATGCCCAGCATCGCCGTGGTGCTGGTACTAGGTGCCAGACCGAGCGAGCAGGCTTCTTTGAGCGGCCCGAGTTCAATCACCACTGATGAAGCACGGCCCAGCGTGCTGTTTCGACGCCCGGTGATCGCAATGATCGATACACCAATTTCAGCCAGCGAAGGGAGTAAACGAATGACCTCTTCGGTTTCGCCACTTTGCGAAAGGATCAGCACGACATCTTCGCGGTGGATCTGCCCCAGGTCACCGTGCACTGCTTCGGCCGGGTGGAGGAAGTGGCTGCGCGTACCGGTCGAGGCCAGCGTTGCCGCCAGTTTCTGGCCAATCAGCCCCGCCTTGCCAATGCCGGTCACAATCACATTGCCGCTGCACAGATAGAGTCGATCGACGGCACGGCAGAACTCGGTATCCAGTCGCTCGGCCACCGTTTGCAGTGCCTGCGACTCCAGGTGCAATATCTGTCGCGCGTAGCGAATCTGCTCGAACGGCGAAAGTGAGCTGGGAATCACCGCGGAGGGTGTGTTGATCATCGCGTCATCCTTGACGGAATCGAGGAAATTGGCCTACCATATTCGTTCTGGCGGCGCAGCAGCGGGCACCGCGAAAGAACAAAGCGGGCCGATTGTATCGGCGACAGCGTTTGGTGGCAATTGAGGTTATCCCCGCGTGCTAGCACGATACGGAGTAGCGCGATGTCCCAGTTTGCCCTCAGCCAACCCGAGCCGGGCGAATACGCTCCCGGATTTGATCAGTACATTCAGTTGGCCTTGCCGTTGGAGATTCCCGCGGCGCTGACCGGCCAGCTCACACGGTTGACTACCTTGCTGAGCGGAATCTCTGCCGAGGAGGCGCTGGTCCATCATGCTCCTTATACCTGGAGCACGCACCAGGTCGTCGGGCACATCACCGATACCGAACGTGTCTTTGGCTACCGAACACTTCGACTGGCACGAGCCGATAGCACGCCGCTGCCGGGCTTTGATGAGAACGCCTTCATGGCAGCGGTCGATTTTAACCAGATCCCCCTGTCACAACTGGTCGACGAATTTGTCCATCTGAGGCGCTCGCACATTGCGCTGTTTCAGAACATTCCGGCCGCCGCCTGGCAGCACATGGGCACAGTCAGCAGCCACCCCATCTCTGCCCGTGCAATGGCCTACGCCCTGGTCGGCCACGCGGAGCATCATTTGGGGATATTGGAGAAGAGGTTGAGAGGCTAGCAGTTGGCAATGCACGGACATGTCGCTATTAGTAATACGCCGTAGGCGTTTAATCCCGAAGCCCAGGGTCGCTGCGCAGCGGCGCACCCTGGGTATAAGGCCCATGTAAATCGTTACCGCGAAGCGGTTAAATTCACAGAAATTCTACGTCGGATCGTGTTGCATCCAACACCACGATCCTTTTCGTCCGACACCACTCCTCGTATTTCGCCCGCCGAGTGGCGTCGATGAGTTCCGTTAGTGATTCGTGACCAGTTTGTTTGGCAATGCTATTAGCAACCTCGTTGCAGATTCTCACCACCGATCCCAGAACTTCTGTGGGTGCATACGCAAACTTGAGCAAACACTCTAGCCCGCCAGACTGAATTTTCAATTCATGTCCGACTCCGTCTAAACAGACAATTCGTTCTGCTACAGCCAGCGGAATCTGAGTAATTGTTGACAGCAACGGATCCGCCTCAAGCTCCTTCACGATCACCCTGTCGCCGAATGCTACGAACCCGCGTATCCAACCGGGCACACTCTTCGTGCGAAACTCCCTTCCCTCCGCGCTACAAATTCCGACCACCCAGGTATGATAGAACGTCGGTTCCACTTTGAGCGTCCAGATCGAATTTGCTCGCAATAGTCCTCTGCGCGATCCATCTTCATTGCGAAGGTAGTCGCTTACTAGGCGAAGTTCACTGATCCCCAGCGTAGCGGCAATCGCGGCGTCGGTCGGTACGTTGCGGTTCGGTATGTCGGGGTACGGGTGCATGGTTCCGAATCAGTAGACAATTTGACACCCTATTCGGTTCGCTACTAGCTCGTCTCCTCTCACTTCTCTTTTCGCGGCGCCTTCCCCCCATAACACTCAATCGCCAACCCATACAGCACATGCGCTGCTTGTCGCGGGATGAACGGAGCATTGGCTTGCACATTGGCTTTTTGTGTGGCGGTTTTTTCGACCGCCTTTGTAGCGACCGGCAGCAACTGCAACTGTGGCCACTTGCCATAGCGATCACGGATCGCGCCAAAGCAATCGGCCGCTTGCTTCTCGCTGCCAAACTGCGCATAGAACGCCAGCATCATCCCGACACTCCACAGCCGAGCCGGCAATTTCGCCAGCGTGCCGCCGTTCTGCGGGTACTCCTGCGGCACGCCATCGCGCCAAAACTTGTCCATCGAACTGACCGCTTCGGCACGGGTCCAGGGAATCTCGACCGGACCCTTGGCATCGCGATACGTTTCAATTCCCCACAGCGTATAGGCGTGATGCAACAGATCGTTGGGCCGGTCCAAGTTGAAACGGTTCGGCAGCGGGGCATACTTCCAAAATGGCTGACCTTTGCGCCGCTCCACCGTGGAAACAATCGCCTTGGCCTGTGCGTCGCGCCGCGCGGTGAACAGCTTGCGATCTTCGTCCGTCAGCGCGTCCGGCTGTTCGGCTATTAACCGAGTCAGGCTACCCAGAAACATCGCCGCCACATTCACACCAAATGCGTCATCCACCTTTCGTGGGCTATACCAAAAGTATCCACCCCCATAGCCGTCGGACCATATTTCGCGACACCATCGCCGCGACACCGCTACCAGCATCGCGCGTTGCTCGGCTCGTTCGGCGTCGTTCCACAGATCCTTGGCCTGCAGTGCGTCGAGCAGGCCGTAAATCACGATCGCGGTCGTGATAGTGTAAGAGTGATTGGCGGGATTCTCCGTGCCGTCGCTCCAGGTGTCCCAAGGCTGCGGCAATCCCCAGCCGGGCGCTCCGTCCTTATCCAGATCGGCATTGTCGAGCAGCCATCGCACGCCAGCCCGCACGCGGCGGCGGCTCTCGTCGTTCGGCGAATGTCGATAATGGATCGCCTCTGCCGAGACTACTTGCCCCATCGTCATTGGCTGATCCCCCATATAGCCGCGGAACGAATCTTTGCCATACGCTTGCCGATCTTCGGGGAAGAGGGCGAGTAGCTGGGCGTAGTCCTGGCGGTTGTCGGAGGTACTTGGCTTCTCGCCGGCCCCCTTGGATACCGTTAGAAAAAATAGTACGAAGCTAAGTGTTCCAGCGCGGACGAGCGTTTCACTTGTGACAGAGAAGACGGGCATTTGAACCATCCAGTAAGACCAAGCTGCACAGGCGACGGCCTCAATGCAGCAATAAGCTACTTTGTACTCTCCCCGACGCCAGTAGCTCTGTCAACTTTTTCTCGGTTTGCCATTTTTCGCTCTTGAAATAAAGCCACGGGACCAGATAGGATCATCTGTCACCGAACGCCACGGTATTTCCTTTTCAAACGCCAGGGGTTGCCATGTATTTTGCCAAGACGAGTTGCTTCAAAACGTTCTTGACGTTGCTTTTCGCCGCCGGGTGGCTGCTTTCGTTTCAACCCGTAGCTGCTCAAACGCCCGATGCTCCTGCCGAGCAAAATGCGTCGAAAGCAAAAGAACCCGCCACGCCACCGGTCGCACTCGAAAAGGCTGCACTCGACCCAGCCTGGGCTGAGATTGTGCAACTCATCCCCGAGGATGCCGCGGCGTTTCTGCTGATCAAAGATCCTACTGCCGCCGAGGCCAAAGCAAAATTGGTCGGCAAGCAGCTTGGCTTCCCGGTTCCAAACCTGCTGGAACTGGTCAAGCAGGCGACTCGCGCATTTGAAGGGGTCGATGAAAGTGGTTCAATCGCAGTCCTCTGCTTGCCAACTGAAGGGGCAATCTTGGAAAAGCCGCCTCTGCTGCTGATCAAAGTCAGCGACTATGTGGCGTTTGTTGAGAACTTCACCGCAGCAGACATCGAGGAGATCACCCCCGTCACGATCGCGGGGGAGAAGTTGCTGGTCGCGCAGCGTGGCAGTCATGCGGTGCTAACTCTGGCAAATAATCTGCCGGCGTTGCGAAAGTACCTCGCCAGCGGCAAGAGTATTACCAGTTCGCTGACACCGATGCACGATTGGATGAACAAGCAGGATGTGGTGGCGATTGCTCAACCGAACTCGCTGCAAAAGGAAATCGACTCCTTGCGTCAGCAATTGGAGCGAGTGGACAAGCAACTGACTATTGAAACTCCCGGCAGCGAAATGCTTGCAACTCGGCCATTCGTTCAAGGGTATTGCAATATTTTGCAGACCATCAGATCCGACCTCGCACATATTGGTTTGGCAATCCGTGTTGAAGGGGACGGAGGTCTGAATGTAAGCGCGTTTTCAACTTTTGCTCCAGACGGGGCGACTAGCAAAGCTGCCGACAAAATTCCTGTCCCAAATAAGCCGGCATTTGCCGAGCTACCTAATGAACCGTTTATTCTGGCTGCGGAGGGAGCGCTATTGAACGAAGGAACTGAGGCACTTGCTCACTTGGTCGTCAATTCACTGGATGATGGAATACGGAATTCATCGCCGCTTAAGGAGCTAAACGAAAACCTGTTGTCCCTTCTCCAGCAGATAAATTCCATTCACCTGCTGTGGAGAGGTTATGAACTGGGCCGATCCCCAATCGACTCGACAGTTCTTTTGCTCAAGGTTGCCGATGCCGAAACATTCACTTTTGTAGGGCCGAAAAAGGGTCCTATTGCAAAAGCTGACACGAAAACCATTCAGATCGAAGGAGTATCCGTAAAGAAGCAGCGACACGAATCGCCTGCCGCCGCGCCAGCCGACGAAGCGGACGCACGGCGTAAGCGAGCAATAGAGATAATGGTAGGAGATTTCACGAACCGCACTCAGTATGAAGCAGCCATCGATAAGCACACTTTTGCAGTTACTTGCTACGCTGGATTAATGCGGCGGGCAATCCAGGCAGTGCGCGGCAACGGTGGTACTTTGGCTGATCGGGAGGATGTCCAGTTTGTTGTCAAGCAACTGCCTGCAAACTCGCAGCTCGTCCTGCTCGTTCATTTTAATGAGTTAATTAAACATAGTCTGGCTATCGTTGTCGCACTACTGCCCCCCAACTCAGATGTCCAGTTCCCAAAACTTCCACCCACGCAGCCAGTTGGCTTCGGCATTGCCGTAAACAAATCACGCTGTGAAGCATCGCTTGTCGTTCCCGCAACAGCCTTGCATTGGATCGGAAACTACGTTCGACACGTTCAGGCCGCCGAAGCTAAGCGAGCACGGGCGCTGCAACCACCGGCGCAGTGAAACAGCTGGTTACTCAAAGAGCTACCGCGTGAAGATTATTGTGGCATAAACCATTGCCATTCAATGTCTTAAGGCAACCATTGCCCTGCTTGTGCCACTCTCTATTTACTACATACCACCCGCCACCCCGCCATCTCGCCTGTCAGATCAGCCTCTTTTTCCCTATATTGGGAACTTACCCATACGATTGTCCAACTTTCGTCTCTTTCTGAATGTCTATTTAACGTAGGAACACGCGAGATGCCCGACCTGATTGCCCCGCACGGTGGACTGAAAACCCCTGTCAACGTCACCGTCCCCGCCGCTGAAATCGCTCAGTTCAAGACCGACGCCGCCAAGCTCGTCAAAGTCCCCGTCTCCGACGCCGACCTGTCGACGGTCTACCGCTTTGGCGACGGCGCGTTGAGCCCGCTCACCGGCCCGATG
>JAWXCH010000306.1:0-29585 GCA_034440595.1 Planctomycetota bacterium | reverse complement strand
GTAAGGTACTTGGCCCTCGTGGTTTGATGCCGTCGCCACGTGCCGGAACCGTGACCCCCGACGTTGCTAAGACCGTCAAGGAATATAAGGCTGGTAAGGTCGAGTTCCGCAACGATGCCGGTGGTATTGTGCATGCCGTTGTCGGCAAGTTGAGCTTTGATGAGACTCGCCTGCAAGAAAACATCCAGGCCTTTTTGCAGCATGTGCAGAACATTAAGCCGCACGCAGTGAAGGGACAGTACCTGCGAGGTGTCACGATCAGTGCCACCATGAGCCCTGGAATTCGCATTGCTAGTTAGCAGTGAATCACCGCTACAAGTTGAAGTAACTCGCCTAAAACAGATCGCAACCATTTTCATACATTGCTTGGATACAACTGGTTTATGACCAGGGTGTCTGTCAGGGAACAAGTCATGAGCAAGCTCGTTAAAGACATGCTGGTCAAGGACCTAAAAAACAAACTACAGGGTGTCAATGATGCCTTGTTGTTCAACGTGGTCGGGCTGAACTCCGGGCAGACCGCCAAGCTGCGACAG
Organism: Planctomycetota bacterium; assembly: GCA_034440595.1. Lineage (GTDB taxonomy): Bacteria > Planctomycetota > Planctomycetia > Pirellulales > JALHPA01 > JAWXCH01. Next base: position 29,049 of record JAWXCH010000306.1, on the reverse strand, counting down.
GAACTCCGCAAGAGCAACATCAAGCTGCAGGTGCTGAAGAACAGCACCGCACGGCGTGCGACCGAAGGAACTCCTTTGGCACCGGCGTTTGAAGGTGTCGAAGGAACTCTGGCGCTCGTCTGGGGAAGTGACGACGTTGTTTCTTTGGCCAAGGAGTTGATCCGCCTGGCCGATGCCAAGGAGTATAAGGGCCTGGAAGCACGTGGCGGATCGATCGACGGTGCGAAATTAACCGCCGACGAGGTCAAGGTCGTTAGTACCTGGCCAAGTCGTACCGAGCAGCTCAGCATCCTGGTCGGTCAGATTCTTGGCCCGGGATCGAAGTTGGCGAGCCAGTTGGTTGGCATCAGCGGTACGCTGGCCAGTCAGATCAAGCAGCGAATTGAAGATTTGGAGAAGGGTGCACCGGCAGATGCTGGTGCAGCAGTAGCTTCAAGTGAAGCAGCAGAGGCGCCAGCAACAGATTCACCGGCTGCTTCCGAAGCACCAGCAGCAGGTGAAGCTCCTGCGGCTGGCTGATGTGGTTGTGTGATATGAAGAAATTAGCTCATTGCTTCTTGTAGGGCGTGAGAGAATCCGGACTGATATAGAGTTTGCAGACTACCATCCCGTTTTGTGATTGGTTTCCTCAAGTGGAGGGGCCAGGCACCTTAGAGTGAGAAAGGACGATTGACCAACATGGCAACAGCCGAAGCTACACAAGAATTCTCGTCAGCGACCAAGGAGCTGGGGGACAAGATCGTCACTCTGACGCTGAAGCAAGCGAAAGAGTTGAGCGACTATTTGGAAGAGGTACATGGCATCAAGGCTGCCGCAGGTGGCGCTGTGATGATGGCCGCTGGTCCTGGTGCCGGTGGACCTGCTGCTCCTGTTGAAGCACAGACTGAATTCGATGTTATCCTGGAAGGCTTTGATGCCGCCAAGAAGATTGGCGTTATCAAGGTGGTTCGTTCGGCAACTGGTCTCGGCTTGAAAGAAGCCAAGGACATGGTCGAAGGTGCCCCAAACAAGCTGAAGGAAGGGATCTCGAAGGAAGACGCCGAGAAGCTCAAGAAGGAACTTGAGGAAGCTGGCGGCAAGGTCAGCGTCAAGTAGTACCAACCTGCTAAGTGTCGGTCGGGCTTCAGTTAGACACCTTCCTGGGACCGCCTCGCGTGCTTGCACGTAAATGGCTGTCTGGAAGGGGTCAGCGGCCGTTTGCCTGCTTCAAGCTTAGCAGTTATTGGTAAAAAGCCCTTCATAGGGTGCCTTTTTGAGGGGTCATCGGGTCTGCTAGCACGCCTGTTTTGGCGTGAAAGTTAGCGTGCGGGTTGTAGTCGAGCGTTTGAAACGATTGATAAAAGTCGTGCCAAACGTGTATAGTTCATAAAGAAAGTGTGCATGGCTGAGTATATTTCATGTAATTGTTTTCATGGAATGGTCAAATGTCAGGCAACCTTGTCGGCGAACTTCTTCTTTAACCTTCACCACGCAGCAGCGTGCTTTTTGGACCGAATGGCCTTTTCGATTGGCAGTCAATCAAGGCGTTCCCTGCAAGGGATCGCTGTTGCGCTGGCGCATGCCGCTAGGCGCTTCCCACTGGCGTTAGTTCTCTATCCCCGCGGCAGGTTCGTGGCGCAGTATTGCGATATCGAAACCTGTGACAATGAATATCGGGCCTGCCGGCTGTTGGCAGTGTACGGTTCACCTATCTGCAGTACAAACATCTGAGGAGTATTCCCGCCTATGGCGACCTCGGCAGAACGACGTCTTCGGCCCAAGGACATTCGGCGATTTGGCAGCCTGCGCGAGCATCACGCGATTCCCGATTTGACGGTGATCCAGACTCGCAGCTACGACAATTTCTTGCAGTACGAGGTCCCTTCCGCCAAGCGGAAAGATCAAGGGATCGAGAGCGTGCTGCGCGAGATTTTCCCGATCGAAAGCTACGACAAAAGTCTCCGACTGGAGTATGTCCGCTACGAATTGGGTAAGCCGCGCTACGAGCCGCACGAATGCCGTCAATTGCGGCTTACGTACGGACGCCCCTTTCGAGTCTGGCTGCGCCTGACGCGAGAAGAGCCAATCGAAGAGGAAGTGTATCTGGGCGATATGCCAATCATGCTCGGTGGTGGTGAATTCATCATCAACGGTGCCGAGCGCGTGGTAGTCAGCCAGTTGCATCGCAGCCCCGGTATCGACTTTGTGTCGGACATGGATGTCACCGATCGCAAGCTGCATAGCTGCCGCATCATTCCAGAGCGCGGCAGTTGGATTGAGCTGAACATCAGCAAGAAAGACACGCTCACGGTTCGCATCGACCAGAGCGGCAAGTTCTCGGCGATGACGCTATTGCGCGCCATGGATCCAAAATACGGTTCCGACAGCGCCATCATGAAGGCGTTCTACGACACGACGACCGAGAAAATCGTCGATGGTCGCAGCGTCGGCAAAGTCGAAGGCAAAATCGCCGTCGACGACATTGTGTACCCGTCCGGAAACGAGAACGCTGGCGAGATCATCGTCGAAGCGGGTCAGAAGATTTCCAAGATCGCCGCCGACTTGATTTGCAGTCCTACTACCGGGATCTCGTCGGTCGAAGTGATGCCAGACGTGAAGGTCCCGCTGATCATCAACAGCCTGCGCGAGGACGCCACCGCCAGTCACGAAGACGCACTGCTGCGAATCTATCAGCGTTTGCGACCGGGCAACCCGGCGCAGTTGGAAAAGGCCAAGGCCTTGTTCAACGAAAAGTTCTACGACACCAACCGCTACCGGCTAGGCAAGGTTGGACGTTTCCGCATCAATCGTAAGCTCGGGACGAATGTCTCGGAAGACGAAATGACGCTGCGTCCAGAGGATCTAATTAACTCGATCCGGTACCTGTTGAAACTGACCGGCGGCGAGTCGGATGCTGAGATCGACGATATCGATCACCTGGGTAACCGCCGTCTGCGCACGATCGACGAACTGGCCTGTGACGAACTTCGCAAGGGCTTCTTGAAGCTGCGTCGCACCGTGCAAGAGCGCATGAGCCTGAAGGATGTTCAGGGTCTGACCCCGCGTAACCTGATCAATCCCAAGAGCATCTCGGCGGCCATTGAGTACTTCTTTGGTCGTGGCGAATTGTCGCAGGTGGTAGATCAAACCAACCCGTTGTCGATGCTGACGCACGAGCGTCGCTTGTCGGCCCTCGGACCAGGTGGTTTGAACCGCAAGCGAGCCGGCTTTGAAGTGCGCGACGTGCATATTTCGCACTACGGGCGTATCTGCCCAATCGAAACGCCGGAAGGTACGAACATCGGTTTGATCTCCAGCCTTGGTATTTATGCCGGCGTGGACGAGTACGGATTCTTGGTGACCCCGTACCGCAAGATCAACAAAGGCAAGCTCACCGATGAGGTGGTTTGGCTACGTGCCGATGAAGAGAATGAAGCGTATCTCGCTCCGGCTGATGCTCCGGTGGAGAAGGGTCAGATTCAGGGAGACAACATTGTCGCGCGGTACAAGGCCGACTTTGAATGGGTCCCTGTCGATAAGATCCAGTACATCGACGTTGCCCCGGCACAGATGGTCGGTGTATCGGCCGGTCTGATTCCGTTTTTGGAGCATGACGATGCGAATCGCGCTCTGATGGGTTCCAACATGCAGCGCCAAGCGGTGCCATTGCTGGTGACCGAGCCGCCGATCGTCTGCACCGGCATGGAACACGACGTTGCTCAGAACTCTGGCATGTTGATTAAGGCCGCCCGCAAGGGGACCGTCAACTACGTCGATGCTAACCGCATCGAAATCGGTAGCGATGTCTACACGATGCGCAAATTCGTCGGGCTCAACGAGCGTACTTGCCAGAACCAGAAGCCGATCGTCGCACCGGGCCAAAAGGTCGAAAAGGGTGACGTGATTGCCGACGGTGCCGCGACGTTCCAAGGGGAACTGGCTTTGGGCCGCAATGTGCTGGTCGGATTCATGTCGTGGGAAGGTTTCAACTTCGAAGACGCGATCATCATCAGCGAAGAGTTGGTGCAGGACGACGTATATACGTCGATCCATATCGAGGAATTCGATATTGAAATTCGCGAGACGAAGCTGGGCCGTGAAGAATTCACACGAGACATCCCCAACGTCAGCGAAAAAGCACTTCGCAACTTGGATGAAACCGGCATCGTGCGAATCGGCACCTATGTACGACCGGGCGATATCCTGGTCGGTAAAGTCTCGCCCAAGAGCAAGACCGAACTGACGCCAGAAGAAAAATTGCTGCACGCGATCTTTGGCCGCGCTGGCGAAGACGTGAAGAACGACTCGCTCGAGGTTCCTTCCGGTGTGGAAGGGATCGTCATCGACACGCAGAAGTTCTCGCGTCGGATGAGTCTGAACGAAGACGAACGCAAGCTATTCGAAAAAGAACTGAAGGATGCCGAGGCCTCTGGCAATGCAAAAATTGCCGAAGCATTTGGTGCTTTGATCAGCGAAATGGAAACGATCCTTGGCCGTCAATTGACGGACGAAGATGGTGCCGCACTGGTTCGCGATCAAGAGCATCGCTTCGTGGCCGAGAAGGCAACCAACTTCAAGTTGGATTCGATCGACATTCGCAGCCCACAACGCAAGGCCGATGTCGAAAAGTCCTACAAGACGATGTGGCCAGCCGTGGAAGTAGCGATTGACGAACGGGATCGTTTGCTCAACAGCCTGAAGCGCGGTGATGAACTGCGCAGCGGAGTGTTGCAGATGGTCAAGGTCTATGTCGCTGCCAAGCGCGTGATCTCGGTTGGTGACAAGATGGCCGGTCGCCACGGTAACAAGGGTGTGATCGCCAAGATCCTGCCGAAGGAAGACATGCCGTTCTTGCCGGATGGTACACCGCTGCAGATTCTGCTGAATCCGCTGGGCGTGCCTAGCCGTATGAACGTCGGTCAGATTCTCGAGACGCATCTCGGCTGGGCTGCCGCCGCGCTTGGTTTCCAAGCGGTGACGCCGGTATTCGATGGTGCCAGCGAAGAAGACATCTGGAAGTGCCTGAACGAAAGCAAACTGCCAAAGCATGGCAAGATTCGCCTCAACGATGGTCGCTCGGGAGAACCGTTCGAGCAAGAGACCACCGTCGGGTTCATCTACATGTTGAAGCTGCATCACCTGGTCGACGACAAGGTCCATGCTCGCAGCACGGGTCCATACAGCTTGATCACGCAGCAGCCGCTCGGTGGCAAGGCACGCTTCGGTGGCCAGCGATTTGGAGAAATGGAAGTCTGGGCACTCGAAGCTTATGGTGCCGCATACATCCTTCAGGAATTGCTGACCGTGAAGAGCGACGACGTCGAAGGCCGTACCAAGATCTACGAGTCGATGGTCAAGGGTGAGAACACACTGGAAGCCGGCACTCCTGCCAGCTTCGACGTGCTCACGAACGAGATCCGTGGCCTGGCGCTGAACATGCAATTGGAGAAGCGACGGATTTAGCCCTGTCGCTCAAATCTCCGCAAGAAAATCAGAGCGGCGTCGCCAGTCAATTGCTGGCAGACGCCGCAAGACATCAGTTAACGTGATTCATTTCACTCCTCGGTAACACCGATACAGGGAGTTTTAACGTGAGCATTGGCGAAGCATCGTACGATCGGATTAACGACTACACCTCGGTCAAGATCAGTCTGGCGCGCCCGCACGACATCCGCAGTTGGTCGTTTGGCGAAGTCAAGAAGCCCGAGACGATCAACTACCGCACCTACCGTCCAGAAAAGGACGGCTTGTTCTGCGAACGTATTTTTGGACCGGAAAAGGACTGGGAATGCGCCTGCGGTAAATACCGCGGCATGAAGTACAAGGGAATGATCTGCGACCGCTGCGGGGTAAAGGTCACTCATAGCCGCGTGCGTCGCAAGCGCATGGGGCACATCGAACTGGCCGCGCCAGTCGTGCATATCTGGTTCTTCAAGGCCATGCCAAGTCGCCTCGGCAACTTGTTGGACATGAAGACCAGCAGCCTGGAGAAGGTGATCTACTTCCAGGACTACGTGGTCATCGACCCCAAGGACACTCCGCTCAAGCGTCAGCAGTTGCTGACCGAGGAGGAGTACCGCCAAGCTCGCGAGACTTATGGCGAAAGTGCGTTTGAAGCCGACATGGGTGCCGAAGCAGTTCGCAAGCTGCTCATGGCGCTGGATCTGGTCACGCTCAGCCAGCAACTCCGCCAGGATCTGCACGATACCAACAGCAAGCAAAAGAAGAAGGATCTGATCAATCGCCTGAAAATCGTCGAGAGCATCCGCGACAGCGACAACAAGCCCGAGTGGATGGTTCTGGACGTGATTCCGGTCATCCCACCCGATTTGCGCCCGTTGGTCTTGCTCGACAGTGGCAACTTTGCCACCAGCGACTTGAACGACCTGTACCGCCGCATTATCAACCGCAACAACCGCTTGAAGAAGCTGGTGGACCTGAACGCGCCTGAGGTCATCATTCGCAACGAAAAGCGAATGCTACAGCAGTCGGTGGATGCGTTGTTTGACAACAACCGTTGCAAGCGACCGGTGCTCGGCAGCAGCAATCGCCCGTTGAAGTCGCTGACCGACATGATCAAGGGTAAGCAAGGCCGCTTCCGCGAAAACTTGCTCGGTAAGCGCGTCGACTACTCGGCACGTAGCGTGATCGTGGTCGGCCCTCACCTTCGTCTGCATCAGTGCGGGCTGCCCAAGAAAATCGCCTTGGAGTTGTTTCAGCCATTTATCATTCGCCGCTTGAAGGAACTCGGTCACGCCGACACCATCAAGAGCGCGAAGAAAATGCTGGAGCGCAAGGATGAAGAGGTGTGGGATATCCTCGAAGAGGTGATCCGCAACCACCCCGTGCTGCTGAATCGTGCTCCGACGTTGCATCGCATGGGTATCCAGGCTTTTGAGCCGGTCCTAGTCGAAGGCAACGCGATCAAGCTCCATCCGCTGGTCTGCAAAGGCTTTAATGCCGACTTCGACGGTGATCAGATGGCGGTGCATTTGCCACTGTCGATTGAAGCCCAGGTCGAGGCTCATACGTTGATGCTGTCGACGAATAACATTTTCAGCCCGGCCAATGGCGCGCCGATTATCAGTCCTTCGCAGGACGTGGTGATGGGTTGCTACTACCTCACGATGTCACTGCTTGGTCAGGCGGGCGAGGGGATGATCTTTTCGTCGATGGAAGAAGTGCAGTTGGCCTATTCCGTGAAGAAGGTCAGTACGCATGCTCGAATCAAGGTCCGATTGCCGCGTAAACGACGACTAAAAACGGAGAATGTTGCGCAGTCAGCCCCCGGCGCATTGATTGACACGACAGTCGGTCGCGTGATTTTCAACTCCATGCTGCCCGAGGGGATGCTGTTCTACAACATTCCAATGCGGTCGAGCGAGTTGGCACGCGTGATTTCCGATTGCTATCAGACACTCGGTCGCCGCGCCACGATTGAATTGCTGGATGATATGAACCGTCTGGGCTTCCGCAGCAGCACGCTCAGCGGTTTGTCCTTTGCCACAGACGACTTGATCACGCCAGCAACCAAAGGCAAAATCATCGGCGAAGCAGAGAAGGAAGTTCTCAAGAAGAACAAGCTCTATCAACGCGGTATCATCACCGACTTGGAACGATACAACCAGGTGCTGGATGCTTGGACGCATGCTCGCGAAATCATCACCAAAGAAATGATGACCGAGCTGGAAAGCGACTACCGCACCGGCGGTTACGTGAATCCGATCTTCCTCATGGCGCACTCTGGTGCACGCGGTGGTGTGGAACAGATTCGCCAGTTGGCTGGTATGCGCGGTTTGATGGCCAAGCCGTCCGGTAAGATCATCGAGACGCCGATCAAGGCGAACTTCCGCGAAGGTCTGACCGTGTTGGAGTACTTCAGTTCGACGCACGGTGCCCGAAAGGGTCTGGCCGATACGGCTCTCAAGACGGCGGATTCGGGATACCTAACGCGTAAGCTGGCCGATGTCGCGCAGAACGTTGTCATCACCCTGCACGATTGCAAGACCACCCAGGGTATCACCAAGGGTGTTATCTATCGTGGTGAAAAGGTCGAAGTCAGTTTGGCCGATTCGATTCGCGGGCGCATCAGCCGCACCAACATCGTCAATCCAATCACCGACGAAGTTGTGGTTCGCGAAAGCGAATTGATCACGCCGGAGATCGCTCGTCAGATCGAAGAGCTGGGCCTGGAGCGCATTCAGGTTCGCAGCCCGTTGACTTGCGATGCGGCTTTGGGAATTTGCCGCTGCTGCTACGGCATGGATCTCTCGACCGGTTCGATGGTCGAAGAGGGCATGGCGGTCGGGATCATCGGTGCACAGAGCATTGGCGAACCTGGTACACAGCTCACTATGCGTACGTTCCACATCGGTGGTGTCGGTCAGCGTGCGGTGGTCGAAAACGAAAGCAAGGCCAAGAAGGCGGGAACGGTGCAGTTCACCCGTCTGAAGGTTGTGCGAAACGACGCCGGCGAGCAGGTCGTTCTAACGCGAAACGGCGAAATCACGATTCTCGACCCACGCGGTCGCGAATTGGAGAAGTACGAAGTACCGGCCGGTGCGATTCTGAAGGTGGAAGACAACACCGAAGTCAAGCCGGGCCAGATCCTTTGCCAGTGGGATCCACATAGCATTCCGATTTTGGCCGAAGTTTCCGGTAAGGTCCGCTACGAGGACGTCATCGAAGGCGAAACGATGCGTCCCGAAAAGGATCCTAGCGGTCACATCCGTCGCTTGATCATGGAGCACAAGGGTGACTATCACCCGCAGATCGTGCTGCAGGACGAAAACGGCAAGATCCTGGACTTCTATTACCTGCCAGAAAAGGCACATATCGAAGTTAACGAAGGTCAACAGGTGACCGGTGGTATGCTGCTGGCCAAGACACCTCGCGAGGTGGCCGGTACACAGGACATCACCGGTGGTCTGCCACGCGTGACCGAAATCTTTGAAGCTCGCAAGCCAAAGGATCCGGCCGTTATCGCCGAGATCGATGGTACCGTCGAGTTGCTTGGCGAAAAGCGTCGCGGCAAGCGAACGATCATCGTCCGCAGCGAAAGCGGTATCGAACGTGAGCATCTCGTTTCGCACGGCAAGCATTTGCGTGTCCACGCTGGCGACTTTGTGCGAGCAGGCGAAGCGTTGGTCGATGGACCGCTGGTGCCGCACGATATCCTGCGGATCTCGGGCGAAGAAGCGGTGCAACAGTATCTCGTTCGCGAGATTCAAAACGTGTACCGTGCTCAGCGCGTCGAAATCGACGACAAGCACATTGAAATCATTGTCGCATCAATGCTCCGCAAGGTCCGCATCGAAAGTGTTGGCGACACCGGGCTACTCCCTGGCAGCGTGATGGACAAGTTCGAGTTCCGTGGGCACAACCAGCAGTTGGCTCAGTGCCTGAAGATCAGTGACAAGGGGGACAGCGATTTTGCCCCCGGCACGATCGTTCCAAAGGATGCTTTGGAACAGGTCAACGCACAGATCGAAGCACTTGGCGGAGCACCTGCCAAGGGTGTCAAGCCAAAGCCAGCCACGGCCAGCACACAGTTGCTTGGTATTACCAAGGCGGCGGTGCAGTCGAGCAGCTTTATCTCGGCGGCCAGCTTCCAGGAAACGACCAAGGTTCTGACCGAAGCGGCCCTGGCCGGCAAGGTCGACAATCTGGTCGGTTTGAAAGAAAACGTCATTCTGGGTCACTTGATTCCAGCGGGAACCGGTTTTGGCCTGTTCCAAAAGTCGGAAGTCCGCATTCGTCCACACGCCTTGGCGGCTTTGGCCAACGAGAAGGACGAAGTCATGTCCCGGCACTTCCCGCTCTTGGACAGCGCTGTCGACGGCGAGGCCAATGGTGCCGCCGAAGACAAGACCGCACCACCTGCCGGCGGCCTGGACGCCCTGCTGGGTGGAGAATAGTGAGAATATTGCAGGAAAAGCAGGGTCGAAGTTGACCGACGGGCGATATTGACAATCGCCGTAGAAATGTTAATTTGATGGATTCCAATCATTGCGGATTGGTCCGTTTCGTTATAACTATTTGTCGCGAAAGAAGTTTGCATGCCGACGATCAATCAACTGGTCAAGAAAAACCGCAAGCCGCCTCGTAAGTTCAGCAAGTCACCGGTGCTGGATCGGTGCCCGCAGAAGCGTGGCGTTTGTTTGCAGGTCAAGACCATGACGCCTAAGAAGCCGAACTCGGCGATGCGCAAGATCGCTCGCGTGCGGCTGTCGAACGGCAAGGAAGTGACCGTGTATATCCCGGGCGAAGGTCACACGCTGCAAGAACATAGCATTGTGCTGGTGCGTGGTGGTCGTGTTCGCGATCTGCCGGGTGTGCGTTATCACATCGTTCGCGGTGCGCTCGACACGCTTGGTGTCGACGGTCGCCGTCAGTCGCGCAGCTTGTACGGTACCAAGCGGCCGAGTAAATAAAGTCTAAATACATGTTGCGGTTGTCGGCTTTACCTGCTGGCAATCGATTATCGATACTCTTGAAGCAAAAACTGGATAGGCATCTGCACTTATGGGTCGTATTACCGCTAGCCGAAAAATGCTCGTCAAGGATCCTCGTTTTGGGTCGATCCTGGCCAGCAAGTTTATCAATTGCCTGATGCACGACGGCAAGAAGAGTACCGCTCAAAAGGTGTTCTACGATGCATTGGATATTGTGAAGACCAAAATCGCCGACGAAGAGCCAATCGAGGTCTTTACCCGTGCGATTGAGAATGTGAAGCCTTCGATCGAAGTCCGCTCCAAGCGCGTCGGTGGTGCCGCCTATCAGGTGCCGATGCAAGTGAACCGCAACCGTCAGCAATCGCTGGCGATTCGCTGGATCCTGCAGTCGGTTCGTGAAAAGAAGGGCCGCGCAACGCACGAGAAGCTGGCCGAAGAAATCGTCTCGGCGTTCAATCGCGAAGGTGCCGCCATTTCGAAACGCGAAAACGTTCACCGCATGGCCGATGCCAACAAGGCGTTTGCACATTTCGCCTGGTAACGACTACCCATACAGCGGTATCATTTCAAGGGCTGCTTTCGCGCATCGGTGCGCCAAGCGGCCTTTTTGTTGCGCTAGAGTGTAAAATTCGTAAACTAGTGCCTTGTGACGACTAGGAATTAGGATTGTGTGCCACTGGCTTTGCCAGTGTGAATCGCTTGGATGCACGGTATGTTCTCAGCACTGGCGGAGCCAGTGGCACACAGAGTTGTCACAAAGCATTAGATGCTTCGTTCTCAAGCTGCCCAACTGAATTGCTACTCGGCTGATAAACCATGGCGCGTGACATCTCCAAAATTCGCAACATCGGGATCATCGCGCATATCGATGCCGGCAAAACCACCGTCACCGAGCGGATGCTGTACTACACCAAGAGTACGCACCGGATGGGGGAAGTCGACAAAGGGACCACCGTTACTGACTTTGACCCCGAAGAGCAGCAGCGCGGCATTACTATCTACTCGGCCAGCGTCGCACTCGACTGGAAGGATGTCCACGTCAATCTGATTGATACGCCGGGGCATGTCGATTTTACCGCCGAGGTGGAGCGCAGCCTGCGCGTGCTGGATGGTGGGGTGGTGGTCTTTAGTGCCCGTGAAGGGGTCGAGGCGCAGAGCGAAACCGTCTGGCGGCAGGCCGACAAGTACGCCGTGCCGCGGATTGCGTTTATCAATAAGATGGACCGCGAAGGGGCCGACTTTCACGGCACCATCGAACAAATCCGCAAACGACTCAATGCCAACCCGTTGGTCATCCAGATCCCCATCGGGTTAGGTCCGCCACACGTGACCAATCCCTTTCGCGGGATCATCGATCTGGTGGAAATGAAGATGCTGACTTTCACCGGCGAAAGTCAAGGCGCAGAGGTCGTTGTCAGCGACCTGCCGGATGAGTTCCGCGACGAAGCCGAACTGTACCGCGAGCAACTGCTCGGCGAGCTATTCAACTACAGCAATGAACTGGCCGAGCTGGTTCTTTCCGAAGCCGAGTTACCGGTTGAGCTGGTTCGTAGAGTACTGCGTCAGGCCACGGTGCAACGGCTGATTGTGCCGGTGCTGTGCGGATCGGCGCTGGACTACATTGGCATTCAGCCGCTGCTCGATGCAGTGATGTACTATCTGCCTAGTCCCGCCGACATTCCTCCGGTCGAAGGAGTCGACCCCAAGGATCCCGATCGCAAAGTGATTCGCAAACCGGATGACGACGAGCCATTCAGCGGGCTGGTGTTCAAGGTGCTGGCCGAAAGGACCGGCGACTTATACTTTGTGCGCGTTTACTCGGGTACGCTGAAGGCCAACAGCCGCGTCCTCAATCCTGGCAAGGACAAAAAGGAAAACGCCGCACAGCTCTATCAGGTGCAGGCCGATCGTCGCAAGCAAGTCACCAGCGTCGGTGCGGGGGACATTATCGGCTTGATTGGCCCGCGAGTGAGCGTGACCGGTGATACGCTGTGCGATGGTGCCGAGCCAGTACTGCTCGGGTCGATTCAATTTCCCGAGACGGTCATCAGCATGGCCATCGAGCCAGAGACATCGCTGGAACGCAAGAAGCTGGCCGACACACTCGAGATGCTGAAGCGTAATGACCCGACCTTTCGCGCCATCGAAAGCGAAGACACCGGTCAGACCATCATCAGCGGCATGGGAGAGTTGCATCTAGAAGTCATCAAGCACAAGCTGCTGCGCGACTTCAACCTGAATGTGAAGGTGCATAAGCCGCGCGTCAGCTACAAGGAAACAATTCAAAACACTGCCAGTGCCACCGGCAAGTGTCAGCGGCAAGTGAATGGCGTGAATCTGTTTGCCGAATGCCGCGTACGCGTCACGCCCGAGGCAAACGATCTGCCGGCCCGTGTCTTCACCAACTGGGTGATGGAAGATTCGCAGCAAGGTCAGTGCATTCAAACGATGATGACATCGCTCAAGGAGCACGCCGAAGGGGGTGGTCTGATCGGTTGTCCGCTCTGGAATTGTGCGATCGAACTATTGCCGATCGAGTTTCCCGAACCGCTCCCCAGCGAAGTGGCATTACGGATTGCGGCAGCCGATGCATTCAACGAGGTGCTTCAGCAAGCCGGCGTGACGTTGCTCGAACCGATCATGAAGGTCGAAGTCACTACCCCGGCGGATCATCTTGGTGATGTGATCAACGACCTGCAGCAGCGGCGTGCGATCATCACCAATCAGCAACTTCGCGGGCACAACACGGTGCTAGACGCCGAAGCACCTCTCTCGGCGATGTTTGGCTACTCGATGGCCGTGCGCAGTGTCAGCCAAGGCCGTGCGAGCTTCTCAATGGAGCCACTCCGTTACGGTCCTGCACCAGCGGACGTGCAGGCGAGCTACATGTAGCGTATGTGCAACGTGCGAGAAATCACGTTTGACTTTCTAACGTGTTAGCCGCGACGCGCTAGCGGAGCAATCCCTGGTCAATCGTTCTGTTTAGCCTCCCCTCTCCACGCACGAGGCTTCGACTACAGAACTCGCGTATTCGGGGAGAGGGGAGGGGGTGAGGGCGAGCGAGAAAGCAGAGATTTGAAAGTGGAATCGACGCCTCCCACAGGACAGGTGAAGGTCGGTATTGCGTCACCGGTGTGGAGACCGCTTCTGTAACTCTAGCGTTGCATCCCAGTAGGAGAACCACCAATCGTGGTTTCGCTTGGTTCACTCACGTTCACCGTAATCCGTGACCCAAGCGAAAGAATATCAAACAGATCTTCCATGTCCCTGCTTTTCAGACGCAACGTCGTGCGAGGATCCTCCGCCGTGGCATGCTCTGCCGATGCGTCGTGAATGGCCAGACCCTTGCCAGCCACAATCAACAAGCTACCAAGCGGATTACGCGGGTCACCAGCCGGGATCTCACCCTCCGGGCCGTTGTAGACCGGCTTGACCGTTTTCTTGGTCACGGTGTGTTCCCCTTTCAGCGTAGCCACGTCCGGCCCGGCACCAATCAATTCAAAGCGACCGGCGTAGGCACCGTTGATCATCACGTCGATGTGTTTATCTTGCAGATGGACAGACGCCGAGAATGGGCCGCGCATGACTTTCAAGGACTCGCCCGTGTAAAGTTGGTTGGGATCCTGAATGCCATTGATCTTGGCCAGCAGTTCCCACGGCAGGCCGTGTTTTTGAGCAATATCGGTTAGCTTTTCCCCTTCTTGAACCTGATATGCGGGGGCCAGGTGATGCTCGCGCGAATAGACGACCGTGCCAGCTAGCTTCGACAACAGGTCATGCAATTCTGCCACTTCGGTCGGCTTCAACTCAGGACTACGGTTCCAAACCGATAGTTCCTTAAGGGCCTCTTCCAGCCGCCCGGCTTGCAACAGAGGTTCAATGTTCTGTCGAGCAATTTGGTAGGCGGAAGGTTCGTTGGGGTTGGTGGCAGCGGCATTCGTTGGCCCGCGACCGTCGTTCATAAATGGCAATAGTTCCGCATCTTTCGCGGGGTCCGTCGGTGTCTTTCCAGCGGCTGCGAGCGGATCAGCAACATTATCCGAACTTGCGCCGGCCGGACTGCCGGAAAATGCAGCGATCGGAAGTGCCGCTGTGTTACCACCGGCGGGAGGTACACTCGAATTGGCTGCCTCGACTGAACTGCTGTCTGCCGGTGGACTGCTGGCAGCGGGTGGCGCAAACGCAGACGGAAAATCGCGGCTTCCACTTGGTTGGGATGCACTGAGACTGGTCACTGGCGGTGGCATGCTGCTGGCAGTACTGGTCGAACCGGCAAAATCGCGCGAGGGGGCAGCGCCGAATGCAGGCGCAGATCCACCGCTAGGGCTTAGCACCTGCGGTTTAAAATCCCCCGCAGTCTCGTCGGTGCCACCAATTTCAACACTGATCGGGCTAACGGCAGCAGGGTCCGTCCCGTCCGGCGTGACCGGGCCACCCTTGTACAGCGATTGGTACACCATGGCACCAACGCTGACCAAGACCGTCAGCAGAACGAGCGATTTGAGCGCGTTCACAATTTCGTCCTCCGTGACTCGTTAGGCCGCAATTCCATTGTGGCCATAATCTATGATTTCAGGTTGGCGAAACCGGACAGGGGTCCGATAATGCTGTTCCGCCGCAAGTATCTTCTGCTTTGTGACAACTTACTTTTTTGTGTGCCACTGGCTCCGCCAGTGCTTAACCGCATGTCCGACTACAGCAACTGGTCCGATGACGACCTCGACGAAGAGGAGTACCCAGACGAGGACTCCTTCTCCGACGACGAAACCGCCACGCGCGAGTGCCCACGCTGCGGTGTCGACATCTATGAGGACGCCGAACAGTGCCCCCTGTGTGGGCACTGGATCACCCCGGACACCAGTCCCTGGTCAGGTCGCAGCGGCTGGTGGATTGTGCTAGGTGCCGTCGGCACTCTGGCACTCATCCTGTCGCTGTTGTTTATTTACAGGTTCTGATAGCGCATGGAACTATAAACAAGTAGCGAAAAACGGGCTACGGCAGTTTGCAAAAGGTCACGTCGTGCTATCGCGGCGGCAAATCGAGCCGCAACTTACGCATTTTGAACCAGATTGTCAGCCCGATCCGCCTTTCGACCTCTCGGCGCTTGCGCTATACTACGTGAAATTCTCCTTGGATTGATTTGAAATCAGGATCGCTCATGGCCGCTAGCAAGACCCCAAAACCACGTCGCAGTCGCATCCTGATTGCCGACGACAACCAACCAAACGTTGAGCTGTTGGAGGCATTCTTGGCCGAGGTCGACGCCGACACCGCCATTGCCGTCGATGGCCGCGACACGCTGGACAAGGTCGCCTCGTTTCAGCCGGACCTGATTCTGCTGGATGTCATGATGCCCAAGCTGAGCGGCTTTGAGGTCTGTAGCCAACTCAAAAAGAACCCCGCCACGCGCGGCATCATGGTCCTGATGGTCACGGCGCTGAATGAGCTGGGGGACATCGAACGCGCCGTCGACAGCGGCACCGATGACTTTCTCAGCAAGCCGGTCAACAAAGTCGAACTGATCAAGCGTGTCGAAAACATGCTGAAGCTGCATCACGTGACCGATGAACTCGAACGTCTGCAAAGTTATATCCAGCAGATGGAAGACGACAGCGGGCCGAAGTAGCTTTTGAAAATGACAAATAACAAATAACAAATCGTAGTCTAGCGGCGAGTTTTGTCTGGCAGGGGTCTCATGGCAGGTCAGATTTGTTATTTGCTATTAATCATTGATTATTTGTTATTGGAAAACGAGCAGGATGCTCACCCAACATAAGTATGGAAACCTCCCTTCATCGCGATCTAAAACGGCTCTATGCCGGTGAGCAGGGCGGCGTCGAAGTGCGCCTCGGCGCGCACATCATCGATGCGATCGCTGACGACGAGCTGATCGAGATCCAGCATGGCAAGCTCTCGGCCATTCGAGACAAGATCCGCACACTGCTCCAATCGCACCGCGTCCGGATTGTCAAACCGCTGATCGCGCGGAAGACACTGGTGAAGCTAGCGGCCAAGGATGGCGCAGTTCTCGAGCGGCGTAGCAGCCCGAAGCGACAAATTCCGCTCGACTTGTTCGACGAACTAGTCCGCGCGACCCGGCTCTTTCCTCACCCGAACCTGACCATCGAAGTGGCGATGGTCGAGGTCTTGGAGCTGCGCTACCCCGGTCACGGGCGGCGGCGCCGCTGGCGCAAGAACGACTTTGTCGTGCAGGATCAGCAACTGGTCGAGATTAGCGAGACGGTGGAGCTGTCCACCCCGGATGATCTGCTGCGATTGGCGGGATTTTCCCGCTGTCTGCCAGCGAACAAAACCGGCCCGATCAAAACGGCACGTAAGGTAACCTCCCTCCCGCAACAGTTTCATACTGCCGACATGGCAAAGTTCCTGAGCATCCCACGCTGGCGAGCGCAACAGATTGCCTACGTCCTACGCCATTGCGATGCACTCAGGGTGGTCGGCAAATCCCGCAACGCGGTGCTGTATGAGATCTCCGCTCAGGCGCCAGTGTCGGCAACTCTGCCTGCCATTCCTGCTGCGCCGCGACCAATAAAGAAAAGCGGCGAGAAACGGAAGCGGCGGAGTGCGGCGTGAGCCCCGATTTGCTAGATACCAGTTTTCGGTATACTATTAAGGCATGTCCTCCATTCGTGCACATTTTGATGGACGAGTTTTTGTACCTGACGAAGCAGTCTCGCTTCAGCCCGGTACGGCTGTCGTCGTTACGGGCGTCGTTAAAACGCAAGCCGCCCCCTCTGCCGACTTTCTTCGGCCTGTCTTGTTCCCGCCTGATCCGGCTGCTTCGGTCAAGTTTCTGGATGATCCAGAAACGAATCTGGAGAACTATTGACCGATGCCGCTGAGCCTTCCGGACGGGTCGGTTTCGGTCAATTGTGTGGGTTTGTATCGAACGGGGTGCGAGTTCGCAAATTACGCCGTAGGCGTTGCATTCCAAAGCCCAGTGGTCGCTGCGCAGCAGCGCACCCTGGGTACACTAACCCAAATCACCAGTTACCGCGAAGCGGTTAAATTCAATCGGTAGACCATTGCTCAACGGCTCATCAATCCCAGGCATACCGCTCGTCCAATTCCAGATGATACTTCTTGCAAAGTCGGCGAAACTCCTCCTGAAAACTTTCGGTGCGATGATGTTCTTCCTGGTTAGCAATGTACTTGCGCAGTTGCGGTATATGGCTAGGACTAATCGAGAAAGCGCCGTACCCTTTTTGCCAATGAAATTCGGCTAGCGCTGGGCTTTGTGTTTTGAGCCATTTCGATGAGTCGCGTTTGAGTTCGCGAACTAGCTCGGCCACATCAATCGCCTTTCCCTGGCGACACAAGATGTGAACATGGTCCTCGACGGCACCAATTTGCAGGGATGGACATCCTTGTTGGCGGCAAATTCCAACCAGATAACCTTCTGTCTCGCGGCGAATTTGCTGGTCTTGCAGGAACGCACGACGCCCCTTGGTTGAAAAGACAATATGAACATAAATTTGAACGAGTGACTGCGACATCGGTTCGACCCCTCTCAAAAAACCAACAACGAATTGTGGAACCCCTACGGGGTACATGAATCGATTCTACTTTCACCCAGGGTGCGCTGCGCGACCCTGGGCTTCGGAATGAAACGCCTTCGGCGTAGAATGGTTCAAAATGTCTGGAAGTAAAATGGAGTGAACTGGCTCCGGCCTATTTGCACTGTGCATTTCCCTGCCGTCCGACAAGGGAATAAATAGTACCTGCATTAAAGCAATGGACGGTTTGGACGGTGCGGAACGCGCTTGTCCGCCTCTCACCCACCGCGCAAAGAAAAAGCGGCCGATTTTGCAACCGGCCGCTCTTTGTATTTTCAGCACTGCTGGCAAGCCAGCAGTGGCACCCAATTTTGGGCCGTGACTTCGTTAGTCCAAGAACCCAACCAGTTCCTGGCTGCGGCTTGGTTGCTGCAGCTTACGAACAGCTTTGGCTTCGATCTGACGGATACGTTCGCGGGTTACCTTGAAGATGTGCCCGACCTCTTCCAGGGTGTAGCTGTATCCGTCACCTAGCCCGTAACGGAGCTTGATGATTTCACGTTCACGATAGCTCAGAGTCTTGAGCACCTTGGCAATTCGGCCACGCAACATTTCTTGTGCGGCACCGATAGCGGGGTTCTCTGCACCACCATCCGGCAACAGATCGCCAAAGTGGCTGTCTTCACTATTACCGACCGGGCGATCGAGACTGATCGGGTAGCGGCTCATCGCCAGTACGCGACGGGTCTCATCGATGGCGGTGCCAGAGGCAATCGCCGTCTCTTCGATGGTTGGCTCGCGGCCAAGTTCTTGCAGCAGTTGCCGCGAGACATTCCGCACGCGAGACATCGTTTCGACCATGTGGACCGGAATACGAATCGTGCGGCTTTGATCGGCCACCGCTCGGGTAATCGCCTGACGAATCCACCAGGTGGCATACGTACAGAACTTGAACCCGCGCCGGTATTCGAACTTGTCGACCGCACGCATCAGCCCGGCGTTCCCTTCCTGAATCAAATCCAGAAAGCTCAGCCCACGGTTGCGGTACTTCTTGGCAATACTGACCACCAACCGCAGGTTACCTTCGGACAGCCCGCGCTTGGCGTGTTGGTACTCGGCAAAGATCAGCCGTAGAAACTTCACGCGATTACGCAGACTGGTTGGGGTTTCTTGCGTGACGATCAAGATCGTGCGCAGTTCCTTCAGCCAATGCTGACGTTCGATCAGCGGCAGGCGGTTTTTCTTGTGCTGTGTGATGGCAGCACGCAGGTCATCCACACGGCGGCTGAACTCTTCCAGCGTGCGAATCAGCGGCTCAATCCGCTGGGTACGCAGGCCTAGTTCTTCGACCAGCTTGACCGCTCGCATGCGGCCACGTGCCAGACGGGACCAGGCATCTCGGCGAGCCGAGACCTTGGCCGTCTTGGACAGTGCCGTGCGATAGTCGGCACGATTGCGACGCAACAGCGACTCAATGGTCCGCAGGTTATGCGGCAAGCGGCCAAGAATCTGATCCTTTTCCAGCCGGTCGGTCACCGAGACTTGCACGGTGCGGTCAAACGGCAGTTCGC
Source organism: Planctomycetota bacterium (assembly GCA_034440595.1). GTDB lineage: Bacteria > Planctomycetota > Planctomycetia > Pirellulales > JALHPA01 > JAWXCH01. The sequence continues at coordinate 9,528 of JAWXCH010000306.1, read as the reverse complement.
CACGATGGACGCGGTTGAGGATTTTTACGGCGATCTGAATCACATAGTCGCAGGCCAGCAATTTGCGGCGGAAGCGAGCACGAGTGACTTCGATCTTCATGGCCAGGGCAATTTCTTCCTTGCGCGTGAGCAAGGGGATTTCACCCATCTGAGTCAGATACATGCGCACCGGATCGTCTGACCAGCTTTCCCCCTCTTCGTCGGCGGCCAGCAGTTCTTCGGTCTTACCGTCGAGATCCAGATCCAGCGAAGCCGAATCGACAGTCAGATCGTCATCACCATCCAGGTCAACGGACTTATCGACCAGATCGACCGCTTCGTCAACGTGTGGTGCCACATCGTCTTCTAGGTCATCCAATAATGCGTCAAACAAGGCTCGCTCCTGTTTCTGCCAAGTGAATAGTATGCAACAACTATTTGCAGCGACTAATAATGCAACTTTATAGACCAGTGTCCAACCACGGCGTTTCACCGCGTCTGGACAGGGCCAAAACCTTCAAATTCTACCACTCAAAGCAGTTCCGTCTGCCAACTTCGCCTATTTGGTAAGAAATTACGACCAGGATCTCCACAATGCGATAGACAGGTTTCCCTAGTCCGTTCAGCATGCATTATCGTGTGCCGTCAAACTCCTCCCGCTCTACCAGCGCGATACCAGTCCCGCAAAGACACACTACGGCAGTTTTCAAATTCCCCACTTGAAAACGCCATGCATGCCGACATTGAACCAGAACCCACATCCTGTAGAAAAGCAAACTTCGACGGCGAAAGCGCAAATGGCATTTCACTCCTTGAAGTAGCTGTCAAAAACGAAGCACTTAACCACACCGCGCGCAACAACCAACCCAGTCGATTAGCAACTTGTTGCGAACAGTACCGTTAGTACTAGACCTTTTAAATGAAACAGACGAACAAAAATCCGGCCCGAAACTCTGATGCCCAATAAAATAAAGTAGACACCTTGTTTCAGACTCGTTGGTCCAGAATAGATTTGGAAACGGAACACACGTGTTAAAAACACACTGCTCAGAACCCAAACCACTCTGATGCAATTCTTTTGCTCATCTCCAAAACGACAGCTTACACGGCGAAGCGGCGACCAATGTGGGAGGCCCGCCAGCAGTTCGCACTCTGTCCACAAGCAATACGCAGGGCCTGATCAAGGTCAGCCGCTACGTATCACGACAGGTGTGCCACGCTCTGGTTCGTATGTATAACAATTCTAATCAGACCAACCCGCGGGTCCAGACCTTGCCGTCAAAACAGCGGGAAATATTAAAAAATCATCACAAACGACTCTCAACCGATTTTCGGTCCACTGGATCAGAATAAAATTGCCTAAACCCCCAAATTGGGCCATGTCCTGTCAGGCTATTTCGGGCCGCGGCAAATAGCGGCCCGTCGCCCCCGTCGGTCGTCCACGCTAAACTGCACAATTGCCGCCGTCCGGCAGTAAAACCGTCAATCAGCCAGTATCAAACTTCATGATCACCAGCCTGCAAAATGCCCGCGTCAAACAGGCGATTAAGCTGCGTGAAAGCGGCCAGCGCCGTAAGCAGATGCGGATTCTGATCGACGGTGCCCGCGAGATCCAGCGTGCGATTTTGGCGGGTATCGAGCTGACGGAAGTCTTTTTCTGCGAGGAACTTTGCCGTAGCGAGGCGGCCACGGAAGTACTTTCGCGTCTGCACGATCCCGGCCAGACACCGGGTACCCCCGAACTGTTGCCGGTCACACCCGCCGTCTTTGAAAAAATGGCCTTTGGAGACCGTGCCGAGGGGATCCTGGCCGTGGCCGTTACCCCGCAACGGTCGCTCGAAAATCTGAAACTGCCGGAGAACCCGTTGATTGCGATTTTGGAAGGGGTCGAAAAGCCGGGCAACGTCGGGGCAGTTCTCCGTAGTGCCGACGGAGCTGGCGTCGCGGCATTAATCGTGGCCGACGGGGGGACCGATCTGTTCAATCCCAATACGATTCGCGCCAGCCTGGGGACGATTTTCACCGTGCCAGTTTGTGCGGCCAGCACGGCGGAGACACTTCAGTGGCTGGCAAAACGGGGAATTCCCACCGTCGCCACTTGGGTAGACGCGGCGCGCTCGTACACCGCGGCCGACTATCGCGGGCCTGTGGCCATCGTCCTGGGGAGCGAAGCGGATGGCCTGAGTGCAGCTTGGCAAGAAGCGACAACCGCGCCGGTGACACGCTCGCTTTCGACCACCGACTGGAGCGCCGCTGGAAATTCGGGCAAGCCGAAGATCACCGCGGTGCATCTGCCGATGCTCGGCATCGCGGATAGCTTGAACGTGTCGACTGCCGCAGCGGTGATGTTCTATGAAGCAGTGCGCCAGCGTGGCGCAAACGCAAAGTAGCAATCATACTCCGCTTGCACGACAGTTTTGAATCGGCGCGTTTTAATTCACCGCAAAGAACGCAGAGAGCGCGAAGGACGCGCAGAGGTTGGGACCAGTCGTTGGCACTAATTCAAACCTCATCCTGTGCATCCTGTCTATCCTTGTTCAATATATAAAATTGAAACGAAACCATAAACAAGGATGAACGGGATGAACTGGATTGGGTCCGAGTTTCTTCTCTGCGCGCTCTCGGCGAACTCCGCGGTGAGTTTGAAATGCGACAACTTCTCACTTCACGCGCTTAAATGTCCCTTGTCCGTCGAGATCCAGATTCTCCACGACGACTTCGGTGGCCTGATTGCCATTGGCGATTGTGAAGCTTACACCCGATGTGCCGATGGCCGATTCACCGCTTGGTTCATAGACAAACACATCGCGGTCCCAATGTCGCAGAGGAAACTCCGTCAGTTTTGGTCCGACTCGCAGGACTAACCCATCATCCTTCTCAGCCAGTTCAATCACACCGAAATAGTCGTTGCTATAGCGACCAGCGTATGCATTGAGTTTTAGTGCCGCAGTCGGTTCCTCGGGGTCCTTGCTATAATCACGCAACCTCGCCGCGTCTTGCTTGACTTGTTCGTCAAACATCCGATTGGCAAACTCGACCCAATCGCGTTGCAGCTTGCCATCTAGTACCAAGTCGAAAAAGCTCTCGGTCAGCCCTTCGGGGATCCCGGTCGGTGCGGCATTTGAAAGCACAATGATCCCCAGATTCTCCTCCGGCAGCAGCGAAACTTCGCTGCGCATACCGAGCGCAAACGCCCCCGAGTGGTTGTAAACCGCCTGGCCACCGCGCTGGACTGAGACATTCCAACCTAGCCCGTAGGAGCCGATGCGACCCTGTGCCGGATCAAAACTGGTCAACATCTGCGGGGTGTGTGTATCGGCCAGTGCCTCGGCGGAGATCAGCCGCTTGCCGTCGATCTCACCACGGTTGAGTTGCAGGCGAACCCAGCGCGTTAGATCATTCAGCGAACTGCTGGCACCACCGGCCGGCGCTTGTGCATCTGGCTGGCGTGTGTATTTGCCGACCCATTTGCCATTCTCACGAACATGCAATAGCGCTCGGTTCTCGGCCTTGGCATAGTCGGCAAAAGCGTAGCTGGTCGAGGTCATTCCCAGTGGTGCAAAGAGTTTGTCCTGTGCCAAATCTTCCCACGACTTGCCGGCGGATTGTGCGGCGGCATAGCCCGCTTCGCTAAAGCCAAAGTTCGTGTATGCATAGTGAGATCGAAACGAGCTATCCGGCGGCTGATATCGCAGACGGTGCAGAATCTGTTGCCGATCGTAGCCGATGTCCTCCAGCAGATCGCCCGCATGATCAGGCAGACCGCTACGATGACACAACAGATCGCGCAGCCGCAATTCTCGCGTGACAAACGGTTCATACATTTCAAAGCCCGGGTCGTGATCCGTCACGCGATCATCCCAGCCAATTTGCTTTTCGCTGACGAGCACTGCCAATACGGTTGTCGCAATCGGCTTGGAAACCGAGGCGAGTTGGAACACCGTGTCGGCATCGATCGGTTCTGGCTTGCCCGCCTCGCGAACGCCAAAGCCTTGCTTATAGACGACTCGATCATTGTGAACGATTGCAATCGCGATGCCCGGTACGCCGGTTTTCTTCAGCGTCTCATTGGTCAGCTTCTCTAGACTGGCAATCGCCGCAGCAAGTCGCTCCGGCGAGATGTTCCCCTTCTTCGGCTCGTCGGCTGCGGCGTCATTGGATACCACAGCCGTGCCGAGCAACAGCATGGAAAGACCACAGCCGACCACGATCGCAAGAGTTTTCAACATAACAATTTCTATAAGTGATTGGGTGTAGCACCCTTGTTTCAACCCGAAGCGCCAGCGAGGAAATTCGCCAAATGTGCTGCGCCTCGCTGGCGCGTCGGGTTACTCTCTGTTGCCATTCACTCCGTGAAAGTGTACCGGCTTGCGAATGTACCGATATTCAAGTTGAGTCTGATTCAAATCATAGACACTCTTTCGCGGAGCGAAAGGCGACTGTGACTAAAACGGTGCCTTGGCATCCTGAAACTTGTCTGTCACATTGCCGGATAGGTCGATGTTCTCTGGATTCAGCGTCTTCACCGGTGCTCCGACCGAGAGATCGAATTTAGTGAGATCGGACCAGATCACGTTGGGACAATTCGTCATCTCAAAAAAGTACTGCAAGCTGCTCAGGTCCATCACGGTACGATACTCGGTATTGTAGACGCCGAATTGAGCGTCGTAAGGTGCTCCGAATGGTACCGAAACATTGCGTGCGATTGCCAGCACATCGGCCACGGCCTCTCGTTCGTTCTTGGGCTTCGGCAAGATCTGCGAGAAGTATGCCGCTCGCTGAAAACGATCAATTGCCGAGACGTTTCCTGGTAAGGGAGTTTCACTTGTTGGCTTCGAAAAGTCCTGCTTCTTCAAAAGTGCCAATTGTTCGTCGTAGGTTGGATCGTTGGTCATGATCGTAAACTGTCGGCCATGATGCACAACCGGTTTGCCATTGATGTATTCGATAATCGCCGAGTCCCCACTGGCATCTTCCATCGCCAGGTGAACCGTGGCATCAAATCCATGTGCCTGCGCCATGACGATTTGAACCCCGTTCAGCAGTTCCAGCGCCTCAGCGACCGTTGCCGCATTATCCAATACATACTGTCCCCACAAGGTCGCCTGCACACCCGGCTTGCTCACGTCGCGCACTCCGTAGTCAGTGTCCTTCAGAAACAGTAGGTGAATCCCCAAGCCTTTTTCGTTCAATCCATCCGCCGAGCCAACACCATAGATCGTGGTAACCAGACTGCCATATTTGGAGGTCCACTTGGCCGGGTTCTCCGCAACGACCTGCTCGCTGCCGACCATCCCCCCGTTTCGCTCCATTCCACGCGGCAGAACGGTCAGGACCGGCTCGGTTGAAATCGGCCAGTCCATCGTTCGTGCGGAGACCACCGCCAAACCATTGTCATTCCACAGAATGCGGGTACAGGTTTCGCCGATCGAGGTAAAAAGTGTCAGCGTCAATAGTGTCACACTCGCAACGATTGCCATGCAGTAACGGTTCATCAGGCACCTTTATAGAGTTGAGTTTTTACGAGTGATCCGGCAGACGGCCCAATCGGCCAAATGCGGATATTTCGCCTTCCCGGAAGTCTAGCTTGTGATCGACCGGGCTGCAGTCTGGGCCAGATCCGACGCGACTACAACCCGCGCAAACGCGCGTTTTTGGGACAATTATCTGCTGTAATCCTCTGTTGCGGAAAACCGCCAGGGACAGCCTAGTCCGATTCTTCTGTCCGTTCACACCTTCACGCCGACCGATTACAATCCACTTGTTCTGACTCACTGACTGCAATACTTGACCAGCATCGCACGAACAGTCCTGGGCTTCTCAGATTCAACAGATACCACACATGCTACGCACCACGCTCATCGTATTGGTTCTGCTTTCAACAACGGCAATCGCTCAGCCCCCTGCGGAGTCTCGCAATCCGAAACGGCCAGGTCGTGCTACGCGTGAAGCGAGGTTGAATCACCCGGCGCTAAAAATCGAACGCAACATCCCCTACGCGGCCAACGACAACCCGCGCCAGCAGTTGGACCTCTATCTGCCCAAGGAGCGCAAAACCAAAAAACTACCGGTGATCGTTTTTATCCACGGCGGCGGCTGGAAAAGTGGTAGCAAGAATACCGGTGCGTTACGTCTGATGCCGTTCATTAAAACCGGCCACTACGCCGGTGTGTCTGTCGCGTATCGACTGTCTGGCGAGGCTGTCTGGCCCGCTCAGATTCATGACGTAAAGGGCGCCATCCGTTGGATTCGCGCGAATGCCGCGAAGTACGACCTGGACCCCGATCATATTGCCGTCTGGGGAACCAGCGCGGGGGGACACCTGGCCTTGATGATCGGGCTGACCGGCGATACGTCGGAACTCGATGGAAAGCTCGGTCCTCACACCGATGTCAGCAGCAAAGTGGCTGGCGTGGTGAATTACTTTGGCCCGACGGAATTGATCGCAATGACTGGACGATCGGGCAAGTTGGACCGTACCAAAGGAGATTCACCGGTAGCACAGTTGTTTGGCGGTCCAACACAGGCAACTGACGAGAAATCGAAGCAGGCCTCGCCCGTCACGTATGCATCGGCCAATGATCCACCGGTGCTGACCATTCATGGCGACGCCGATCACATCGTTCCGCTAGATCAGGCGGTGCGCTTGGATACGGCAATGAAGAAGGCTGGCGTAACGCATTACTTTATCACGATCGAAGGTGGTGGTCATGGAAAACTGTCCACCGCAGCCGACGAGCCAACGGCACGATTCTTTGCTAAGTACCTGCGCGGAATCGATGAAGAGATACCGACGGGCAAGATTCCGATGGCGAAGTGAGTCCACCACTGCTGATGCATCAATCGTCGCACCGATGTGGCACAGGCTACAGTGCCGCCGCTTCTTGCTCCTGCACTTCTTTCAGTGTGCGACCGTCAGAGGCTTTCCACTCGGTTCGACCGTTTGCTGCTTTGCCGAGTATCACCCCTGCTGCAGTCGATGGCGAGCTGAACACATGGTTTTGAACAAATAGCCATTGGTCGCCTTCCGTCGCGATAACCTCCGCTTCAAGCAAATCTTTTCGCAAGTTGGACATATACCGCGGAATCGTGGCGGTCTCCGTTCGGCAGACTGCAGATCCCTGGCGAACGATGAATCCCTTGGGATCTTCGTACCCGGTGGCCTGGACCCCCTTGGCGTTCAGATAGAGCAGTTCGTGTGGAGTGGTCCGCGGCTCGACCTTTTCAAACATCCCCAATCCAAGCAGCGGAAAGATTCCCAGCATATCCAGCGCAAAGCTATCCGCGTCGGCGGCATCTGCCTCGGACAACGTTGGCGGAAACGGCGAGTTGCCATTCTCCAGCTTGCACTGCTTGGCGGCTTTGGCCAGCTCGATCAGTCGAGACTCAATCCGCTGGACATGCGCCTTATTGAGATTACTGTCCTTGCTAACGAAGAAAACGGCCGAGTCCCAAAAGTCCTTCTTGCTATAGTGCGAATTCAACCGATCGCGAACCGGGTCTCCTTCTCCTATGTAAATCAGCGGCAGCGTGCTTTCATCACTGTGACCAACCAGCACATAGACGCCAGTCCGATTGAACTCCGCGCGACCGGCGGCCTCTTTGAAGCTGGCGCGATTGAAGACCACGCCTATCCCGCTCCAATTCGATTTTTCGACAAGGCGCAGGCCATCTGGGTCACCGTCGGGCACAAAGATCTTAATCGAAAACGGCCGGAGAGAGTTTTCTGGCACAGGTGCCCCTTCTGGAAGAGAACCAGATCGAAGTTATAAACCGCATGGGCGGCACTGGACTCGAACCAGTGACCCCTACCGTGTGAGGATAGTGCTCTAACCAACTGAGCTAGCCGCCCGATCTGGACGATTTTAATACATTGCGTGCCGACCCGGTAGTCCCTGGCCCGGCAGGCAATTTCGTCCGCCATTGCCGATGAAAAGGGATCTAGCATGGAATAGAACGGACCCGCAAAAGACGAATTCAATTCACCTCTCCCGCCCCGCCGGAGAGGTCGCGGTATCAGCTGCGGGTGAGGGTGCGGCCAGAGGGCAGTGCAGGTGGTGTTGTAGCCTGCCACTTCACTGCACGGCTGGACGCTTGCTTTTGCCGCACGGGGCAGTTGTAATGGAGTCAATTATCACTTTTTTTGTTGGCTACTATACCTCCTTTCTCAGGGGCGTTCTTATGAGTCGGACTGCTGCGTCTGCTTCGCTAGCCGCCAGGCTTGCCTGCCTGCTGTCTCTTTTGCTTTTGCTCGTCGGCTGCTCGGGTGGAGAAGCTACATCGGATGCCGAGGATGAAGCTGCGCCCGTGGCGAGCAACACGCCCGCTCCAAGGAGGCTTAATGTTGCTCCTCCGCCGGTGAAGGCGGGTGGTGCGCAACCGACCGTGACTCAGCAGGTGAATGCAGACGTAGTGGGAGACCCAGCGCCGGAATCTGACATGGCTGATTCTGCCACTACCATTTCGACTCCGTCCAATCCGAAGAAGAAGCAGCGGGAGCGAAAGACGGTTGAAGTGGTTCTTGCTACACCCGAGCAAGCCTTTGAGACTTACCGGCAAGCGTGGGTTCATGGCGACTGGAAAGCAGTTATTAACTGCGTAACGCCTGAGTCGCAAGCTGGATTGCTCGGTACGGCATTTTCCATAATCGGTTCCTCCGTTAGCGGGACGCAAGAGGAAATCCGGGCTTACGAAGCGAAGGCGGAAGAGATCGTTCAAAAATACGGTATTCGTTCCAGCGACCTGTATCGACCTCAAGTTATGCAAAAGCTGAAAGCCATGCCGAATAAGGCCGATGCGTACTACGAGGTGACTGAATTTGTACGATCCCCGCAGAATTCCCGACAGACCTATGACGACTGGGACCTGGAACGCTGGGAGTCATTGGTGGTTGAATCCGTCGATATCACCCCCAAGCGCGCAGTGGTCAAATGTAAGCCAACTGGAAAAGATCCAAAACGCCTGGAATACCCCGTCTATATTCTGGAAAAGAGCGGCGACCAATGGTTGGTGAATACAGTCGAATCGGAACTGGAAACGCGCAAGCTTTCATACGCCAATTCCGAGCAAGGCAAGAAAGCGGCGCAAGAGAATGCCGCCAGCACCTCACCGGGTACGTCCGATGCAAGTCCGACCACGTTAGGCAATCCAACAACCACTGCCGATAAAACTCCCGTCGAAATAAAGCTATCGACGCCGGAGGAAGCTTTTGAGACGCATCGCCAGGGGAATATCAAGAACGACTGGAAAGCAGTAATTCAGTCGACCGCGCCGATTGAGCACTCGCCCATGTTCACTGACTCAGCGCATGAGGTCAACCGGACGCAACTGCGCGGATCAGCGGAAGATCAATCCAAGGCTGCCGAGGCGAGAGACCAAATCTGGAAGAAGCATAAAATTGATCCAGAGGACCTCAAATCGGCAACGCGTGTTTCAAACTTAACTAAGGTCACGGGCCTGTAAAGTCTTTTGTGTCAGGCGAGCAGGGTACGTTATTTGCTAATGTTTTCCGGCATCCGTTCCTCGAATAGGATGGCGAAGTGATTGAGG
>JAWXCH010000305.1:0-13690 GCA_034440595.1 Planctomycetota bacterium | reverse complement strand
TCCCTGGGGTGATATTTCGCGTTGTTTCAACTCCTTTTGCGCAATTGCGGGCACCCCGCCTCCTCCACCCCCCCGCTGTCGGATCGGTCATTTCCTGCTATAATCGCTGTTCTTGCGATTTGATCGATCCCGCCACGAGGTTGCTGCGCCACCAGATGAGTGATGTCCCGCCTAGCCTGACTCTCTCAGCAGCGCAACCGCCGTTTTACGTGGGCGTGGATATCGGCGGCACCAACGTCAAGATTGGTCTGGTCGACGACCTCGGCCGAACGATCACCGACCTCTGCATTCCGACCGGCGTCGAAGCCGGGCCCGATTCGACCTCGCGCCGCATCGGTGCGGCCATGCTGCAAATGATCAGCGAGATCGGGCTGGCTCCAACCTATATCGCACGCGTCGGGCTGGTCACCCCCGGCTGGCAGGATATGCAAAATGGCCTCATCCTGGCTCCGCACAATCTGCCAAACTGGCACGGGTTTCCGATTCGCGAACGCGTCAGTCAATACTGCGGGCTGCCCGTTACCTTTGCCAACGATGCCAATGCGGCCGCTTTCGGCGAATCGTGGGTCGGCGCCGGACGCGAGTTCCGCACCTTGGTGCTGCTGACGCTCGGGACCGGGATCGGTGGTGGCATCATCCTGGAAGACTACACGGTTCAAGGCGAAAATGGCCACGGTGCCGAATGCGGCCACATCGTGATTGACTACCATCCCAATGCACGCGTCTGTGGCTGCGGCCAGACCGGACACCTGGAGGCCTATGCTAGCGCCACCGCCGTGATTAAACGCACCAGCGAAGCATTAGAATCGGGCCGTAAAAGCTCGCTGATCGAGCGAATGAACAACCACGACGAACTGACCCCGATCCTGATCTGCGAAGAAGCCGAGGCCGGAGACGCACTTTCGTTGGAAATCATTTTGGAAACGGCGCGATTTATCGGCATCGGCGCGGTATCACTCATTCACACCATCGACCCGACTGGCGTATTATTAGGAGGGGCGATGACCTTCGGCGGAGAATCCTCCCCCCTGGGCAGGCGGTTTTTGGACGAAGTCCGAGCCGAGGTTCGTCGCCGCAATTTGCCCGGCTCGGCCGCCAGAACGCGAATCGAGTTTGCCGCGCTAGGTGGCAATGCGGGCTACATCGGCGCGGCAGGGCTGGCACGTTTTGAATACCGACGAAAATAGTTCGCGGTGCCGCAGCCGATGCGACCGCCGGCAGTTCGCGTTCCGGTCAGTATCAGTATCTGCCAACCGGAATACTGCCAACCAAATTTACTGTTAAGCACTATATGCCAATTGATAATCAACATATTCGCAATTTCTCGATCATCGCTCATATCGACCACGGCAAGAGCACGCTGGCCGATCGTTTGATTGAAAAGACCGGCACCGTCGAGCGGCGCGACCTGCGCGCGCAATTACTGGACGACATGGACCTGGAGCGGCAACGCGGCATCACCATCAAAGCCCGCGCCGTTTGCATGCGCTATATCCAAGATGGCGAAGAGTATGAACTGAACCTGGTCGATACGCCGGGCCACGTCGATTTTCATTACGAAGTCTCGCGCAGTCTGGCCTGCTGCGAAGGAGCCATCCTACTGGTCGACGCCTTCCAAGGGGTCGAAGCACAAACGGTCGCTAACGCCTTTGCCGCGATGGAACATGACCTGACCATTGTGCCGGTCATGAATAAAGTCGATCTGAAACACGCCCGCCCGGAAGAAGTGAAAGAGGAGATGCAGCAGAGCTTGGGGATTAACCCCGACGAGGTGCTGGGCTGCAGCGGTAAGACGGGAGTCGGTGTCGACGAGCTGCTGGCCGCTATTGTCGAGCGAGTTCCTGCACCAACAGGTGACCCGAACGGACCCTTGCAGTGCATGGTGTTCGACAGCCATTACGACGACTACCGCGGCGCGATCATCTACATCCGGATCATGCAAGGGACCGTGGTCAAAGGACAAAAGATCCGCCTGATCAAAGCGGCCGCCACGTACGAAGTCCTGGAGCTGGGCCAGTTCGTCCCACAACGTCGCGCCTGCCAGCAAATGCAAGCGGGGCAGGTCGGTTACCTGATTTGTAACATCAAGAAGGTCGGCGAAGTCCACGTCGGAGACACCGTTACAGTGCCCGGCGATCAAGCCGCACCGGCGCTCGAAGGGTATCGCCCCCCGCAACGGATGGTTTATTGTGGGCTGTACCCCTCCGACGGTCAGAACTTTGAAGAACTCCGCGATGCTCTGACCAAGCTCAGTATCAACGACCCGAGCTTTGAATTTTCGCCAGAGACGAGCGATGCACTCGGCTTTGGCTTTCGCGCTGGGTTCCTCGGCCTACTGCATATGGAGATCATCCAGCAGCGATTGGAGCAGGAATCGGACTTGGATCTGGTGCAAACCGCGCCGAACGTCACCTACCAGTTGACGACCAAGACCGGCGAAGTGATGGAGATTCATAACCCACAGGATGTCCCTGACGCCGGTCAGATTGAAGAATTTCGCCAGCCGATGGTCCGCGTGAATTTCTTGTTGCCGACGGAATCAATCGGCCCGGTGATGAAGCTCTGTATCGAACGTCGCGGGGTATTTATCAAGACCGAATACATCTCGCCGACGCGTGCGATGCTGGTCTTTGAACTCCCCCTGGCCGAAGTCATTTATGACATGCACGACAAGTTGAAGAGCGTGACGCGTGGGTACGGAACGATGGACTATGAACTGCTAGGATATTTTCCCGCCGATCTGGTGCGGCTGGATATTCTAGTCGGAGGAAACAAAGTTGATGCGCTGTCGATCATCTGCGATAAACGAGACGCCGAACGCCGTGGGCGTGCGATCGTCAAAAAGCTGCGTGGCGAAATCGATCGCCACATGTTCGAGATTGCACTGCAAGCGGCCGTTGGCAGTCGGATCATTGCACGCGAAACGATCTCGGCCATGCGCAAGAACGTAACCGCGAAATGCTATGGCGGCGATATCACACGCAAGCGCAAACTGTGGGCCAAGCAAAAGGAAGGCAAGAAGCGGATGAAGTCGATCGGCTCGGTCGACATTCCGCAAAAGGCATTCTTGGCCGTGCTGGATACGGGTGCGGATGATTAGGCACAGCTCTTGTTTTTGGGTGCCACTGCTGGCTTGCCCAAGCAGTGTCGAGTGCCGCCCGACCAATGACAGATGATTGAACCCATCTGGTTTGTAAAACTTTCAATTCGATGTTGCAATTTCGCATCAAAATGGACCTTGCCGGTCAGGTAAAATATCGGCGCAACCCATTGTTATTTAACAGGTTAAATGACCTGTTAAACTGTAACGTCCGGTCAGGATCGTCGAAAACTTCAAAAAAATTTCCGCGACGTAAAAGCCGTATAGCACGGCAGTTCTGACTCGCTCTTGCTCAGCGTAAGCTATTTTTGTTTGCCGAGCAGCGTTTCTTCCGGCAAACTCAGGAAGAGAGTGCGCGGTCACCGTCTTTCCCCTTTGGTACGACGGTTGCACGTATGTTTCCCGTTTTACTCGTATTGGTGTGGCGAAAACCAGTCACGCGCTTCCGCGTGGGGCAACTCGCCAAAAACTGCCTGTGACTCAGGCCAGAGCAAATTATGAAACTCAAAGAACAAAAATTGATTCAACGGATCTGCCGACCTTGGTTCATGGGAACTTCCGCAGCTTTGCTGCTGAGCGTTGGAGCCGTACAGGCGCAGGACTTTCTGTGCCCCGTTCCGGTCCCGGTGCAGACTTATCGCATCGAGTACCAGACCGTCTACGACGAGCAGCAGGTCACCAGTTATAAGGTGGAACTGGAAACCGTCTATGACGAGCGGCAGATCGTCGTGCAAAAGCCGGTCATGGAAACGCAGATGCAAGAGCGTCGCTACACCGTGCAAAAACCGGTGACCGAAACCAGCGAACGCGAAGAGCAGTACACTGTGATGAACCCCGTCACGGAAACGATCGTGGAAGATCGTAGCTATGATCGCGTTCGTGAAGTGTGCGAAACGGTCGAGCGCGAAGTCCGCCATACTGTGCAGAAACCAGTTTGCGAAACGAGCATGCAGGAGCAGCGCTACACCGTTCGCCGCCTAGTGACTGAAACAGCAGAGCAAGAGCAGCAACAAACGGTGGTCGAACCAGTCACCACCTATAACACTCAGTTTGTCGATCAAGGACGTTTTCAGGAAGTCGTCGTTTGCCGGCCTGGCGATGTGTCCCGCCGCCTCGGTTGGCAGCCCGGCGGCTGCGCGGTTGATCCTGTCACCGGTCAAACGGTTGTTCAGCGTGGCGGCCTGGGCTGGTCAAATGTACAAGGACCAGCACGTCAAGAAGTCGCCAAGGTCTGGGCACCCAACGTCGTTCCGATTCAGGTGCCACAGACTACCTTTGTGCAAAGGGTCGTGACCACCAAGGTACCAGTGCAGGTCCAACGTGTCGTTGACGAACAAGTGGTGCAACAGGTTCCGGTGCAAACTGTTCGCATGGTGACCGAAGAGATCGTGCAAAAAGTTCCTGAGCAAGTCGTTCGTCAGGTCGTTGAACGTGTCGAGAACAAAGTTCCTGTGACTGTCTGCAAGATGGTCCCTGAAACCCGGGTTCGCAAGGTGCAGGTCCAGAATGTGCGGATGGAAACCGAAGAACGCGTCGAGCAAGTTCCGGTCCAGGTCTGCAAAATGGTCAGCGAGACGCAGACCATTCGCACCCCGCGCGTCGTCGAGAAGCGAACGCCAATCGTCCAAACCATTCGCGTCCCTCGAACCGTGGTATTGCGAATCCCGCTGGACGAATGCGGTAACCCAATCCCTGCGGCCGTTATTTCCGAGCCGACACCCGCGATGCCAAGCAACCCTGCTGGCCAAAGCGCACCTGCCGGAACTCCTAGCGTGTTGAGTCAAGGGGGCGCTGCACCAGATACCTTTAAAAAGGAAGGCGAACCGACCCCCGCCGGGCCAGAGAACAAATCCGAAGGGGATGACAAGAAGCCAGCGATTGATCCTGGTTCAAAAATTCCCACCCCTGGTCCCGATGACCTAGGCGAAGGAGCCGGCAAGATTGACGCTACAAAAAACGGCACTTGATTGAATCTTGAGATTCAGCTCACGTTGAACGGATGCGGTCAGGATTAAAAATTCAACAAGGCAGATAGGCCAATAACCTATCTGCCTTGTTTTGTTTCTATCCTGTTAATCCTGCCCATCCTTGTTCATGTAAATGAATCCAGTTATCTGGTGGATGCTTCCTACACATCCAAATTCTTCACATCCAGAGCGTGCTTCTCAATGAATTCGCGGCGGGGTTCGACCTTGTCACCCATCAGGATCCGAAACAGTGCGTCGGCCGCTCCGGCGTCCCGCATAGTCACTTGCGATAACGTTCGATTGCGCGGGTCCAACGTCGTATCGCGCAGCTCCTCGGCATTCATTTCACCCAGACCCTTAAACCGCGTGATGTGCATCCCCTTTTCACCCGCCTTGCGGATCGACTGTAGTAGCCCACGCAGGTCCTCGAATCCGCTGGTCTGATCGCCGCGACGCAGCGTGTAACGGGCATCTTCGCGACCAGTTCGTTCCTGGCGAATCAGCGATTGAATATCAAAGCCCAGCTCACGCAGCTCGGCCAGGCCGGCGTTGATCGAGCGGATCTCGTGCAGCTCGACGATGTGCAACCGCGACTCCTCCGGCGCAGCTTGCTCCTGGCCGTTCGATTCGGCAGATGGTGTGGCAGGGTTTCCTTCCTGCGCCGAACTGGTCACAGTCAATTCGGCCCCCTGGTCGGTTTCCTCCTGGGCTACAAACGCGTCAAGATCCTCGCGGCGGCTGAACCAATGGTCATGGCTGCCAAGAAACACATGATAGATCGGCAGCTTCCCTTCAGGCGTTTGCCGTTTGGCATGCTCGCGCAGGCTAATACCGCGCCGCTCCAGCGTGATGATGGCATCCTCCATCGCCGCCAGCACGCGGCATAGCTTTTCCATCTGCGCGCCCTCAATGCGGGTACCATTTCCCGGCTCAAAGACGGCGTCCTGCATGCCCGACTCCAGAAGCTGCGTGCGCATGGCCTCTTCGGTTTGCACGTAGTAGGTGCGCTTCTTGGATTTCACACGAAACAGCGGCGGCTGCGCGACATAGACGTGGCCACCGGTGACCAGGTGATACATCTGCCGGTAAAAGAACGTCAGCAGCAGCGTGCGAATGTGCGAACCGTCGACGTCGGCATCGGTCATGATCACGATCTTGTTGTAACGACGCTTGGCAAGGTCGGCGTCCTCACCAATGCCCGCCCCAATGGCGGCGATCATGCTGCGAACTTCTTCATTCGCCAGAACTTTATCCTCGCGCGATTTGTAGGCGTTGATGATCTTACCTCGCAGCGGCAAGATCGCCTGGTACTCTCGCATGCGACCACCTTCGGCACTACCACCGGCCGAATCACCCTCCACCAGGTACAGTTCGCACTTCGCCACATCGCGGCTAGTACAGTCGCGCAGCTTGCCGGGCAACGAGCCGCCAGACATGATCCCTTTGCGGTCGCGCAAGAGCTGCTTGGCCTTACGGGCTGCCTCACGTGCTTCGGCGGCCAGCAACCCCTTTTGCATCAGCAGCTTGGCGACTTTAGGATTTTCCTCCAGGTAACTGGCCATGAAATCGCCAACCACGCTGTTGACGATCCCTTCGACCTCCATGTTGTTCAGCTTGACCTTGGTCTGCGATTCAAACTTAGGCTCGGGCACACGAACGCTGATAATCGCGGTCAGTCCTTCGCGAAAGTCATCCCCGGTGGGCGTAAGATCCTTAAAGGCATTGTTTTTCTTGCCATAGGCATTCAGCGTGCGCGTCAGGCCGGTGCGAAAACCGGAGAGATGTGTGCCACCTTCGATCGTATTGATGTTATTCACAAAGGTGTGAATGTTCTCGGTGTATTCGCCCGTGTATTGCATGGCGACTTCGACTTCGACTCCATCCTGCGATCGCTCGATGTGAATCACATCCGGCTGCGACGGCTCGCTGGCACGATTCAGGTGCTCGACATACTGCACGATGCCACGTTCGTACAGAAACGTCTCCCCTTCGCCCGTCCGATCATCCTTGAAAACGATCTTGACCCCTTTGTTCAAGAACGCAAGTTCTTGCAGGCGGCGATGCAGAATGTTGTATTCGTACTTCAGATTGCCAAAGACCTCGTGATCTGGCTTGAAAGTGGTCTTGGTCCCTGTGCCGTGCCCTTTGCCCATGCGGCGCACGTCACCAGTCGGCACGCCGCGTGCGTATTCCTGCTGATAGACGTGCCCGTCGCGGCGAACTTCAACTTCGCACCATTCGCTCAGAAAGGTTACGACCTTTACACCAATGCCGTGCAAACCGCCGGAAGTCTTGTATGACTGCTTGTCGAATTTGCCGCCGAATTTCAGCACCGTCATGACCCCTTCCAGGGTCGAGACGTCGCGGCCCATCTCGCGGCTCAGCTCGGGGTGAATCTCAACGGGAATTCCGCGTCCATCGTCGGCCACGGTGACCGATCCATCCACGTTAATGGTGACCGAGATTTCCTTCGCATGGCCGGCCATCGCCTCATCGATCGAGTTATCAATCGACTCGTAGACCAGATGGTGCATACCGCGAACGCCCGTATCGCCGATGTACATGCCGGATCGCGTTCGCACGTGCTCCAGGTCGCTCAGATGCTTCATCTGAGCCGCACCATACTCGCCCATCATCTTGTTGGGATTGTTCGGATCGTCGGAAGCGGTCACTCCTGAATCAGTCCCGTTCGGATCGGTCGAGGTCACATTTTCTTCAGATACGTTTTCTGCTGGTAGCGTCTCGTCTGGCATTTTCATCCTTCAATAAAGATCAAACTCGACTGATCGCTGTAAGGGCAAACGTCATGCGAATGCCGCGAACACATAATCAGTCGCAAAGTAGCAATTCAGACTATGCTTCCCACGCGAAAACGCAGGTCGCGAATTTTTTGATCCGGTAACAACTGGGATAGGCTGCTGAGGATATCGCTCTTTTGATAGCCAAGTTCCTGCATCAGCGTGCTGTTGGCCACGGTGACCTCCAACATTCCTCGTTTCAAATTACCGGCACGTGTGTACTGACACATCGGTTCACCAACCGCCTTGCTCCAGGCCTCGCCAAAGGCGGCGGCGCTCTGCTGATTGGCGTAGCCTCGCCGTGCCAGCAACTGAGCAAGTACATCGGCGATCCGCTGCGGTTGCGACATTCTGGCTGTGTGCTTCTATCGTTATTGGTTAATCCCACCGTGTACTCACGGCAATAAACACTGCTCACGGCAGATAACACTGCCGCTTACCGCTCGCGGGCTAGCGGCATAATGACGTAACCATAACCATCGTCGGTCGAGCAAACGGCAGCACGGTCAGCGTTTTCGATTTCCAAAGTGAAAGTTCGATCCGCGTCTAGCACCTTCAGGAAATCGATCATGTACCGTGGATCCAAGCAGATTGCCAATGGATCGCCGTCGTAGCTGATCGTTTGTTCGACATGCGAATGACCAACCTGCGCCCCGCGACCCGATAGTTCGACCTTGCCAGCGGCGAACTTAAAATCCACCCCACGGCTTTCTTCACTGGTGACAATGGCCGCTTGCCGTACGGCCGACGAAAACTGTCCGACATTCAATTCGATTCTGGCGGCACCGGTTCGCTGCGGGAACACATCTCGCCAGCGTGGAAAGCGTCCTTCGGTCAATCGCGAATAGACTGTAGTCGATCCACCACGGACCAGAATATCGTTGGCTCTGGCGGCAATCTGCACGTCCCCTTCGACATCACCTAACGCCCGTTCCATCAACTGCATCGCTTTCATCGGCACAATAGTCGTCCGGTCGGCGGTCTGATGTCCTCCCACTGATTGCACGGGTCCAACCATCTTGGCCAGACGGCGTCCATCTGTACCAACTGCCGTGATTTCGCTGTCGGTGATTTCCAACAGCACGCCACCCAGGGCATATCGGCTGCTTTCGCTATCGGTGGCGAACAGCGTGCGGCGAATCAATTCGCGAAACAACCTGGCTGGAAGTTGCGAGTATTTCTCCTCGGTGAATTGACCGACATTGGGGAACTCGTCGGGGTTCTCCGAACCCAGGCGAAATTCACTGTGCTCTCCTTTGACCAAAGTGGACTGAGGGTCACTCTCTAGCGACAATCGCTCGTCGCGACTTTCACGCAAAATCTGACCAAACTGCGCGATCGGCAACACGGTCGTGCCCGGTGTCTGCACTTCGACTCCAGTCAGATCAATACGAATGCCGGTCTCCAGATCGGTCGCCATCAACGTCTGACTGTCGACCGCGGCCTCAAACTTGACGTTGTGCAAGATCGGCTTGGGGCTGCGAACTGGTGCAACCGAGGCGGCAGTCTGAAATGCCGCCATGAACTTTTCACGCTCTAAAGTAATTCTCATGGGATTTGGGTTCTCGGCGTTTTTCCGATGTTTGATCGAAGTGCCTTTGCTTTCTTTTATTAGATATTTAAACAGTAGTAGTATTAATCCGAGCCGCGATATTGTCAGTTCACGAACACAAATCATTCAAACACTACAAAACTCTCGGCAATCAAAGCGATCTATTCATTTTCTGACGATGTGGAAAAACCGTCATTCGTCTGTCGGTTGATTGTTGGCCGGCGATCAACTCTGCACACTCTAGCCATGCTGACACTGGAGGCATGTTGGATCAGTTTGTTCACCGCTACTGAGCCAACACTACTCAACCGTTTTTCCCCAATCACTTCCCACCAACATTTTGTGGGAGTACCTCTGTCGCATCAGGCGTGTACCAACAACTTGCGTAACTCGCCAACTGCGCGGCGAATCGTTGGATCCGTGCGAAATCCCTCCTCAATAGTTCGATAACTGTGCAAGACCGTCGTGTGGTCTCGCCCCCCGAAAAACTTTCCTAACTGCTCCAGACTCTTCCCCGCCAGTTGTCGTGCCAAAAAGATCGCCACATTACGGGCTTGCACCACCGCACGCCGTCGCGTCGGCCCAGTGAGATCGCTCAGCTTGATTCCAAAGTACTTGGCCGCTGTCACGGCAATCGAACGAACTGTCGGTCGCAACTGCGAATTGCGGCTTTGCAAATAACGCCGCACCTGTTCAAGCGTGATTGACCGTTCGTCCAGCACCGACTGCATGTGCAACTCGTGTAATGCCCCATACAGTTCAGGGACAGTACCGACCATTCCGTCAGCTAAAGCTCGTGCGGCATTCAGCGGTAATTCAATCGACCGCGACTGAGCAAATCGACCCAACAGCGCCGCACGAACCGCCGAACCAGGCAGCACCATCTGAATTACCAGCCCTGAGGTCAGGCGACCAATCATCGCGGCAGGCAAACCAGTCATACGATCGAGCGACAACCGCGAAGTAAAAACTAGCTGACCACCATTGTCCAAAATGGCGTCAATTGTGTGCAGTAGCTCCGTCTGAGCGACTCGCTTGGTTGCCAGTTGATTGAGATCCTCCAGCACCAGCAGCCCGGCGGAGCGAAGTGTATTGCGCCAGGTTGTGATCGAATCCTTCTCAATCGCTTCGCCCATCTGACGCGCAAAATCCGCGCCGTTCGTCAATATCGCCCGCCGCGATGCTGTCGCGGGCCAGGCATTCACTAACCCACGTGCTACGTGACTCTTGCCACTTCCTGGTGGGCCACACAGCAGCAGCGGGTTGTACAACGAAGCCAAACCGGTCGGGTTGCTTGGATCAGTTGCGTCGCCTGTACTCTGGAACTCATTCATCGAAAGCAACGACTGCACCACCTCTTGCAACAGGCGGTTTTCAGGACCGGCAAGAAAATCAAACGATGTGGTGGCTACCTGTTGAGCTGAATTCGTCTGCCTGGCTGATTGCTTGGCCGCGGAACCAGTAGGTACCGTAGCCTGATCTTTAGAAAACGGATGAATCGATAACTGCCGTGGAGGACCGCCGCCGCGTGGGTTGTCACTGCGTGGGTTGTCACTGCGCGAGCTGCTCTTTGGTGAAGTTCCGTTCGGTGACGCAGTCTTGGTACGTGCCGTCGCAACCTCGCCAGTCGGGGCACCGACTTCGAATTCGGCACCAGGCAAATCGGCCGATAGCGGGATGGAAAACACTCCGTCTGACACGTTGGCTCCGTCCAAATAACCGCCCAGTAAATCACAAGCAACAGAAGAACTTCAGCCTTCTAAAATGAAGCTCGCATTGTACAGTTTTTTCGGCTTCAATACGAGCCGCAGAGGCTGAAATTCTGGCTATTTTGCTGCGGCGCAAGTGCTTGCCAAACAGAGGGATACGACGCGCCTCACGATACTGCCGATGGGCTGGCCTTAAAATGCGCTGGCAGCAACCGAATTGGAACCTTGCCGATGCCAGTTTCGATGCCAGGTGCCAGCGGGTTTGCGACCTCTATCTGGCGACATCGACTCACTGTTGCCGACAGACAGCAACAATCCGTCGGACCGCTTCGTCCAAATCCTCGGTGGTGGTTGTCGCTCCAAAGCTGAACCGCAGGCTACTGGCGACGATTTCGACTGGCAATTGCATCGCCAGCAGTACGCTGGAAGGCTCACTACTGCCGCTGGCACATGCCGAGCCGGTGGAGCAGGCGACTCCCTGCATGTCGAGCGCCATGACCAACGCCCGCCGATCCAGCCCGACGAAGGCCAGATTGCTGGTATGCGGCAACCGCTCAGCGCCCTGACCATTCACCACCACTTTGGGCAGCTCGGCCAGAATCTGCGTCTCAAAGCGATCGCGTAGCATCGTCAGGTGCTGTCGCCGTGCAACTTGTTTCTGCTGCCAAAGTAGCAGTGCGGCGTGCATGCCGACAGCCAAGGCCACCGGCTCAGTACCCGGTCGAAGTCCAGCCTGTTGAAATCCGCCGAACATTTGCGGGTGCAACTGCACATCATGCCGCACCATCAGCCCACCAATACCGCGTGGGCCATGAAACTTATGCGCGGTAAACGCAAGTGTTGAGCAGCCCAGCGCCTGAAAATCGACCGGGATCTTTCCCACCGCCTGCACAGCATCAGTGTGCAAATGAACCGCCGAATGTCGGTTCGCGAAGGCTTTCCGGCATATCGCTGCCGCCTGTTGAACCGGCTGCAGCACGCCAGTCTCGTTGTTGCCGAGCATCAAAGCCATCAGCAGGGGTTCAGGCGAATTCGGCAAACCGCCCGACTCAAGACCATCCAGCGACACCACGCCGTCTGAATTCGCCGGCAACTCCTGCACCTGCCAGCCAAGCTGCGCCAGCCGCTCGACCGGGGCCAGCACGCTAGGATGCTCAATTCCCGAGACATAGATTGTCCCCGACGCTTGGCCTGCCAGCCCGAATAGAGCTAGATTATTGGCCTCAGTCCCGCCACTGGTGAATATCAACCGATCGGCCTGCTGGCCAACGGTCTTTGCCCCAAGGATCTCGGCGATTCCCTCGCGTGCGTCCTCCAATGCCTGTCGTGCTCGCCTTCCGGCAGCATGCTGACTGGCCGGGTTGGCCATATTCGCGGCCTGACACTGCTGCATCGCCTCGGCAACCGCCGGAAGCAATGGAGTCGTCGAGTTGTGATCCAGGTAGATTGCACGCATGGAGGGATTATACACGCATTGCTAGCATGGCCGCGGCCGTCGCCAAACTGGCAGGTCATAACTCGACGGAACCGCGATTCCTCGACAGATTCGCGACAATTTTTCCTGCGTCCTGTCAAGCCATCTCGACTGACGTTGTCGATTTTACAAGGAGCCACTAAGATCCCCCCCGCGTTGGAAACGCTCCACCGCGACAGTTGCCAGAGGGAACTGCTGAATAGCAACATCGAACGAAAGCGAAGGGAGTCGCCTTCTCATGCAGAGTACCATTACCATGGCGTTTCGTGCTGTGGTCCTCCTCGCCTGTCTGATCATCTTTCCGCTCTTGGCCATTTTTGGCAAGGAACTCCCGGAAGTTGCGCGGAAATTCATCGTCAGCCTGGTCGAAAAATCGCAATCGGTTTCCGCTCCCTTAGCACCTGCCACGACATCGTCCGGAACGTCCGCACCAGATTTTGGTCCCAATATGTTTCGGCCAGCCCCGGCATCAGCAGCCCCGGAGGCCGCGACATCTGCGGCAGACCCCAATGAAATTCAACCGCTGGCGGCCTTGGGCCAGGCTGCTCCGCCTGCCGATCTGCTCCCTCCAGGCGCGCGGTCGGCCCCCGCGGGCGATCCAGCCGGCAGTTCCCCCTTTCCGGCACGGGGCGAATTCCCAGGTCAGCCGGGCGAAGCACCTAGCGGAAATTTCCCAGCCAGTCACACAGCTTCTGGACCCCCTTCAAACCTTGGCCAACCGGCAAACTACGAGGAACCGGCCCCCGGCACCGCCGGCCAGAGTGCTCCCCTCACCGCCAATATTCCAGCAAACCCCGCCGCCGATCAGCAAATCGGGGGAGACCACCGATTTAGAGATGCTCAGGCGCGACTGCGCCAGCTCGGCGCAAGCTATTATCTACTTGAGACTTGGGGCGAATCGGCCGAGACGTACCGCTTCTTCTGCAAAGTCACTCCCAACGGTGACCGCGAACGGATGTGGGCCTTCTACCACACCGACCCCGACCCGGTCGTGGCCATGAACAACGTAATTCAACAGATCGAAACCTGGTATTCCCAGAATTCAATCGGACGCTAGCTGCCAGCGTGGCGATTGAGCATTCTGTTGTTG
>JAWXCH010000304.1:0-4887 GCA_034440595.1 Planctomycetota bacterium | reverse complement strand
GCATTCAAGCAGCGATGGTCAGCGCATGGAAACGCAGATCGATACGATCAACGCGCGATATTCGCCGAAATATTTCGGTCTGCAAAAGGGCGTGACCGCGTATACTCTGGTGGCGAATCATGTGCCCATCAACGCCAAGATTATCGGCACGCATGAGCACGAGAGTCATTACGTTTTCGATGTCCTGTATAACAATACCTCCGACATCAAGCCGGAACAGCACTCGACCGATACGCACGGAACCAACCAGGTCAACTTCTGGATACTGCACACTTTCGGCTACCGCTTCGCCCCACGGTACCGTGATCTGCACAAGAAAATGGATACCCTGGTCGGATTCAAACAACCTAACGAGTATGGCGATTTTCTGATCAAGCCGTCGCGCAAGGCGTATGACGAATTGATTGAAAAAGAATGGCCCAACGTTCAGCGCATTATGGCATCGCTGGCACAGAAGGAAGTGACGCAAGCCACCATTGTCCGCAAACTCGCCAGCTATGCCCGGCAGAACCAGACCAAGAAAGCCTTATGGGAGATGGACAATATTTGCCGCACGTTGTACATCCTCGAATTCATCGACGACGTTGAATTAAGGCAAGGCGTGCAAAAAGCTCTGAACCGTGGTGAAGCCTATCACCGGCTTCGACGGGCGGTGGCTTTCGTCAATGGCGGGAAATTTAGAGTAAAAACTGAAGCCGAACAGCAGCTATGGAACGAACGCTCACGGCTCATTACCAACGCAATCATCTACTACAACACCGTGCTGCTGTCGCGGGTGTATGAGCAAAAACGGGCCGCTGGCGATGAAGCGGCGCAGATCTTTATTAAAGACGTTTCTCCCGTAGCTTGGCAAAACGTCAATCTGTTTGGAAGTTTCGAATTCGACCAGTCAACGTCAAAGGTCGACATTGACGCTTTGGTCGCCAACTATGCAGATCCGGCATATTGGAGTACAGCTACACGAGACGACTCTGTGGCCCCTTTGGGCTAATCTTACATTTTTGGCGGGATGGGCATAAATAGCCAAACAGGCAGCGCTCTCGGAGCTGTAATCCCCTTTCTCAGCGACATTGGAGAACGTAGTGCCCGGCAACAGATGGACCGCACCCATGGTCGTACCGATCAAGCGCTCGATATGGCCCCCGTAATGAGGAGCGCCGGGGGGACGGAAATCGAGCCTAACTCCATATTCTTCGGCGCCGCGTTCGAGTGCCTGGGAGTGAAATTCAGAAGCGTTATCCAGATGCAAAAGATCAGGAATACCATGCACCGGCCATCGAACCTCCAACTCACGATCGGCAAGCCATGTGTCTTTCGACATGACCGCGTGTGTGAGCGTGAGCGCCACGGAAACAACTGAGGGTGGCTCGAGAAGGACCGCAAAGCCCATTATGGTGCGGCTCGCCACATCGATTGCCAGTGTGAGCCAGGGGCGTCCGATCGGTTTGCGATCTCGCTCACTGAGCACGATGACGTCGACCGGCGTGTGATCGATCTGTACGCACTCCAACGGCAGGTCAGCCTGATTGGTGTTGGTGCGCACCGGGGCGAATTGCTCTCTCGCCGTGGCGGCCCCAAACCGCCGCCGCACCTGCACTTTGGCATCGATCAGCGCGAGCCGTTTCTTTACGGTGCGGAAATTGGGCGCCGGATAGCCTTGCTGGTGGCAGCGTGTCCGAATCTCCCGCATCAGATCGGCCACACGAGGCCGCTCGCGTTGGAGAAAACATTCCTGGATGGCCTCCATGATGAGCTTATGGACCGAAGGGTCCAAGAGAGTGGACTGAGGTTTTAGCCCTGGTTTACCGCGTAACAGACTCGAAGTCTGAGGCCGCCGCCGGAATCGCGCAATCAATTCATAAACTAAGCTCCGGGAGATACCAAGCAGATGCGCCGCTTCATCGGCCACCTTAATCGTGACTCTCGGTTGCTCAGCCAGCGGACGAATGATCGCCTCGCGGGCAGTCGCAATCTGCCAATCCTGCGTATTCGTTGATTGCCAATCCGGTGGTCGCGGCACGGAAGTTGAGGGGTAACTTATTCGTGTAAAAGCCTACACTATTCCAGCCATTCACTGCAACGACTGTTGTATAGAACTCTTGGAATATGCTGAATCTAAATAACCGTCATTCCAGGAATTCAGTGCAGGGCGACAGCAACCTCAAGTTGAACAAATCAAGGCCTCGACCTGGTTCGTATTACTACGGAGAACCGCCGTTGATCGGCAGAAATATTAGCGCCTTCCGCGCACGCTCCTTCCAACGGGAATCCTTCACGCAACCAATGGTGGGATGGGAACTGCTCTGTTGGAGTGGACTCACGGTAACGGGGTCCTGGGGAACAGCACCATACCCCGGGCGGAAGAACCCTTGATACAACCGATCAATTGAGCTCCGGTTTCCGCTAGCTCCAGCGAGCAGTGCGACGCCTTTTGTGGCCAACTCACATTCGGTAACGCGCTGTGGGTCCCTTCTGAACACATCTTTCACTAGATTCAAGAATTCATCATCTTGTGTTCGAACGAAAACACGCTGTGGATTCAATTGCCCAGACGAAAGCTGGACCTTAGCGAGGAGCCTTGCGAAAGTGGCAGCAACGCCAGTTGCGTTTTTGGAGAGGCCAACCTGAGATTCCATCTCACAAGACTTGAGCTCGACTGCCCCCTCACTTACTTTCGCAATTAGAACCGCCTGCGTCGATCCCTGAAAATCAACGAACGCCACCTCTCCGCGATCTCGCATCGAATTTGTCAACCAGGCAAAGGAGGCCACCGTCTCATGGACAGTTGCTGAAAGCCAAAGACCAGCTATATCGACCGCGTCGCGCAACGCGGTTTCCTCTCGACGAGAGCCGAACGCCGTCGGCACAGCAATCACGCAACGAAGCACTTCCGCACGCCAACGTTTTGCAACAGCTGCCGCAGCTAGCCTGAGCAACATCGCCAAGGCCGCCTCTGGCGGTAGTCCGGCACCCAGGTCAAGCCGAGCAGCACCATTCGGGCCGCGACGTAAGCGTAGCGTTTTCGCCTTCGAAGATCCATCTGTTACGTCGGAGTCATGCCCTAGCGCCGGAATGAAGTCAATGGCAACCCGTTCCGGATCGCTAAGATAAAGCGCCTCCGCTTCGTGCCCGACTACCCAGTTTCCCTCTCGGCTTATCCCGACGGCGGCTCGGACCCAACTTTTATGCTCAATCTCGAGAACCTCAGGGTATCCAGAATCCCAGTAAGAGATGCCTATACGATCTGAGGTAATGTGAATGGCGAATCGGCGCTCATCCGCGCAGATGCGTCGCCCATCGCCACAGATCTCCTCCATCCTGATAGCTGGTTCCTCATTGTCGAGGTCGAGCCACTGCGCCTGTGCATAGCATTTCCCAGCAAAATTAGGATCACCTGAGATCATGTGCAGGCGTCCGCGGCGTAACAGCAAGGGAACCGACTGAGTGCCCCGCTTCTTCAGATATTGCTCGATCAAAAGAAACGCCCAACTTGGCTGCTCAAGCAAGATCGCGCAGTCCAGAGCATTTGTCACAGAAGACTCATCCCAGGCAACGTCTTCAAGACAGGCGCAGTAGTCCAAAGCGGCGTTTTGATGGTCGCCTCTGTTGAAATGGATGTTTGCGCGACACAATCTCAAGGTAGGCTGATTCGGATCTAGTCTGATCGTTTCGTTGATTAACGCCAAAGCCTCAGTTAAACGACCGTCGCGATTTGCTTGAAGCGCCTCATTATGCAAAACATGGACTCGGCCAAGATGAGATGTGCTTGGCGGTGCCATGACCACTTGAATGTGTTCCTGGTTTTTTCCGTCGAGCGAATCAAGCAGATCGCGTGCTGTCCAGCGCTGAGTGCGGTCAGCAGTTAGACACCCCCGCAGTATACCGTCGATGTGCCTCGGCAAGCCAGCCGGGATTTGCGGGCCCTGCTTGCTTATCTCATAACAAAGTGCGGTCTCGGTGCTAGCCTTATAAGGCTTCTGACGAGTCGCGGTGATCAGCAGGGCGATACCAAGAGACCACATATCCCAACTTGGCGCCACTGTTCCGTGGAGTGCCTCAGGAGGCATATAAAGAAGCGATCCGAACAGAGGGCCCGTAACTATGGTGGAAGCATCGCCGAGAGGGCGGAACGTCCCGAGGTCGGAGAGCTTCCACTCTCCGTTGACCCACAAAATGTTCGCTGGTTTTACATCGCGGTGAACTATTTTCCGATTATGCAAATACAGCAAGGCACTGCTGATGTCTCGCGCGAGCGCCAGCAGTTCATTAGGTTCAAAGCAACGATGCTGCCCTGCCCTTTCCAATGTCCCACCGGCCACCTCCAGTACCATATAAAGCAGGTCACGGTCATTGAGGCGAATGCGTCCTGCGTGGTAGCACGCAAGCAAATGGGGGTGGCGAAGCGTGGTTGCATGAAGCACTTCGTTCAACTGAAGGTCGGTCTGGTCGGGATCGACTTCAACCAATTTCACGGCCACATTCCGCAACACCCTTCCAGCGATAGTATGCTTCGCTCGGAACACGCCCCCGAAGCTACCTTGTCCAAGCAACCCCTCTAAAAGGTAGGTGCTCTCGATCCACTCCCCCTCAAAGTCGGACCACATTCTTTCTCCTCAGCATTTGAAAGGCCCTATCCGGGTGTCCATGCACAACGACCCTCTAGCGAAAGAGTTGCCAGGTCGCGCCCCATTATACGTCGAGTATGGAATGTGGACGGCTCGACGTCGCAGCCGACAAATAAACTGATCGGCCTATTGGATGCGGAGACGGAGTTCGTCGGCGCCTTCAGACATGGACGTCATCAGGGTGCGATCGAGCTTGCAGATCATCTCAAAGGCTGCGGCACCCTCATCGACGTAGGCTTGCCCCCAGCGCAGCATGCGGTAG
>JAWXCH010000303.1:0-3813 GCA_034440595.1 Planctomycetota bacterium | reverse complement strand
GTTTCTTGCTGCTGGGCCTGTTAAAGGCGCCCGTCTCAAGCCTATTTTTGTTTCTGAGTTCGAACGACAGAGTGGAGAGAGCTTCGCCCGATCGTTTTGGAGCTTCCCGAAGTTTTCCGACCTCCTTCGCTCCATGCCTGACCTCGTGGAGGTCATTCCTCCGAACGGTCCCGGAGACATTACGGTTCGGCTTTGGGTAACTCCTTCGAGCGTAGCTTCTCCTTCGAGTACCGCGAGTCCGGTACCCGCGCCGATCAAGTTCATACCTTCGCCCCTTTGGCACGCGTTCACCAATCCGGACCCCAAACGTCGTCGGTATTACCATCGCAAGACCAGCGACGTCATCCACTATGTCGATGGAGACGGTTCTGAGCTAGGCAAGGCATTCGCCGCGAAAGTCGCGACAGACCCCAGCTACGTAGAAATAACGCCGATCTCCCCTTTGGAACAGAGCACATGGATGCAGGAGTTCCTCAGCGCCCAGTCACTCACCGAACGGACGCGATCTTCCCTGGATGGGATTACCGAAGTTCCGTATTCCAGCCAGATCAATAAGGCGTTCGCAGCCGCATTGGGCGAACGCGCTGGTGATTGGCGGAGCTTCCGGATCTCCAAGGTGCACGCAAAGATACAGGAGTGGGCCACGAGGTATGGCTTGCATATCCTGCAGGCGGTGCATACACAGGAGCCTGCAATTGCGGCGCGGCCTTCGGAGACGACCGCATTGCAGAAATCTGAGGTAGCCAGCACGTCTCCCATTGACGCGGAAACGAGGCGTCTTCTGCACGCCGTTGTCGACGCATTGGAACCACGCGAGCTCGCCAATGTTCTGGTTCCGGCAAGCGTATTGTCCAGAATCGCTTCTGCTCACCACTAAGGATCGCAGCCGTGGCTTCCGCAATTCGCGGGAATGCGATTGTGGTCGGTATTCCAGAATCAATTCGGGCACCCCTCGAGAGGCGCCTAAAAGGGGTCGTTGACGTTCGCGTTGTCACAATGAAAAAAGACGGCGGCTATCAGTTGGCACTTCCGCCACGGCAAGCTGCAGATCTGATAGAAACGTTCGCTCAGTGGATACCGACTTTCTCGACTGCGCAGCTGTTACTTCTCCCATACGCAAAACTTCCGAGCGAAGTATTGAGCACTGCTGGGCTCCTGGAAGAATTAGGAATGACCGTAGTTCGGCCCAAGGCAAATTCTGACTCGTGGCCAGCATCTCCGGTTCGTATGGACAAAACGTTTCAGGACCTATTGCTCGACACTATTTGCAACTGCATTGAACGGAATTTCCCCGCCGCTCAAGGTGAAGAACAAGACGAGATGGTGATTGCTTGTGAAATCATTCGTGGCCTAGTCACGCACAGCAAACTCGGGCCGAACAATCACTCTCATGAGGACGATATGTGGAAGTCGAGAGGAAACTCTCTCGGCCCAGGTGGTAGAGATCGCATTACCGATTGGCTTTTGTCCAGAGGCATCCTCGCTCGCAAAAAGAATGCTTCCGCGGGTGGAACCGGATGGGTGTACTGGATTGCCGATGCGCCGAAGGCTCAAAAGCTATTTCCTACGCTCGCCGCATACTTTACTTAGGTGGTTCCCTCGCGGAACTTTTGTAACGGCGCCCCTTCAGTTTCAATCGAAGAAACCTGCGATTCCTAGTCAACGGTCAGCTATGTCGATTGGGCGAAATTCCAATTGACTCGACTGGCTCCAGAAACTAAAGGTAGCCCAGTTTCCCATTGGGCCACGCCCGGCCATTTTTTGACTGTCTAAGTTCACGACGTTCCCGATCCTCGGTGAACATCCGAACCGATCGAAAAACGTCTCGTCGACGATGCCCTACCCCGCCTACAGATGAAAGTGCGATAGCACCAGTGTCTCTAGGTAAAGCGCGTTCAACGCTCGGCCAGGTGCGTTTGGCCATCATGGGGCGCTCCGCCCCCATACCCCCGGGTTGGCGATCAGCCATCTCTTGCCGATTCAAGCTCGCGAAGTGGATCCATAGATTTTTTTATTTGGCAACGAAACAGACAAATATATTTCGGTTCATCCTTATGCAATTGATCTAGAAAGCACCGGCAAAAATAAAAACGTGCGAACAGTGGGAAGTTGAAATTTATGTTGGTATAAAAGTACATAAGCAAACGAACAGCGCCTAGTTGCGCTAACGCTGGGGCAGAAACAACTGAACCCTATGCGACCTCCTAATCCGTTCGCGAGTCGATTGTCACCTCGAGCGAGCGGAGTTATGTCGGGACGATTTTCCTTTATCTCTGTGGTCGCCAGGCCTGCTGAACGGCACGCCTGGCGATCGGCGTTGAGCAGACTTTTAAAGCGACTGACTAACTGGATTGACCTGGCCGGACCGTTTGCATGAAATCGGCCGAGAACCCATCCGTTCGGACGATGAACATCAAGGAAGCAGCGGAATTCTTGAAAATCCATCCCGTCACCCTTAGCCGCATGGCCAAGAGCGGCCAGGTTCCTGCAGCCAAGCCTGGAAAGCAATATGTGTTCATCGACGTTGACTTAACTGAATGGTTGCGAGCAAAGTACATCCCGCAGGCGTCGCAGGGTGGCTCAACACATAGGAGCTACGAATGTCACTCTTCCGACGTAAGAACTCGCCCCATTGGTGGTACCAAATCACGGACGCCACTGGTAAGCGAATACAGAAAAGCACTGGGACTTCCGACGAAGTAAAAGCACAGGAACTGCACGATCGCTTGAAGGTCTCGGTTTGGGATCAAAAGCGATTGGGAATAAAGCAGCGCCGAACGTGGGAGGAAGCCGTTCTCCGGTGGCTAGAAGACAAAGCAAAGAAAAGTTCGCTTACTGCCGACAAGTCGCATCTCAGGTTTCTGGATCGATTTTTGCGAGAAAAGTTTTTGGACGAGATTGATGCCGACCTGATCCGGGACATAACCCAGGCACGCCGGCAAGCCTACGAACTTCCTCGAAAGAAGGGACCCGCGCGACAAATTGAGCCAAAAGCCACGACAGTGAATCGCACACTGGAGGTTTTACGCGGCGTCTTGATTCGGGCGCATGTTGTTTGGCAATGGCTCGACCGAATTCCGCCGGTTCCGATGGACGAGGTGCCGCCTCCGCCGACGAGGTGGATTAAGCGGGACAAAGCAGAAGAGTTGCTTGAAGCTTTGCCGCATCATCAGCAAGCGATGGTCCGGTTTGCGTTAGACACAGGGCTTCGACGCAGCAACATTACGCATCTCCAGTGGAGTGATGTAGATCTTGATCGGAGGCAGGCTTGGGTTCATGCCGACCAAGCGAAAGCAGGAAAACCGATTGGCATCCCGTTATCCGCAGAGGGTCTCGCAGTCTTACAGGGTCAGAAGGGTAAGGACCAGAGGTGGGTGTTCCCGTATCGTGGCAAACCGGTAACGCAGGTTGCGACGAAGGCGTGGCGCACAGCGGTCAAGAAAGTCGGTATCGCTCGCGGGTTTCGTTGGCACGATTTGCGGCACACGTGGGCAAGCTGGCACGCGCAGGACCGTACGCCGCTTGATGTGCTTCAGATTCTTGGCGGATGGGGTTCGATTGAAATGGTCCAGCGGTACGCTCATCTAGACGATGATCATTTGCATCAGTGGGTCGATCGTCGTGTATCGCTGAAGTCGCAAGCGACACAAGATGCTGATGAATTGACTACACAGAAAAAAAAGGCCACCGAAGAAGTGGCCTAAGCTGTTGATAACTGGCGCGCCCAGAGAGATTCGAACTCCCGACCCCTTGGTTCGTAGCCAAGTACTCTATCCAGCTGAGCTATGGGCGCGAGGGGGCGGATTATAGCCG
>JAWXCH010000302.1:0-18468 GCA_034440595.1 Planctomycetota bacterium | reverse complement strand
CGGCTATGGGCTGGCCCTGGACGACTGGCGCGTTGCCGAGACCTGGCGAACGCTGCACGGAAAGCTGTGTCACGGTGCGGCTGTCTGTCAGAACGAATGGTGGATTTTGTGGCGGCGAATAGCCGGCGGCCTGAGCGCTGGCCAGCAGCGCGCCCTAGCCGATCCGCTGCTCGCACCCATCCGTGCGTTGCACAAGCGCCTCACCACCGGCAAAGGAAGCGGCGGCGACCTGAGTTTTGGCGAGCATGAATCGATCGAGGTCTGGCGGTTGCTCGGGTCGTTGGAATTGCTTGGCCCTGCGCTGAAACTGGAATTGGGGGGAATGCTACTTGATTTAATGCCAAAGAAGAAAATGGAGCCGGTCCGCCCGGCGATTGCCTGGACGCTCGGTCGGCTAGGAGCGCGCGTGCCGGTGTATGGCCCCTTGAATGTTGTGGTCAGCAGCGAGGTGGCATTTGACTGGCTGACGCGGCTGATCGCGGTCTCTAGTGGCGACCCGCTGGACCAATGGGCAATCATGCAGATCGCACGCAAGACTCAGGACCGCTACCGCGATATCACCGATCGCCAGCGCAGCAAAGTCCTTGACTGGATGGGCCGCGTAGGAGCACCAGAACACTTCTTGACGCTGATTGAAAAGGGTGGATCGCTCTCGGTAGAAGAGCAGGCACGCTCATTCGGTGAGGCATTACCGAAGGGCTTGCGGATTTTGTGACCTGTCTGCCCGTATATCTGCGCAGTTCATCTTTTACCGCTGAGGGCGCAGAGAGCGCGCAGAGAAGAAATCGACATCGGTCGGTAGTTCTACCTCTGATGTTTGCTCAATCCTTCAGCAATCCGAAATAGAAATTGAAGCGACAGCGGTCACGCTTGAGCCGGCACCACGTGAGAGGTCAAGCTCATCTCTGCGTTCCTCTCCGCGTGCTCTGCGGTGAAAGATTAGAGCCGCAAGTTGCACGGGCTAAGCACTACGCCACATCCGCCTGATAGACAGCCTGCTCGCGTAGCACCAGGTCCAGTTCCTCCGGATCGACAATCCAGCCACGGCAGGTCGCTTCTCCGCACTGGCATGGAATCGCCGCGTCCGGTGGCCAGGCGTAGTCGATCGTCAGCTCTTCGTCCATTCGGATCGGGCGAATCGCCATCAAGTGCAGCGTGGTCGGTGGACCACCATCTTCGTCGGATTCGTAATAGAAGATTTCGCAGTTCGGGTTGCAGCTATGATTCACAAACCGAAACGGGGCCGCCGGGTCCAGCGCTCGACCATCACCTAGCTCCATACAGTAGTTGGAACTGTAGTTGGGGTCGACGTGCAGGTCGCCGAGAATCTCTCCGATGACCTGGTTGGTGCGAAAGTTCTTGCGTGCAAAAACCGCTTTGCCCAGGTGCGTGTCTCGAACCGAGACCGCTGGTTGTTTCGATGCCATAAGCTCTCTTTGCCGCTGCTCTGACCTGTTTCATGCTGAGAAATTCAGCAAGCCACGCATTCTACACTAAATCGACCGGCCGCGCCGCGGAATATTGAACGGCACAATCGTTTTAGTTGTGCTATCGACAGTGTGCCACTGGCTCGGCGACTGCATTCAGTGTGCCACTGGCTCCGCCAGTGCTTTGCTGTCGCGGAAACACCTGCCTTGCTGTGAACCTCACCGTTAGGCAAGACTCAACAATACCCAACACCGAACACGTACATGGACATCCATTCACACTGGCAGAGCTAGTGGCACACATAGGGTACCGAGTTGGTTGCAATCACTTGGTCTTCTTCGGCTCTGCTGCTAGCTGGCGAAAGCCGGCGATCGCCGTGCGCATGCGCGAAAACGTATCGCGGTTCCGTGCCGATCCGTTCCCGCCATGTTGATTAAGAAACGCCTCAATCGGTTTGAGGAACTCCTCCGTTCCTTTTTCCGGCGTGGCACTCGTCTCAGTGAGCGCCAGATAATGCTTCACTCCTTCGGCGGCATACGGTTCATCAAACAGCCGCCGCGCCAGCCGCGCTGCAAACTCTGCATCGGTGATCTCCACGTCCCACGCATGCTCGCGATACTGATACTCCAGGCCAAAGTACGGAATCGTGTGCGGGTGGAACTCGCGCGCGGCAGCAATGCCCGTCTCCACACCCAATCCCTTGCCGTTCCACAAGTTGCCAAACCCCATGCCTGGATCGTAACTGGTGGCAAAACCGGTCAGCCCCTTTTCGGTCTTCTTTGGCGGGGCACCCATGTCGTAATTCGGCATCGTGTGCCACCGCAGCACCAGCGGGTGTTTCTCAAGGGCTTTGTCAACCACCGGGTCACCCCAGCACCACCACCAATAGATCCGCTTCGTGTCGATCTCGTGCAGCGCCTTCAGATAGCCCGGATCGTTGATCTTGCCCACGGCAATGGCGAACTCAAAGCCGGGCTGCGTCTTCCAAATCTCCGTGGCCAACTGCTTTAGCGCCTTGGTGCGGACGGACCATTTTGCGGGTTCAACTTCACCAATTTCCCCTGGCGGTTCCAGGTAGATGCCATCGACCCCCGGCAATACCTTGAGCAAATTGCGGTAGTAGTCCACTCCTTTTTCCAAGTCCCCTTTCGCCACTTTTTCGTGATGCCACGTATACCAGCCACCTCCAACAAAAAACTTCATCCCCTCGGCATGCGTCAGTTCGATCAGCGAACGGACATTCGGCACGTTCGATAGATCGGTCCCCTTGTACTCTTCGTTATATTGCGGGTTCAGTGGAAATCCATTCAGCCAGAACCAATTGCGGTTGATGGTCAGTTCGCTATTGAACAGCAGCACACGCCGCCACGACTCCACCGAGTCATGCTGTGCCCAGCAGGGGAGCATGTAGATTCCGCGATAGGCAAAGTCTGGCACCTTCTTTACAGCCAGCGGCCAGTCGAACGCTGCGTTATTGTCAGTCACCCCCAGCCGAAAGAACACTAGCTCCTGACATGCGTACTTCAGCGCCACGGGCGTATTGGCCAATAGGATCACATACCGTCGATCACCGGCCGTATGCGTAACAATGCGAAAGCCCTCTTCGCCAAGGCCATCGGTGGAGAGGTTCACGCCACTCTTGGCCAACTCTGCCAGCGTGGCATTATTCTTCACATCACCAATGACGATGTACGTACCCGTTTTGCTGATGTCTTTTGCCGCTGCCAACTCCCAATCAAAATTAGGCTTCGTATAATCGTTGATCGTCCGCTGCGGCAGTGTCGCCATGTCGCCGGTCAGCTTTGGCAGCACAAGCTGCGCCACCGGCTTGCCATCTTTGACAATCGGCAGCTTCTCTGCGGCCATAATCTGACTCGGCAACACCAACGCCAGAAGCAACAATCCAGCGAACATCATCGGCGAAGAAAATCGTACGGGCATGGTGTCTCCTCAGGCAGGCTGATTGTGCGAATGTAGGTCATCGGATTCTAACAGTTGGCAGGGTGCAACGCATCAAAAAAACATGCAATAACCTCGCCTCTTTGCGTTCTTTGCGCCTTTGCGTGAAATTCCCTTTTCTCAGCAGGCAGGTTCACGACAAGGCGCAAGGCCGCAAAGAATCGATTCAACAACCATCCCTTCCATTCATGTTGACCGGCTTCCTAATCGGTTTGAGCAGGCAGTGCCGGGAAGCGCTGCCTCATCTCTGCGTCTCCTCTCCGCGTCCTCGGCGGTAAAAAAAGAATCGCCGAAAATATTTCCCCCCGGCCTTGCAATTCCGTTGACACACCTTGCCTGCCAAGGTATCATGCCTTGTGTCGCAAGGTATCTGTCTTTTTGGAGTGTTTCCTATGGCCCAAAACCCCGACCTCATACGCTCGGCGCTGGAGCCTATCGTGCTCGAGCTGATCTCCGGCGGAGCCAGCTACGGGTACGAAATATCCCGTGCCGTCCAGCAATCCAGCGGCGGGCAACTGCTCGCTCAGGAGGGGACGCTGTACCCCGCGTTGCACCGGCTGGAAAAGCGTGGGCTGCTCAAGGCGGTCTGGAAAAAGTCCCCCGAGGGTCGCGACCGCAAGCATTACGTGCTGACCGGCGACGGC
Organism: Planctomycetota bacterium; assembly: GCA_034440595.1. Classification (GTDB taxonomy): domain Bacteria; phylum Planctomycetota; class Planctomycetia; order Pirellulales; family JALHPA01; genus JAWXCH01. Next base: position 14,437 of record JAWXCH010000302.1, on the reverse strand, counting down.
CGCCGGCACCTGGAAGAAGTGCGTGCCGAGTGGGTTAGTTTCTCGCAAGCCGTCAATAAGATCCTGGGGGTGGCCCATGCCCAGTTCGCATGAACACGACGCCGCGCTGTCACAAGATACGCAGCCGCCTCCCGGTGACAGCGACTCGCTCGATGCGCGCATCGATGCCGAGATTGCCGATCATCTGGCGATGGCCAGTCATGAGTTAGTTCGCCGTGGAGAGAAACCAGAGAGTGCCGTGCAACTGGCGATGAGCCGGTTTGGAGATATAGGTTCGATCAAACGACGTTGCCGTTGGATTCAACAAGGGGATGAAATCATGTTCCGCACAGTTGGTATCGCGCTGATGGCTTGCCTCGTCCTGGCGATGGGGGCACTGGCTTGGAGTAGTTGGTCGAAAACCGAACAACTCACCACGCAGCTTGCGAGCTTGACCAAGACGCAGGAAGAAATCCTGAATCGGCAATTGCCAGTTGAGTTTTCGGGAAGAGTTTACCTGGGCGACCCTTCTGTGCCGGCGAAGGGAGTGACGCTGACTATCTATAAATTTACCGAGAAAGCCAACAGCGAAGATAGGTCTGGTTTTGCTGCAGGCAAGTTTCGCACGGTTCAATCGGACGATCAAGGTCGGTTTCAGAGCGGACCGTTAGCATCGGGTGCTTACTATAGCATCGTAGCCCCGGTTCAATTACCTCATGGCGTTTCGGACGCGGTTTTTATTCAGGAGATTCAGTCGCAGCCGATATTTCTAGCCAATGGCGTAAAGAGCCCTGCGGTGACTTTGAATGTGCTCGCCGATGCAAAGGTGCTGTTAAAGGCAGGCAAGTCAATTCCTGATTCAATCGCTGTTGGCAATCTTCTGCCGAAACAGCAGGAAAGGAGTGGAGATTTGTCCGCTGACGCCCCGCAATCAGGTTTCGGACAGTTGGAAAATCTCTACTTTGAGGCCGCGTTAGCGACCCTGCCACTCAACGGACAACTGACCGCGCCGACTGAGTTTCCACAAGGGCTTTCATTCATTCCACTTTTCGGTTGGTCTTTAAACGCGGGGCCGACAGCAGCGGATCGGATCCTATGGTTGCCAAGCGGAGATTACAAATTCGATCTGCATGTACGAGTGGGAACGAATATCCCAAGTACACTTGGCATGGGAGGCATGGGAGGTCAAATGATGGGAGGCCAGATCAGAGAAGCGAACGGGCAACATTTTTTGTTAGCGGATGACTCATTCTTTGGATCGTATGGGCGACATAAAACAATTGAACATACGCTCGTCGGTGGTAAATTGACCACGATTACGATCAACATTGCGGGTGAACCTATCGAATCGCGAATGAAGCAGCTTGCAGAAGAAGCCGCAAAACCTCCTGCGTCTAGCGGATCGATGTCGTCACTGCCCTTGGATAACAGGTTTGTTCACACAGTGCAAAACGCGCTACAACCGGAGGTCGAGTTTTCAACTTTGCCGCTTGGGAAATAAACAGTTGACTCCACCGTATTAATATGAAACGGCACCGTCAGATGGAATATTAATCTTATGAGTTCTGACACTCCTCACGACGCCGCACTACCACCACCCGGTGACAGCGAATCCGTCGCTGCCCGGATCGATGCCGAGATTGCCGATCATCTGGCGATGGCCAGTCATGAGTTAATTCGTCGCGGAGAGAAACCAGAGAGTGCTGTTCAACTGGCGATGAGCCGGTTTGGAGATATTGGGTCGATCAAACGACGTTGCCGTTGGATTCAACAAGGGGATGAAATCATGTTCCGCACAGTTGGTATTGCGCTAATGGCTTGCCTCGTCCTGGCGATGGGGGCACTCGCCTGGAGTAGTTGGTCGCAACAGCAAATGTTTAGCCAACAAACGGAATCTCTCACCGCGCAGATAGCCAGTTTGACCAAAACGCAGCAGACCATGCTCGACCGGCAACAACCCCCGGAAATCACCGGCAAGGTCTACCTCGGTGATCCTTCGGTACCGGCGAAGGGAGTGGAATTGACCGTCTGGCGGTTTGCGGATGAACCCGTAGAAGAATTCAAACGGAACGGGAGTGTCTATCGACTCGTACAAAGCGACGAACAAGGTAATTTCCGCACCGGCGCGCTACCAACCGGTACATACAGCTTGTTGGCTCCGATTCAGGTTCCGGCCGGCAAGTCCGAAGAAGATTTGTACTTCAAGCAGTTGCAGTCACGACCGATGTACCTAGTCAGCGGGGAGGACCAGCCACGGGTGGATTTGGACCTGTTGGCCTCCGCGCAGTTGCGGATGGAACTTGCGAAAGATTTCCCAGCAAAGTTAAGGGACGGGGCCGACGAGTTCACGCCCACGGTTGTGGTCAAAATTGGTGATGTTGAAATTGATAATGACTTTCCTATTCCACCAGAAAAGTATTCGATTGCCGCCGATTTGACTCTTGCGGGGCCGTTCAGTCGGAGTCTAGCGATTGAACGAGATTCTCAAAGCACTTGGATGCTACCCGCGGGGCGATACAAGGCGGCGTTACAAGTAGCAAGTCGGGATATTGCATCCTACCCGGGTAGTGCCCACTCCTTGGTTCCTTATACCATCGAGTATTTTACCTTCAAACCTGCATCGCAAACGAAAGTGACTTTTGACATTACGCCAGCAGACATATTGAATCAACGCATTGTGGAATACAACAAGAGTCTCCACCCAGAAAAGGATATTCGCATCGAGTTTGCTCTGAATACACTCGGAATTGATTTGCATAATTCGCCGTACGCAAAAGAGGCGCTACAGCGGTACTTGAATTTCTACAACGAAAACTTCAAACCCCGCCTCACCACTACCGTCACGCCGATCAAGCCCTAGCCGCAGCATCCTGTTCATCCTGTCCATCCTTGTTCATTTCAATCTTCGCGGTCCTCTGATTGCGTTCCGTCAACGCGCTCATAAAAACGCCAAGGCCTCCGGAACAACGTCCCGGAGGCCTTGGTGGATTGTCACGGCTTCATTATTGTATTAGCCGTTGGGCGCTAGCCCACGGTTGGAGCGGTAAAAAAACCGGTGGCTAGCGCCATGCGGCTGATTTGTCCAATCTCTATTTTTAGCTGTGACGCAGCACTAGTCTAGACAGAACGCTTTCCTGCGATGGCTTAGTTCGTCGAAACGATTCGGCGATGGCGGACTGCATAGCCTACTGCCGTGATCAGCCCGATACCACCGAGGAGCAGCGTGCTTGGCTCAGGAACGGGCACAAGAAAGCCGCGGATTTCCCCACCCCCAAACGTCGAGGTGTGAATATTCAAATACGACTTTTCGGCTGCAAAAAACGCTGCCAAGGCGGCCTCAGCAGTGGCGGTGGTGCCACCATTGGCGGTGATGAAGCTCGCGTTGTAACTGGATGCGAGGGTCAAATCGAGAACGTTGCTGTAGGTTCCGCTGGTGACACCAACAGGGAAGCCCGCGAAATAGGGAGTTGTGCTGGCAACGCCGGCTGCCCCTGAACCTGGGATCGTTGTCGGCGCATGCAAGTGCGCCGCGGTTGTCGTGCCGGTCAGACCCTGAAAATCGAACGCAATCGCGAGGGTATGGAGAGTATCGTCGTAGTCGAATGTTCCATACCCTGTTCCAGGTGATGCGTTTGCTGGAAATTCGCTGGGACCGTCCAGGAAAGCTTGGTAATAATGTACCGCCGCGTTTGCGGAATCGGCCGCCCCAAACAGGGCAGTTAGCACTAGTGCGAACATTGCAACACGTGGCATGTTCATGATGGGATCCTTCTTAGAAAAAAGCTGCTTTGAAATTGCACAATCTTGAACGCCTAGCATCCGAAGTTTCGACCCGATTCGGGCAAACTTCGCAACGGGCGAAGCTCAACTTAGTCCTGATTGAGAATGAATGCAAGGAACTTGTCGCCACAATGTTAGTGAAAATGCTGTTAGCAACAGAGATATACCGAGAAATCGCCAGAAACCCCGTCTTACTACCGCTGTCACGCCGATCTAGCCGTAATCCCAGTATCTTGTCCATAATGTCCATCTTTGTTCAATACATTCTTCTCCATGCATTCCGTGACGCCGTGGCAAAAAACAAAACCGCCATCAAGCGTTGACCGCGCCTTTGCGCCCTGGCGTCTTTGCGTGAACCCTTTCGGCATTGGCAGGAGCGCACGCCAAGGCGCAAAGCCGCTAAGAAAGAAAAAAAGATGCGAACCCGTGCATCTGGGCCAATGCGCCTACTTGTCGCGCTTGAAAAAAAGCCACACCTTGTGCTAGGATCGATTCACGTATCCAATAACAAATAAACGATGATTGATTACAAATGACAAATAGATTCACCGCTGAAGCAAAACTTCATTCGACCGCTCTTCTGTTCACCGGCACGATTCTGTCGCGCAGCGCCTGGAGTCTAGCCGTTGCCATAGCAATCGCGCTCTGCGGAACGTACAGCATCGCGCTCGCCGCAGAGAAAGAAACCGCACCTGCAACCAAGCCAGCGAGCACAGACAAAGACGGCTTTCGGCCACTCTTCAACGGCAAGAACCTTGATGGTTGGTACACGTTTTTGCAAGAACATGGCAAAGGGAACGACCCCGACAAGGTGGTGTCGATCGAGGATGGCGCGATTCATCTCTATCGCGATGCCAAAGATGGCGACAAAGTGGTGATGGGCTACATCAGTACGGAAAAAGAATACGGCGACTACGACCTGCGGTTGCAATACAAATGGGGAACCAAAAAGTTCGCCCCGCGTTATAACCTGAAGCGTGATGGTGGTTTGTACTATCACATCACCGGGGCCGACAAGGTCTGGCCCTGTTCTTTGCAATTCCAGATCCAACAGACAGACGTTGGTGATCTGCTGATGCTGTATGGCATGCAGGGAGAGACCTCGATCGATCCGGCCACGGCGAAGGAAGAGATGCCGACCTTTCGTGCGACCAGCGAAGGGGGCATGGTCCGCACGATGGGAGACAAAACGCGTGGGCTGTTTTATCAAGCCCGCGAGAAGATGTCTGAGGTGGATGGATGGAACACGCTGGAGCTATCGGTACGCGGCGGCCGTGCCGAACACCGGGTGAATGGCAAGCTGGTCAACGCTTGTGAAAACGTGCGGCTGATCGACGAGAAGGATTTGGAGAAGACCACACCCATCACCAAGGGGCGCATCGCGCTGGAGATCGAAGCGGCCGAGTTGTTCTACCGCAACGTGGAGATTCGCGAGCCGTCGAAGACACTACCTGCCAATGCTGCAACTGCACCAGCCAGGTGAGTAGCACGTACCTGTTGCATACAAATCGTTGCAAAAACTCATTGGCCGAGGCGGGGATCGAACCCGCACGATGGTTACCCATCACGGGATTTTAAGTCCCGTGCGTCTGCCTATTCCGCCACTCGGCCATTGAAAGTGCTTCCTAGCTTGGAATGTGCCATCCTAACTTGCCGCTTCGCGGCTGCCAAGTCGGCGCAATGAACGCAGCAGCCTCAAGCGCTGGAATGTGTGAACGCCTCGAACGTAGATAACCGGACGCTAGCGCGTTTCGGCTGATGGGACGCTCACACCGTTGGAATATCACCCCTGGCGATCCAGTCTGTCGAAAAACGGCGGTCACTGCTAAAATGCCGGGCTACCAGCATTGTGTCGGAACTTAATTCTGCGGGCGGAATTGCCGCCGCCGTTGTCATGCTGCTGGCGTTAAATTCGATTGACCGGGGACGATTGGCCGAGGATGCAGGATGGATGGTTTTTTGGGAACACGAGCGTCGATCATGCTGGACGTTGTCGTCGTGGCAATGCTCTTGATCGTGCCGGTGATGTGGTGGAGCATCGGGCAAGTCAAGCACCACCAGCGATACGGTTTGCACAAAACTGTGCAGCTCATTCTGGCCGGGTTGCTTCTGGTCACGGTGGTGATCTTTGAAATTGACATTCAGTACGTCACCCCGTGGCGGCCATTAGCCGAAAAGTCACCATATTATGAGAGCCTGGTGTTTCCCAGCCTGATCGTGCACCTGTTGTGTTCGGTGCCGACGGCGTTCATCTGGATCTACGTTGTGTATCACGGGCTGCGGTATATTCCCGATCCGCCTGCACCCAGCGTCTATAGCGGTCGGCATATCTGGTGGGGGAAAATTGCCGCGATCGAAATGACGCTAACGGCGGTGACCGGGTGGATTTTCTATTACTTGGCGTTTGTGGCGTAAACGCAGCAGGTGCCGTCCCGGTGCCGAAGCCTTTGCAAAGTGTGGTCAGAAGTTGAAGGCGTTCTGAAACCAAGCGCTGGCTACGCGCTCCGCACTCTTTCGCGGAGCGAAAGGCGACTGTCGCGCTCCGCTAGCGCGTGGCGGCTGACATCCTTCAACGTCTTATAGCAGGTTCGATGGTGCGTTATACGCATGGGCAAGAGCACTGGCGGAGCCAGTGGCACACGGCGGTTCGCGGCAGATAAATTTCCTGCCAATTTCTCTGGCAATTGACCAGTTGCATTCGCTAGACTGATCGGTGGCCGGCAACAGGTCTGTTGGTCGGCTTGAACTTCTCAATGTGAAGGAGAGTGCGATGAGACATTTCGTGCAGAACGTGGGGCGCCGAGCAGGGCGTCAGCACGTGGTGACATGTCTGGCGGTTTTGATCGGTGCATTGGTGGTGTCGAGTGTCTATGCGGATATCGCTGATCCAGGCAGACCGCGGCCACGTCCGCGACGAAAAGACATTACCGACAGTAGTAAACCGCAGTTAGTCGTCACGCGCGATGCCAAGGCAACCGAATCGGTGCTGACGATTCCGGCCAAGTTCTTGAAGGATGCAGCGAAATCGACAGAAGCCGAGAAGCAAAGCGACGCCGGTCAGCGGCAGCGGACGATTGTCGCCGGCATTGCCATGTCGCTCGCGGTGGGAGGTTTGTTCTTTGTTCGACGCGGTAGCAAGCGGACACGGATTGCCTCGGTTGCGGTGGTCGGAGTTGCGGCAGCGCTGGCAGCGACGAACTTGCTTATGGCAGATATTCCACCGCCGATTCATGGATCAGATAAGCCGGCGGTCAATATCCCGCGCCTCCCGGAAGGAGCTTACATGATGGACGGGCCGCTGAAGATTGTCATCGCGGATGCGGGAGACGATGTCAAGCTAGTGCTTGCCTGGGATTTAGCCCCAGAAGGTCGCAGATTCAATCGGCCACCGCGAGACTCCGCCGCGCCAGCAAGTGCGCCCCCACCGGAAGCCAGCAGCGCACCGTCGCCGTAATTCGCAATCGTACTTGTTCTGCATTGAGCCACTGCTATTTGGGCTTCCGAATGTCCACGGTGTCATTCTCATCTCCTGCGCAGCACGTCGTCGAAGGACATTCGTCGGCTGCTGCGCGGGCGTTTGCGCTGGTCACGCTTGTGGTAATGGTCGCAGCCTGCCTGCTGGCCGGCTGGGCACCGCTCGGTTTCTCGATCGTGACAGTGTTTCTATTTGCCGGCCCGCACAACTGGTTTGAGGCGCGATACCTGATGAGCCGGATGCCGCCGCGTTGGGGACCGCTGCGGATTTATTTTCTGACGGGCATCAGTGGAGTATTGACACTGACGGCCGCGTTTGCGGCGCTGCCGTGGATTACGGATCGGCTGGGCTGGGACCATGACGGTTGGCTCACCGGCCTGGCAATCTGGAACACCGCGCTGGTGGCTTGGATTGTGGCGCTAGTGCTGATGCGGAGCAGGCAGAATCCGACGCGCGATTGGGGGTGGATCGCACCGGTCGGCCTGGCGGTGATCGGAGTAAATTGGCTGGCACCGCAGGCTTGGGATCTCGGGCTGATTTATTTGCACCCGGTGATGGCGATGTGGTTTCTGGATCGGGAGATAGCAGTACACAAGCCGGACTGGCAGCGCGCGTATCGCGGTTGCTTGTGTGCGGTGCCGGTGCTGCTGGCCGCGCTCTGGTGGCATTTGTCGGCGACGGAGTCGTTGCCCGGTGAGGATGCGTTGACCGCACGCATTACTTTGCACGCCGGGGCTGGAATTTTGACAAACGTCTCCAGCCATTTGCTGGTCTCGACGCATACGTTTCTAGAGATGCTGCACTACGGGGTGTGGCTGATTGCGATCCCGCTGGTCAGTTTGCGCGGAAAACTGTGGCGGCTTGATCAAGTGCCACTGGCACGCGGGTCCTATAGCTGGCGAATGGTCTGTGGAGCGATTTTGGCGGCAGGGTTCTTTGCGGTGCTCGGTTTTTGGGCCGGGTTCATTGCCGATTACGCCACCACGCGCGATGTGTATTTCACCGTAGCGATGCTGCATGTCCTGGCCGAGGTGCCGTTCCTGCTGCGGTTGCTGTAGGAATGGCAGAGTGTGTAATTCCCGCGTCGCGAGACCGTGTGCCACTGGCTCCGCCAGTGCTTTGGTATTTTCAGTTTGTAGGGATGAATGCAATCCACCAATACGTTTCCACGACAGTGAATGGCAATTGTCGCGACCCACTCGCCTGGAACGCTTTGCCACAAATCTCACACTTGTTCTCAAAGCCGTGCGTTTTCACTGGCAGAGCCAGTGGCACATCAAATTTGCCGGTTCGCCTCGACAATCTACAGGATTTCGCATTGCGCCTTGCCGTAGTATATAATCAACCCGCGTTCACCTTGATCGACAACATTCCGGGGGGAATAAAAAATGGATCGACGAAGTTTTCTTTCGACTACCGCCGCACTTTCGGCGGCCACACTGGCAACCTTGCAGACCCGTGCATTTGCGGCAGAAGATAACAAGCCGCATCGCGTAGCACTGATCGGATCGGGCTGGTACGGCAAGACCGATCTGTTTCATCTGATGCAAGTCGCACCGGTAGAGGTGGTCGGTCTATGCGATGTCGATCAGCGAATGCTCGACGGTGCAGCCGACATCGTTGCCAAGCGACAGCCCTCTGGGAAGCGACCACCGGGGTATAAAGATTATCGCAAGCTGCTGGAAGAACAAAAACCAGAAATTGCGATTATTGGTACGCCGGACCACTGGCATGCGCTGCCGATGATTGCCGCTTGCAAGGCGGGTGCCGATGTCTATGTGCAGAAGCCGATCAGCGTGGATGTAGTTGAAGGAGCGGCGATGGTCGCCGCCGCGCGGAAGTACAACCGCACGGTGCAGGTTGGCTTACAGCGGCGTAGTGCGCCGCATCTGGCGCATGTGCGCAAGCAATTCATCGACAGCGGCAAGCTGGGCAAGGTTGGCTACGTTGATGTGCATAGCTACTATCCAGTGCGTGACAATTTTCCGCCAGCCGCGCCACCCCCTAAGGAACTGGACTGGGACTTCTTTGTTGGACCAGCGCAGTGGGTCGACTATTTTCCCGGCATTCAGCCGCGCGCCTGGCGCGACCGGACTGAGTTCAGCAACGGTCAGATTGGTGACCTGTGCGTACATATGTTTGACGTCGTGCGGTACTTTTTGAAGCTCGGTTGGCCATCGCGAATCAGTGCCGTTGGTGGAGCGTATCAGCATGCCAAGGATTCACGCGTGAATATCGTCGATACTCAGAACGCGCTGTTTGAATACCCAGAGACGCAAGTGGTCTGGACGCAGCGGAGTTGGGGTACGCCGGGTGACCCGGATTATCCGTGGGCCGCGTTCTTGTACGGCGACAAGGGGACGCTGAAGATGAGTGTCTTCAAGTACGAGTTCATACCCAAGGATGGGGGCCAGCGCGAACACGGAACCTGGTTCGACGAGCAAGCCAAGTACCCAGAGGATGCAGAACATCAGGAGACAGAGCCGTTCGCTGCCTCTTCCACGCGGCGGCACATGTTGGACTTTTTGGCTGCGCGTAAAGAAAAACGCAAGCCGGTGGCAGATATTGAAGAAGGTCACATCTCATCGGCCTGCTGCATACTAGCGAATCTTTCGATGGACCTGGGGCGTGACATCCAATGGGATCCGCAGGCCGCCAAGATCAAGAACGACGACGAAGCTAATGCGCGACTGGCACGTAAGTACCGCGAACCGTGGGTCCATCCAACGCCCGAGGATGTGTAGGCAACCACCGAATGTTTGCCGATCAGCTTTGGTCCTTTTTGCCGATCGGTTATGTGCTGACAGTGGCAGTTGAACTGCCGATCCTGTGCGTCCTGCTTTCACAACGGCATAGTTGGACAACACGGATCGTTGCCGGGTTGTGGCTGACGGCCTGCACTTATCCGATTGTGGTGCTGGTGTTGCCGGTGCTGTTCGCCGGAAGTGAGCGCTGGCGCTATTTGCTGGTGGCTGAAACATTTGCTCCAGTGGCAGAGTGTGCGTTGTTCTATCTGGCGTATTGGCGCGATCCACAGTTTTCCAACGCCGACCGTGATGCGACTTCCGCCACTGACGACGCTCAACACGCACGGGTACGGGCGATATTGCAGGATATGGCCGCGATTGTGCTGGCGAATCTGGCGTCGTTTGGAATTGGTGAACTGCTGAATCAGTACAACTGGTTCACAGGCGGCGGATAAGCGCGTTCTGACGATTCATTTTCTTACCGCAGAGTGCGCAGAGGGATGACACAGAGAAGATAATTGCCCCCTATCCAGTTCATCCCGTTCATCCTTGTTAATACTGTCTTTCTTATTTCTGTTTTTTGAACAAGGATGAACAGGATACGAAGGATAAAGGTTGAACAAAAAGCGTAGGATTGTGTCCTATCTCTGCGCGTCCTTCGCGCTCTTGGCGTTCTCTGCGGTGAAAAACAGGAGCTGCAGTTGCGGCGAGAACAGAAAAGGCCTCACAGCGCCGGTGGTGCATCACTATGCTGTGGGTGGAGGCGACCCCCGGCGGAAACCTCAACGCGGTTGATCGCATTTAAGAACGCACGGGCACTCGCTTCCACACTATCAGTCGAAACGCCACGGCCGCGATAAACGTGATCATCATGGACTACTTCGACATTCACCTCAGCCTGCGCATCCTTACCCACGGTGATCGCCTGCACACGAAAATCGCGACAAACCACGGTGATACCGGTGATCTTTTCGATCGCCAAGAAGATCGCATCGACCGGGCCGTCACCGCAGGTCATCGTTTCGGTGGACCGTGTCTGACCACGTTCAAGTACCAGCGTGACGGTTGGTTTTTCGCCGCTGCCGCACTGGATGTGATAACTCTCGATGTTCCACTGGTCGGCACCGTTGAGGTACTGCTGCTCGCACAGTGCCGCGATGTCACCGTCATAGATTTCCTTCTTCTTGTCGGCCAGAATCTTGAACTGTTCAAAGACCGATTGAAGCTGCTCGCCGGTGAGGTGATAGCCAAGCGCCTTGGCGCGATCGGCCAGGGCGGCCCGGCCGCTGTGTTTGCCCATCACGAGGTCCGTCTTCGCCAGCCCGACATCTTCCGGGCGCATAATCTCGTAGGTGCGAGGTTCCTTGAGCATGCCGTCTTGATGGATACCGGCTTCGTGAGCAAAGGCGTTCTTGCCCACGATGGCCTTGTTGCGCTGCACTTGTAGGCCGGTGATGTTCGAGACGAGTCGGCTGGTGGGAACCAGTCGGCGGCTTTCAATCCGCGTATCGGCCTGATAGTAGTCATAGCGCGTGCGGAGCGCCATGACGATCTCTTCCAGCGAGCAATTCCCGGCTCGTTCGCCAATGCCGTTGATGGTGCATTCGACCTGCCCGGCACCGTTTTCGATTCCGGCCAGACTGTTGGCCACGGCCAGGCCCAGATCGTTATGGCAATGGACGCTAATCACCGCGCGATCGATATTTGGCACGCGGTTTTTTAAGTTGCGAATCACACCGCCAAAGTGTGCCGGGGTGGCGTAGCCCACTGTATCGGGAATATTGACCGTGGTCGCCCCAGCGGCGATGGCCGCCTCGACCACTTCACACAGGAAGTCGCTCTCCGTCCGTGCCGCATCCTCAGGGCTGAACTCGATATCGTCGCAGTATTTTGCGGCACGCTGCACCCCCCCCACGGCACGGCGGATGATCTCTTGCTTGTCCATCTTGAGTTTGAATTCGCGGTGGATGGCGCTGGTGGCCAGGAAAATATGAATCCGCGGGGTCGAAGCGTGCTTCAGCGCTTCCCAGGCACGATCGATGTCGGCGTCGTTGCAACGGGCCAGCCCGCAGATCGTGGCCCCGCGAATGGTGGAGGCGATTTCGCGGACCGCTTCAAAGTCACCGGGCGAGGCGATGGGAAAACCGGCCTCGATGATATCGACCTTGAGATCGCACAATGCCTGAGCAAGTTCGAGCTTCTCGGCCAGATTCATGCTGGCACCGGGAGATTGTTCGCCATCGCGAAGGGTGGTGTCAAAGATCTTGATCGTGCGTGAGTCGCTCATGACTACTGAAACCTAAAGCTATTTGTGGTGTCGGTATGGGACGGTAGTTGATGGGTTACGAAAAAACCCCAGAGGCCGCTCGGCTTCTGGGGTTCATATGTTTGCTTGCACTTTGGCAGAAATATGGACGAACCCTACAGCCGAGAGCCGGATAGGCCCCGTAGGAGCAGCGGTAGCAGGTTGGTTCGCAACAAGTTCATCAATTGTTTTCCGGTACAAAGACTCAGTTGATTCGGTAAGTTTAGTCTAGCTGCGCGTTAAACGGTGGTCAAGTCAGGCTTTGAGGCCAGTATTTCTGGCTCTGTGTCATGGACCGATTCGGCCGGTTGCAGGTTCACTAAAAGAGATGTAATCAGGAGTTTTCTGGCTGGTATTTACCGCCGATTTCCTTTTAGGTACTCTGCGCATGCGGTGAGGGTTTGGTATTCTCACCGCTATCAATGGGCGTTATTGATGTACCGGACTGCATCGATTGGTGCTTTATGCCAGGTGAGTATTTAGACCTGACCAGTGAACCGGATCCACCGGCGCGACCTGCCGCGCGTGGCACTGAGCGCGGTCCAGCAGAGAGTGCGTCCGCCGCATCGCGCCGATATATCGGCATTCATTTCGCCTGCTGCGATGTCTATTCGCGCATCTATGTCAATCGACAACAGACAGCGTATACGGGACACTGCCCGCGCTGTTCCAAGCGACTTGATATCAAGATTGGAGCAGGGGGGACCGACGCGCGGTTCTTCACGGCGTATTGAGGAATTCACTGCATAACGCGTATTTCGCTGCCTGCAATTGCGTTCTACTTCAGCCGATCCACTTCCTCAAACACGGCTACGCTGGCGGTGAAGCCGTGTAAGAAGTTCTTGCCACCGACCGGGCCGATCTCTCCCTGCGCAAAAAACCCCGCTAGCGGGATTGTGCCAAGACTGGCCGCGATGCACTGCGCATCATGGTGCGGTTCCGGGAACAGTCGCGTGCCGCGGCCGTTGCACGTGAAGAGCAACGCGCCGGCTGCGCGACGGCCAACACTCTCTGCTCCAGACTCTGCTGAATCACTTTTGAGCAACTCGCGCAGATCTTCGTCTGCTGAAGCTGCATCGCGAATGTGAAACTGCACCGTCTGACCTGGGCGAAGATAATCGCCCACCGCGATTGCACCACTCTTGGGATCGGCACCCACCACGTTGCGAATCAAAAAATCGCCGCGGCGGAACTCATCCTGATATTCGCTGAGCGCGCGTCCAACGTGCAGCCCGTGTCGAACGAGTTCTTTTTCGGCGTCGTTCAAGGTCTCATATACTTCGTGCAGCCGCGTCATCGCTGGCTGCCCGCTCAGTTCCAAGATCATATTTTGTTCGGCCTTGGTCACGATATAGTGCCGACCGATTGGGCGGCAACCTTGCGAAACGACGCTGCGTACTCGAATCGGGCCGTGGATTCGGACCAGTACCGCACCGCGATCATAGACCGTGCGACCGAGAATCAGTCGGTTTTGCGAAGGGGACCAGCCGCCACTGGCCATGCCGCCAATGATCGGCAGGTCGGCACGCTCGTTGCGCAGTTGTTCCAAAAGCACATCGGCAGGAAAGCTAAACGGCTCACCGAGCAACAGCAACGTACTGTCCGCCGGCCACTGTTCGACTCGACTGTCTGGCCAGCCGGTGAAGGTCATTCCATCGGGCAGTTTTTCAAAGTCTAAATGAAACGCGTCGATTTGCACCCCTGGCATGCTTCCGGCCCAAAGTGAAACCGCCGGAGCACTTTCGATTTCTTTTGCCACACCGAGGATGGATTCTCCGGTGCAGCCAAGCAGTGCCTCGGTCTGCAGCGCGGCACAGACAGAGTCTGCTGCCTGTTGCATCGCCTCGACATGATGCATCGAGACAAACAGCATCGCCAGATCGGCCGGTCCCTCCAATTGACCGCGAACAGCCTGGCAGACTTCATCGATGGCTGCGGCCGAATCGGTGTTAGTCGATAGTGCAGAGGCAAATTGAATCGGCATGAACATTACTCCACTTCAAAGATCATTTCGATCTCAACTGCGATCCCGCCGGGCAGCGAGTTCGCACCCAATGCACTCCGCGCAGCAATGCCATGCTCGGCACCAAAGACCTCGCCCATCAATTCGCTGCAACCATTGATCACTTGCGGGTGCTGTTTGAAATCGTT
>JAWXCH010000301.1:0-5888 GCA_034440595.1 Planctomycetota bacterium | reverse complement strand
GTGCGACATCTTGATCTAGCGGCTTATTTTGCAACGACAATTCTCAAGCTTGACCGAGACGGTAATCGCGAGTTTTTTCACGAATGGCGGCGAGTCCTAGAAATTCTTGAGAATGTGTCACAACGAGTCTGGGAGACGAGCCGCGCCTTCAACCATCACGTGGCGATTTCTCGCCGACGAATTGCTTCTGACGAGGAGTACTTCCCGCTGTCACCTCAGGAAAAACAGGAGCAACTGCTAGCGGCGGCCGAGCACATCGATTTCGCCGTGGACCGAATTCCCGAAAGCGATGACGACGACACCACGCTAAATCTACTCAATAGTCTGGCGCGTTGTTATCAAGACCTCTTAGCCTTAGCAGAGGGGCCACTTGCAGACAAATCACTTGCATCGGAGTACCGGTCGCGTGCATCCGAGTGTGTACGCCGTGCTTTCGAGTTAAATCCACTTAATTCATACGTGCTCGAAACAAGGGCACGAGAGCTGATCTTGACCGCCTCAGACTGCGCCGAGAAAGATCCTGCAAATGCGGCAACGCTCGCCTGTAACGCTTTGGACTGCATTCGACGGGCCCTCAATTTGGAGTCAGCCCCTGCAAGAGAGTCCCGTCTCCACGACCTTCTGCGGCAAACATTTCAATTGCTCTCATCGCGACATGTGACAAAGCAACTGGCTATGCTACGCGCGAAGCGCGATCCAATTGGATTAGTTGGCACAGCGTGGCTGGAGCTCAGGGCCAACTTGCTACCCGGCGCGCCACTTGACTATAGCGAACTAGATGAACAACAAATAGACAGAGCGCTTGCTCTACTAGACGAGATTCCGGCTGGTCAGAGAAAACCGCTCGATCTAAGGCTCGCCTACGAATTGCGAGTACACAAATCCCCGAATGACTTTTTGCGGCAGCTCGATCTGATCGAGGAAATCAGTCGCGAACCCGGGCAACTCGACGACCAGTCAAGTCTGGAGTTTGCAATCCTACTCTATCAAGTAGGCAGAGTTGCGGAAGGCTCTGCGCTGTTCGACGATTTGCGCCGCCGCATCCGCAATTCCGATACTTTCGTATCAGTCCCTGAACGCTTGCGGGTACTTCGAAAACTCAATTCCGCTGATGCTCATATCTGCCAAGCTTCATTCTCTCGCGTGGATAACTACGGTAAGCAATGGGCGAAGGTACAGGAACTCGGCCGTGGCGAGGCGCCCTTTAATTCCTACGAGTTTAACAAGGAGAGAATGGCGCCGCGAGAGCGGTTTCAATGCATCGTCACATTTGGCCCGAATGGCCCATTCCTCCGACCTCGGTTGGAGGAAAAAGAATGAATAGGCATTACCGCACGAGCGCGAGCGCGAAGCCTTCGCGTCAAGTCGCTACAGACTTCTTTCGTACGTACGGCAGCCTCGAAGGTTGGCAATTCAAGGACAACAATCTTATGGTCGAAGGGACCACCGACGTTCGTTACTTTGAAATCGCAAACCAAATATATGTAAAAGAGAGCGGTCATTCATTAATTGACGGGTCTTTCGGAGTCCTTGCAATCGGAGAGGCTGAAGACGGTGGCACTTATGGCATGAAAGAAAAGCTCAATACGCTCTGGCGTATTCGGAGATTAGCTGGTCAAGATGGGAGGGAAGGCATGTGTCGCGTCATTGCCCTTTTGGATGACGACTCGGCTGGGCGAGACGCGTTTCGACATATAGAACAACGTGGGGCTCGCCCTTGGATAGATCTGTTCTTGCTTCGGAGGCGAAACCCCCGAGTCGACCAGCCATCTTCCTTCAAGAATCAATGCGATAACCTGAATCACGACTATTTGCAGAACAAGCTTTTTTTTTGCGTCATTGAGGACTTGATCGCCTTTGATGTAATTGACGATTTTCGACGACAACACCCAAATTGCTTGAGACACGGTATCCAGGAATGCGCTGGAGCATTTCACGTAGATTTAAATAGAGAGTACAAAGGCAAACTTGTCGGATTCGTTCAGGACAACGCATTGTTGTCAGATGTGATTCGACTGGTTGAATTGCTGCAGGCCTTCCGTTGCCTTCTGCGACTGCCCGTAGAAGGATCGCCGACGAATGGGTGATGAACTCCGGACCCGTTGTCGGTGCGCTCACGGTTTGCGTCCCCAATGATTCACCCGGGTGTGCGATAGGATATACGGACATTCGGACGCCTGAAATGGTCGACTGTCAACAAAAGAATCCCGAACATGTCCTCCAGCATGTCCTTTTTGCTGACTTTGAACGTCATCTGTTGGCACCGATTGGCCATCGGTGATGCGTTCGATCGCCTGACCATCAAAAACGAAACCCCTTGCCAGGCAAGGGGTTTGGCATCGAATGACGCTTCTTGTCACAGCGGAGGGCATGGGATTCGAACCCACAACCCCTTGCGGGGCACCTGATTTCGAGTCCAAAAGTGAACTGCCGTTGCGGTTCAGTTACCTTGCAGTTACCCGTTTTTCACGGTGTTTTCAAAGGACACTTCATTCGGCAATTCACGGGCGATGCAAAGAAAAGGTAACACTTTAGGTAACACTCTTCTGCCTGCCTTCCGCTTGTTGCTCATCTAACGGGCCAAGTCAACTTAGTCTTGGCGGCGCGATTGCTCCCCCGACTGTCGACAGCAGCGCTTCAGTGTTTTAGTCCGCACCGTAGCTCTCGTCAACCGGTGCGCTGCTTTGGATCCAACAGGGAAACAATTCGGCAAATGTTTCCCTTCATCACAGCGATGAACCAATTCATGATGACCACCAGAGCCTCCGATTCGTGCGCGCTGTGCTTCGTGCAGGCAGGACAAGTGAAGCTAAGCGAGTACCGTCACTCCGACAGGTAGGCCGGATCGGAACGAAATGGAACTATGTCATGGCCAAGAAGGCACACTCCCATAGTGGAAACGGCCAAAGCGCCTTAGGGCGCACTGAACGCCGAGGTCGCCAGCAAAAGCTCAACACGTGCTGGCTGCGCACGCCAATTCTGGTGCCGCTGGGCCAGATCCTCATCGTGCTGATCTATGCCCGCAAATCCAAAGAAGAGAAAAACCAACGATCCATCCAGGCACAACGATCTTACTGTGAAAGGTTTCTCGCTAACCTGGGAATTCATAATTATAGGATCATTTTCTACCATGACCACGGGATCTCTGGCGAAGAAATCTCTCGTCCGGGCATCGATCTGGTCCGTGAGACGATCGACGTCTTGGGATGCCATCTGATTCTGTGCGAGGAGTCGTCACGTCTGTTTCGGGACCCGATACCCTCCATTCAATTGTGCCGTGCTGCGGTTGATAAGGGGTTGCGGGTAATTTGCCTCAATGACTACATCGATACCACAGATGAAGAATGGGAGGAGCATCTTCAGGAAGCGCAGCGGCATCATGCACGCGCCAACCGGTTCACCATTTCGAGGATCCTGCGTGACCAGGAGGAACGCTGGGAGTCTGAGGCTGCCATGGGCCCGCTACGGCCTGGTTATTCCCGAAAAGCCAGTACGCCGGCCACGCAGCGAGAACCGGAGCAAGGTCCCTTCTACGATGAAGTGGATCCCAAATGGACTCCCATAATCGAAGAAGCATATAAACGGGTCGGAGGGGAACAGGATCCCGACAGTGTCGTCTCCTACCTTGATGAAGTTCGCTTGCCTGGCCTGAATGGTCGTTACATCCCGTGGAATCGAAAACGCTTGTTCGAGCTTATTCGGTCCACGATCTATCGGGGCGTCGAGCAGTTTCGCAAAACCGTCAGCCGGAAGAATCGCAGTAGCGGCAAGCGCACGCAACAGCGTGCCAAGCCCGAGGAGATGTGGGAACGCGATCAGTCTGAGATGCGCATTGTTCCCGACTGGCAGTGGTACAAGGCCAACGATTGTATATCCAAGCGGTCAACCAATAAGAATGTCCGTACTGGGCCGGACCATCCGCTATTTGGAAAACCTCGCAACTCCCAGGGACCGCTGGGAGAAACCTTTCTGTGCGATGCGTGTGAAGAAAAGATGTACCAGGAGGGGCGCCTGGAGGGGGGCTATCGCTGCAGTCAGGTTCGCTCAGGAGATTGCTGGTGCAAAGCCACCGCCCTGCGGGACCTAACGCATGAACAACTCGCGCAGTCTGTTTGCAACAAGTTGCAGGATATTGACGGTCAATTCCATCAGATCATCGAGACCGTTCGCCAGCTAGGTGGGAGCGGAAAGTGGCAAGCAAGGCGAATCCGGCGATTGTCGGCGCGAGCAAGCAACCTCGATCGTATGTGTGACCGCCTCTTGGAGGACCGAGAGGCCATCGGAAAACATAACATCCCTCCTGAGCGACTTCGACAGCGATATGTGGCTCGGGAAGAAGAGTTGTCGCGCACTTTCGCCGAGATTGAGCGCCTGAAGACCGGACTTAAGGCTATCAGTCCCCCACCCCTCAAGGAGCTAATGAATCGCCGGGATTACTTGGTGGATCGGCTTGTCAAGTTGGATATCACGAACAGCAGTCTGTTCCGCCAGCTAGTTGCTGAGGTTAGGGCGGTGCCCTATCAGCTCTTCGGCGGCACGACAGTTGTTCTGCGAGCCCATTTTGAACTTTCACTCTTCGCGTTGCTCCCGGACCGCTTGCGGGCGGTCCTTTTGCCGGACGATTTCCATGGCCGTGTTCAGCCGATGCAACTTGTCATCGATCTCTTCGACAGGCCCGATTACTTGGTTCATATGACGGACTGCGTCCGAGTGAAGGGCGACCATCCACAGTGGGGAAACGTTAGGATTTCCAGGCAGTTGAAAATCAACAAAATGACGACAAAGCGAGCTTTGAACTTTGCAGCATTGTTGTCGGCCCACGGAATCCAAGACCCGTATCTCCGGCTGACCGGGCCGCCGGCCAATGCCGCGCGCTGGCGCAAACGCACGACTCTCGCCAGGTCGGCCTGATTTCCCGCGCGCATCGATTCTTCTGCGCGGCCGTTGCGAGTGGTTCATCGAGCATCTCCATTTGATCACCCTTTCAAGTCTTGATCGCCAAGTACGCGCAAAAGACTTTTCCCGCGCACCCAGCGATCCGTAATGCCTTGGCCTCGTTGGCCGTTTTGTTGAGAGGTGCTCCCGGCCACACAACGAGCATGAACGGTCGCGTGAGTTTCATGTGTTCATCCCCTTGTATCAATAGCCGTTTCAATCCTTTTTCTGCGAGACACCATATGCTTGAAACAGCAGCTCCGCTCAGCCCACGGGATAGCGCTAAAGGATTATGCGTCCTAATCATCGGTCGGATTTCGACTGAACACCAGGACATAGAGAATATTGAGGCCTCCTATCGCTACGTTGAGGCGCACTTGCGGCGATGCTATCACGAGCCGATGCGAATCAAACATCTTGGCGAACGGGCCAGTGGCATGCTCGTCGATCGGGCCACGATCCGCGAAGCCGAAGACCTGTCTCGGATCTTCCGCAATCCGCGGCATCAGTACAATTTTGTACAAGATGCAGTTGACTCAGGCACACGGCTGATTGCCATCGCAGACAATCTCGATACGGCCGACCCCAACTGGGAGCTCATGCTGGGCGCCGCCACGCTCCGCCACGGCTTGCTCGTCTCAGACACCCGGCGCCGGGTACGACGGACGGCGACTCATTCGTTTCATCGGGGCGGAATGGTGATGAAAGTCAAATACGGCTATCGCAAGCTAACAGACGAAGAGGCCCAGTCCGGCCATTTCGGCCCCCCAGGGCTGATGATCGCCAAGCGACCTGAATGTACACCCGTAATTCGCCAAATGATCGATCGAGTGCATCGAGGAGAATACTATATTGCGGTCTGCGATTGGCTCACTGGCGAAGGAATCGAAACGCCGCCGTACAGCAAGAGGGCAGGGTGGACCGGCCATTGCGTTAAGGATCTCCTAGCTGAC
>JAWXCH010000300.1:0-9817 GCA_034440595.1 Planctomycetota bacterium | reverse complement strand
GTCGCGCCAGCAAAACCGTCCCCCCCGAAAACGCCCGAGACGGGTAAGTCCGCACTTCGCTGGTTGGCCGAAAATCCGATTGATGACGATGGCCTTCCCGCCGACCTCTCCCACCAGCACGATCACTATCTTTACGGCACACCCAAGAAGACTGATTAAGCCGTGCACTGGTTCATTGACAGTAATGTAGGGGACGTGCAACGCACCACGCATTCCGCTTGAGTTTGCCTACCGTTTTGCATCAATACTCAATCCGATTTTACACACCAATCGTCCGGTGCGTGGAACGTACCAAGAACCACGCAAGACAGTGGGGATCACCTCGTCGTTCTCGCGAGCGCCGTCAACACCAAAACCAAGCCAGCTTCTCAAATCTTTCTGAAGCCTGTCGCCTACTTTCGCGCTTGAAAAAAATCCAGCACCTCTGCTAGCCTGAATTCGTGGTTCGCGCCGGAGAAATCATAACGGTGAGGACTGGATTCCCGCCTTCGCGGGAAGGACGGGAGGGCTGCGCCCTAGTGAGTAGAACCGGTGAAAGGATCGCATTAGAACACGGCTGGGCAAGCCAGCCGTGGCACCCGGCGTTCGCACACCGTACCAACTCCAATGCTACGCCCCTAACCCCAATAAACACGAAAGACAGCCCTCAGAAAAAACGAGAAATCCGACGCGCGCAACGTACACAACGCACCCCACAGCCAAATGGTCATGCACCGAGAGCCGGTCCGCCCTCCCAAACTGGCCTTAAAATTCGTTGATTACGCCGCATCAATCCACTAGAATGAATCGTAGCCAAATAGTTCCCCCCCCGCCGGTCGGTCAATTGGTTTGCATAGCTTTGCAACTGATTGACTAAGCCTTCCGCACTCTTCATGGATTGACGCATGCAGTTGATTGCATTACCTGCCAGATTTGTGAGTACGTCGGGAATGGGTAAATCCATCATCTATTCCGGGCTGCTCGTTACGATTCTGCTTGGATTGAACTCCGTCAGCGCCGCCGCACCCGCCAAGGTCGACTTTAACCGCGATATTCGGCCCATACTGTCGAACCGCTGCTTTGCCTGTCATGGTCCTGATTCGGCTTCGCGCGAGGCCGACCTGCGGCTGGATCGCGAAGAAGACGCGCGGCGCGTGCTCACTGCCGCGAAACCAGAGGGGACCGAGCCGAAAAGCGGCGACAAGCATTCTGGCGAAATCGAGCTCCTCCGCCGCGTTTTGTCTAAGGATCCCGACGAGCGGATGCCGCCCCCCGAGCTGAGCAAGGATCTAACGGCTGCGGAGATTGACCTGTTACGCCACTGGATCGATGAAGGGGCGGTCTGGTCTCTGCCCTGGTCCTACGTGCCGCCAGTGAAGGTCGCGGCTCCTGAGGTAAAGGATCCGGCTTGGTCTAAGAACACGATCGATCGGTTTATCGCCGCACGGCTCGAGAAGGAAGGGCTGAAGCCCTCCCCTGCTGCCGATAAGGTGACGCTCATTCGCCGGCTGTCGATCGATCTGACTGGTCTGCCGCCGAAACCGGCCGAGGTGGATGCGTTCGTGGCAGATAATAGTGACGACGCTTACGAGAAGCTAGTCGACCGGCTGCTGGCATCGCCACACTATGGTGAACGAATTGCGATGTACTGGCTGGATCTAGTCCGTTACGCCGATACGGTTGGCTATCACGGCGATCAAGAGCACCGGATCTTTCCATATCGCGACTACGTGATCAACGCGCTCAATCGCAATTTACCGTTCGATCAATTTACCAAGGAGCAATTGGCTGGTGATTTGCTGCCTGATCCCACTTTGGAGCAAAAACTGGCCACCGGCTACAACCGTGTCTTACAGACAACGCACGAAGGTGGCCTGCAAGAGAAGGAGTATCTGGCAATCTACGGGGCGGATCGCGTGCGAAACTTGTCGGCGGTTTGGATGGGAGGGACTCTTGGCTGTGCACAGTGCCACGATCATAAGTTTGACCCCTACACAGCCAAGGATTTTTATTCGATTCAGGCGTTCTTTGCCGACATTGACGAGGCACAGCACTTGAAACGTGGGGCGGACCGCAGCCCGACATTGCGGGCACCGGAGCTGGAGCTGCCGACCGAGGAGCAATCGAAAAATATTGCTCAGATTACGCAGCGCTATGAGGACCTAGTCGCTCAGGCAGAAGCCGAGAAGAAAGCCGCAGAAAAAGCGGCTGCCGATGCTCAGCCGCCAAAAAAGGATCAACCAGACGCAGTTGCGGTTACTGCCGACGGTTCCGACACTACAAAATCTGAGGCGGCTACCCCCGCCACTCCGGCACCTTCGGAAAGCGTAGGGGCTGATGGTGCGCCCTTGATCGGCCAGCCGGCGACTGAAGCTGCCACGCCAGCGGTCGCTTCGCCTGAAAATGGCGTTGCCAAGTTGCCGTTCAAACTGTCGAAAGAAGAGCGATTGCAGCGAGCGGTAAAAGGGGGGAAAGGGAAGTATAAAGGAAAAACGGGAGAGCAGATCCAGCAGACGCGCACCGAATTGCTGGCCGCCCTGGAGTCGATGGACCGCTGTATGATCACCATAGCGATTGCACCGCGCACGATTCGGATCCTGCCGCGCGGCGACTGGATGAACGATAGCGGCGAGGTGGTCGAGCCAGCGATTCCAGCGTTTCTTGGAAAACTAGAAACCGGCGGCAAGCGCCCGACGCGGCTCGATCTGGCCAACTGGCTCACCGACTCCAAGAACGGCGCTGGCGGATTGACCGCACACGTCATGGCCAATCGCTTTTGGTACCTGATGATGGGCTCAGGATTGTCGTCTTCGCTCGACGATTTCGGCGGGCAGGGTCAACCGCCGGTGCATCCAGAGTTGCTGGATGCATTAGCCATCGAGTTCGTGGGTAGTGGCTGGGATATCAAGCATCTGCTCAAGACTATCGTGATGAGCGAGACCTATCGGCAGTCCTCGGCCGCAACTCCAGAACTTCGTCAGCGAGATCCGAACAATCAACTCTACGCTCGGCAGTCACGTTTTCGCTATCCGGCCGAAACGGTGCGCGATACGACATTGGCCATCAGCGGGCTGCTTAATCTGGACGTTGGTGGAGCCAGTGCCAAGCCATACCAACCGGCCGGTTATTATCGGCACCTCAATTTTCCAGTGCGCGAATACCAGATGCACAAAGACGACCGCCAGTGGCGACGTGGCGTGTATGTCCATTGGCAACGTCAGTATTTGCATCCGATGTTGAAGGCATTTGACGCACCATCGCGCGAGGAATGCACCGCCGAGCGGCCGAAATCGAATACGCCGCTGGCCGCGCTGGTACTGCTCAATGACCCAACATTTGTCGAGGCGGCGCGCGTGTTTGCCGCGCGGATACTAAAGAACGGTGGCAGTAGTGCGCAGGAGCGACTCGATTTTGCTTTCCGCCAGGCGGTGTCGCGCGAGGCAACTCCTGAAGAACGCAAGCTGCTGTCCAAACTTTTGAAAGACAGCAAAACGTATTACCACGAGCACGCGGAGGCAAGCAAAGAACTGCTGTCAATCGGATTGACTCCCGTGGCCAAAATTGCAAATCCGGCACGTCTGGCAGCCTGGACTGTCGTGGCGCGTGCGATCTTGTCCAAAGATGAGACACTCACTCGGGAATAGCACCACTGCATTGTGCTTTAACATTGCACTGAAACTAGCAAAGTCGAGGAATACCGGTGTATCAATCACACGACCGTGCAGCGCAAGATTTTGTGCGAACAATTCAACGCCGGACGTTCCTGTCGCAGGCGGGTGTCGGGCTAGGTTCGCTGGCACTTTCGACATTGCTAGGGCGCGGCGCGACTCCTTTGCGCGCCGCAGTAGAGCCTGCGCGCGGAATTCCCGGCCTTCCGCACTTTGCGGCGAAGGCGAAGCGGGTCATTTTTCTGTGCATGGCCGGTGGACCGTCGCACCTTGAGACGTTCGATTTCAAGCAGAAGCTGATCGATCTACACGACCAGCCAATGCCGGAGTCGTTTACCAAAGGGCAACCGATTGCGCAATTGCAGGGACAGGTGCTCAAGGCACATCGGCCAATGGTCGGCTTCAAGCAGCATGGCCAGAACGGGCAGTGGATGTCGGATTTGATGCCCTGGCACCACAAAATGGCCGACGACATCTGCATCGTCAAATCGATGGTCACCGAGCAGATCAACCACGATCCGGCGCATACGTTTATGAACGCCGGAACCGCCATCAGCGGGCGTCCCTCGATGGGGGCCTGGATCAATTACGGCCTGGGGGCAGAGACCGACAATCTGCCGGGCTTTGTCGTGCTAACCAGTATTGGCGGCCGGAACAACGATCAGCCGATCGCCTCGCGGCAGTGGAGTTCTGGCTTCTTGCCGAGCCGTTTTCAAGGAGTTGAATTCAACTCCACCGGCGAACCGGTCCATTATGTGCGCAGCCCGGCGGGTGTGCCGCAGCAGCTTCAGCAGGCGACCGTCTCAGCAATCCAAGAGCTGGATCGGTTGCGAAACCCGATGGGGACTGAACCAGAAGTGGATACTCGCATTGCGGCGTTTGAGACGGCGTTTCGGATGCAGACCTCGGTGCCCGATCTGATGGACATATCTGGCGAGCCTGAACATGTTTTGAAGCTGTACGGCGCAACGCCCGGAGATGGCTCGTTTGCTTCAAACTGCCTGCTGGCCCGGCGACTGGCGCAGCGCGGCGTGCGGTTCATTCACCTGTATCACCGCGGTTGGGATCACCACGGCAACTTGGCGCGCGATATTGAGCGATGTGCGCACTACACCGATCAGGCGTCGTACGCCTTGATTGCCGATCTGAAGCAGCAAGGGATGCTGGAAGATACGCTGGTGATCTGGGGTGGGGAATTCGGCCGCACGCCAATGGTCCAGGGTAAGGGGGAACAGCCCGGCCGTGACCACCATATCAAAGGTTTCAGCATGTGGATGGCCGGCGGCGGCATCCAGCCGGGCATCTCGTATGGCAACACGGATGAACTGGGCTACCACTCGGTCGAGAACCCGGTGCACGTTCGCGACATGCACGCGACCATGCTGCACCAGTTAGGTATCGACCACAAGCGGTTCTCGTACCGCTACCAAGGTCTTGATATGAAGCTGACCGGGGTGGAAGAAGCCAAGGTCGTCCGCGGGATACTCAGCTAAGCCCACGCCACAATGCACTAGCGAGCCACCGGGCCGTTCACAATGGCGACACTGCCGGATGGCCCTTGCCAGAGCGACGGATTGAATCCACCGGAGACCCAGCGCGGCGAATAGGTGCCGTGGACTGGGTCTGGGCTGGCAATCGGGCGCGAATTCGACATGCCGTACCACTTCATGGCGGCGATTCTGGCGCGACGTTGGGCCGATCGCTGCTGTGCGACCTCACGAACGGCGGCCTGGGGATCCTCGTAGCGCCGACGCTCTTGCTCGTAGAACCACATTTCCGGCGTGGCGTTGACTTCGTTGGTCGCGATTTTGATCTTATCGGGGTTTTCGGTAGGACTTTGCGACCAGACCGGAACGGACAAGCAAGGGATTGCCACCAGGGCCAGGATCAACCGCTTCATCTTTATCGCTCCCAATCGGGGTTCGGTCGTCTGCAAGTACTGCATTTCGCCAGCAGGTTTCAACGACCTGCCGCATACTTCGCATCGGCGATTGTTCGATTCAACGTTTAACGCGAATCGACGGATTGTGACGCAAGCGGCCTTGCAATCGGTCTACATTCGTCAAGCCGGGCAAGGACCGTAAACTCTGCCGGTTAACCACTTCCAGCGATCCGGCAAGAGGGCTTCAACCTGCCTGATTTGCCGGTTCCAAAGAATTTTCATCCAAAGATTTCCAGCGGCAGAATGCCGGCACAACCACCGTTACAACTTAACAATCTAGACGGAAAATATCCCCCATTCTCAACATTTTCGGCACTTAGGGACTTCCCAACGGTCCCTGGGTGCTTTATTTTGTCAATGAATTCTAGTTGATCGTGACTTGCAAAAACCGAATCCAGGTGGGAAACTTGTTTACCCTGTCGGGCAGATGCGGTTTCGATCAAGTGGAATTACCTACAAGGGTCCCGCAATCCTCGGTGCGGGCATTTCAAACCAAGGGTTACTTTTAGAAGGTGATCAAGATGAAAAAGTTTTTTGCATTGCTGGTGGCTGTTGCCGTTGTTGCTCCTGTGAGCATTGGTTGCGACAAGAAGGAAGAAGGCAAGAAGACGACCACGGAAACCACAAAGCCAGACGGTACCACGACCACTACCACGGACGAACATACTAAAGAGATCGCTAAGTAGTAAGTTCTCTAGCATGGTACACCTATTGGGGTGCCGTGCAATGTCGTACAAGAGAAGGACGTTCCAGGCGGTACGTCCTTCTTTTTTTATGCGCCGAGGGTGTCCGTTGGACAATCGCGATATTCCAATTGCCGCCCCGTATGGATTATCATAGTGCAATGACTCAGTCCGTTGCCCTGCCTCCGCCTTGTGATTCAGCACCATGATCGTAAACAGATTGATCCGCTCCTGCGTGCTGTCTGTCCTGCTACTGATTGGACTATCGCACTCACCAGCCATATTAGCCGCGGAAGTGAACCCGCGACTGTCGGATGTTGCTTTTAAGGCGGATGTGGATGGATCGACGCAGCGTTACGTGTTGATCGTGCCAGAGAAAATCGCGGCCGATATGCCGACCGATCTCCTCATTGCACTGCACGGCCACGGCAGCGACCGGTTTCAATTTGCCAATGCCGACCGTTACGAATGCAGGGCGGCACGGGATGCGGCGGCAAAGCACCGCATGCTATATGTCTCGCCCGATTATCGTGCGACAACATCTTGGATGGGACCAAAGGCGGAGGCGGATCTGGTGCAGATTATTGGCGATCTAAAGAAACAGTACAAGATTGGCAAAGTGTTCATCTGCGGGGCTTCGATGGGTGGTTCCGCCGCGCTAACATTTGCCGCGCTGCACCCAGACCTGATTGCCGGGGTGGCCTCGATGAACCGGACTGCCAATCACCTGGAGTACGAGAAATTCCAAGATGCGATTGCCGAATCGTTTGGCGGCTCTAAATCACAAATCCCTGATGAATACAAAAAGCGGAGCGCCGAGTACTGGCCCGAGCGGTTCAGCATGCCGCTGGCGATTGCCGCCGGTGGCAAGGACGACTTGGTGCCCTCGGACAGTGTGCGGCGTCTGGCCGGAGTGGTCAAGAAATTGCAACCAAATGTACTGCTGCTGTATCGTGAAGCCGGGGGCCACAACACCAATTACGCCGACGCAACGGCGGTGCTGGAGTTTGCGATTCAGGCATCGACCAAGTAGGTTTCTTCACCTCTCCCTATGGGAGAGGTCGTCGCCCCAGCGACGGGTGAGGGGATGCGATAAAGTTGAGATGTGAAAGTAGAAATACCGAATCGCGCTGAACTCAATTGCTGTTCTCCAGCGCAACTTTCTGCCAGGCCCTCACCCGCGGCTGATACCGCGACCTCTCCCGCAAGCGGGAGAGGTAAATTCGTGTGCCGAGTCGTCTGCACTGTGGCGCGCGGACACGAGAAAACGCATGACTGCAAAACACACTTTCGACGGAGCGAAAGGCGACTGAAGCCTGCTACGTAATCACTACACCGATTTCTTCGGATGCGGGACGCGGCTGCTGCCGCCCCCTCCCCGTTTGCGGCCGCGGCGTCCTTTACCTTCCGGGCGCGTGGAGACTTCATCGACCGGTTTGCCAATGGAATCGCGTACCTTTTCGATACGATCGCGAATGCCTGCGGCACGCTCGAACTCCAGCGCCTCGGCGGCGGCGAACATTTCGGCCTCCAGCTCTGCCAGATATTCATCGGTGACGTATTGGACCTCGTCGGTGCGCCCAACAATGGCGTTGGCTTGCTGATGTGCGGCTGCTTCTGCCTCGATGCCGCGGTGGATACTCTTGCGGATGGTTTCCGGCGTGATGTTGTGCTCGCGGTTGTATTCTTCCTGAATGCCACGGCGACGGCGCGTCTCTTCGATGGCGCGTTGCATCGAATCGGTCACGCGATCCGCGTACAAGATGACCTTGGCATTGACGTTTCGTGCGGCACGCCCGATGGTCTGCATCAGCGAGGTTTCGTTTCTAAGGAAGCCTTCCTTATCGGCGTCCAGAATGGCGACCATCGAAACCTCGGGCAGGTCCAGCCCTTCGCGCAGCAGGTTCACGCCAACCAGGCAATCAAACCGTCCTTCGCGCAAATCTCGTAGCAATTCGACGCGTTCAAACGCGTCCAATTCGCTGTGTAGCCACTTGCAGCGAACGCCTTGATCGGTCAGGTAGAACGAGAGGTCTTCGGCGAGGCGCTTGGTCAAGGCGGTCACCAGTACACGTTCTTTCGCTTCGGCACGTTCGCGAATCTGGCCCAGTAAGTGGGGAACTTGCCCACGCGCAGGCATGACCTCGATGACTGGGTCGAGTAGCCCGGTCGGTCGAATGACCTGCTCGATGACCTCTCCTTCGCTTTTCTCCAGCTCATACGGCCCGGGCGTGGCCGAGACGTGGATCGCCTGGTTGACCTTGGATTCCCATTCGGTGTATTTCAGTGGTCGATTGTCGAGTGCGCTGGGGAGCCGAAAACCGTGTTCCACAAGTGTACTCTTGCGGCTGAGGTCGCCGGCATACATGCCGCGGATCTGCGGCAATGTGACGTGCGACTCGTCGACGAAGAGCAAGAAATCTTTGGGAAAGAAGCTGTAGAGTGTTTCGGGGGTGGAGCCTGGGGCACGCCCGCTTAGCGGACGGCTGTAGTTTTCGACTCCCGGACAGTAGCCAACTTCCTGCATCATTTCCAAATCAAATCGCGTTCGCGCGTTCAAGCGCTGCGCCTCGAGCAGCTTTCCTTGCTGGCGAAACAGTTCCAGCCGTTCATCCAATTCCTGCTTGATCGACTGAACGGCAGCCTCAATGCGGCTTTCTGGCAATACGAAGTGCTTTGCAGGATAGATAAAGAGCTGGTCCTGCCGCGCAATGATCTCGCCACTGGTGGGATTGATGTACGAAAGTTGCTCGACCTCATCTCCCCAGAATTCGATCCGATAGGCAAATTCTTCGTACGACGGCCACAGTTCGACACAGTCGCCACGGACACGAAACTTGCCGCGGGCAAATTCAACGTCGTTGCGCTCATACTGCACATCGATCAACTTGCGCAGGACTTCGTCGCGGTCGATTTGCTGCGAGCGATGGAGGCCGACCATCATGGCCTTGTAGTCATCGGGCGACCCCAAGCCATATATGCATGAAACGCTAGCGACGATGATCACATCTCGTCGGCTGACCAAAGCGCTGGTACTGGCCAGCCGGAGTCGGTCGATCTCCTGATTGATCGACGAATCCTTTTCGATATAAATATCGCGCTGCGGGATATACGCCTCGGGCTGATAATAATCGTAGTAGCTGACAAAGTAGTGGACGGCGTTTCTGGGGAAGAACTCCTTAAACTCGCTGTAAAGCTGAGCCGCCAGGGTCTTATTGTGCGAGAGGACCAGGGTCGGTCGCTGCATGGCCTGAATGACGTTGGCCATGGTGAATGTCTTGCCGGAACCGGTAACCCCCATCAGAACCTGATGCTGGCGACCGGATCGCAGCCCTTCGATGAGCGAGGCAATGGCATGCGGCTGGTCGCCGGCCGGTTGAAAAGGGCTAATCAGTTCGAAGGGCACGTAGTTCTCGGCGGAAAGGAAAGGAATCGTCGACTGACAGCGCAGTGAAATCTACGCAGTGAAATCTACGCAGTGAAATCTACGCAGTGAAATCTACGCAGTGAAATCTACGCAGTGAAATCTACGCAGTGAAATCTAC
>JAWXCH010000299.1:0-5674 GCA_034440595.1 Planctomycetota bacterium | reverse complement strand
GTCAGCTAGGAGATCCTTAACGCAATGGCCGGTCCACCCTGCCCTCTTGCTGTACGGCGGCGTTTCGATTCCTTCGCCAGTGAGCCAATCGCAGACCGCGACATAGGACTCGCCTCGGTGAACTCGATCGATCATTTGGCGAATTACCGGCGTGCATTCAGGCCGCTTGGCAATCATCAGCCCTGGACGACCGAAATGGCCGGACTGCGCCTCTTCGGCCGTTAATTTGCGATAGCCGAATTTGACCTTCATCACCATCCCGCCCCGATGAAACGAATGGGTCGCCGTTCGCCTTACCCGTCGCCGGGTGTCCGAGACGAGTAAGCCGTGGCGGAGCGTGGCGGCGCCCAGCATGAGTTCCCAGTTGGGGTCGGCCGTATCGAGATTGTCGGCGATGGCAATCAGCCGTGTGCCCGCGTCGACCGCATCTTGTACAAAATTGTACTGATGCCGCGGATTGCGGAAAATACGCGAAAGGTCTTCGGCGATGACGACGTCCCACGCCCCGCTGGCGATTAAGTCTTCGGCTTCGCGGATCGTAGCCCGATCGACAAGCATGCCGCTGGCCCGTTCGCCAAGATGTTTGATTCGCATCGGTCCCTGATAACATCGCCGCAAGTGCGCCTCAACGTAACGATACGATGCCTCAATATTCTGAATGTCCTGGTGCTCTGTCGAAATCCGTCCGATGATGAGAACGTGTAAATCCCTGCCCGCCTTACTCTGCAATGGCGCAACGGTTTGGAGCATGATTGGATTTCCTGTGAGTGTAACGCCAGAAAGTGAAGGCGCCATGTGGAAGCCAAGGTGATCGTCAGGCTTCGAAAATAGAACGGACTGACTCAAACGTCAGTTCGCAGAGGAGCGGGCGGCGCCCGCCCGAGGTCCCCGCTATGATCCAAATGTTGGCCGGTAAGGATCCCAATTCTCAGATTGAAATACAGGTGAGCAACTAATCCTGATGTATGTTGGACCGGCGTTCGGGAACCAACCGCCGATTCAGCTCGCGTGTTTTGTTCGCCAACGGGCGACTTTGGCGGGCCGCTCGGTAAGCCTGACGTATGGATCATCGAGGTTATTGAGTTGCAACAACGCACTGCATTTCAGCGCCTTCCTGGCCGTCATCTTGTGGATCTTGAGATGTCGAGCAATATCGAGAGCCTCCCAGCCTGGGTTGTCTTGCTTTACGCGGACGCAGTCCGAAAGATGCGTCAAGTAGGCGGGTTCTTTGCATAGATCAATTATCTCAGGAACCATGGGAAACTGACTTTGTGATTCACTGTCAACGAAGAGCGCGCGCAGTCGATCCGGAAGCAGTCCGAACAACGAAATCTCAAAATGAGCCCTTAGCACCACTGCGGTGGTATCGAATCGAAGATAGGGCATGGCCTCGATTCGCGGAACAATCTGCTGCAATGCGTGGCGACTATCACGATTCAAAGTGCTTATTTGTTGAATTAGCCAATCGCGCCGATCGGCCAGTTCTCTCCGCGTTGGGGAACGAACGCTGGCAAAGTCAAATCGCAACCGCTCGATTTCACCACTAACCCGTGCTAGTTCATCTTCCCTTCCGAGATATCTGTTCCGCAGGCGTTGCGGGGCATCCCCGTCGCGATCGATCTCTTCCAGGTCGGTGAGCAGCTTTTCGCAAATCCCTTCCAGTTGCCGTTCTCTAACCAGCAGCTTCTTTAATTGTTTCTCCCGAGCACCTCCATCATCGGTGAGAGTAGACATCAAGGCAGTGAGTTCAGCGAACCGGTTATCAAAACCGGACAGCAAGGCACACGTGATTTCACTGAACCGACGATGCATTTGATCTCTCAAAAGGGTCGCCTGATTCCAGCACTCGCCGTTACGAGCTTGGCTACATCGATAACCACCCTCATTGCGCCCGTCTTGGTACATTTTGCCCCCGCAAATGCCGCAGCGAAATAGCTCGCCAAAAGGACCCCGAGAAAGGCGGGGAATACCATAAAGTACATGGTCTGGACCCTGGGGTACATCTGTGGACGTAGTTCGCTTCTCGATCGACGCAACGCCCGCGTACCACAGCCAAGCAGGAACGATGCCTAGTTCAGGCATATCTCGTTCCCATTTTTCGTCTGCAGTGGCGCGTTGCGCTTTGCGTTTTCCACTGGAGCGGTGCTTTTTAGAAATCTGTTTGCGGAATTCTTCAGAACCGCGATAGCACTCGGATCGAAGTAGCCCGTAAAACCGCGTCCTGTTCCAGGGAATGAATTTGCCGTTGACGCCGGGTAATTGCTTTTCGTTGAGCCAGACAACGGTGACGTCGGGATTCTCTCCAACCGCGCTGCGCTTATAGGCTTCATAAATGACAGGCTTCCAAGTGGGATCGACTTCGTCAAAGAAAGGCCCCTTTTCCGGTCCTCGCTTGGTGGCCGGGACGCTGGCGATTCTGCGATATCCGGGACGTAACGGACCCATGGCCGCTCGCGATTCGAAGCGGACCACTTGGCCACGCTTGATCCGCCCAATTGTCAATCGATTGGCACGTTGATGGTGTTTCTGTGCTTCCTGGAGATGATCCTCCCAATTCTCTTCGTCCGCAGTGTCGATTTGATCGTTGATGCATAGAACGCGTATATTCTGGTCCACCGCCTTGCGAAACAACAGTACGCACGCCACGGTGTCACGATAAGGGCGGGAGGACTCTTCTGAGATGATCAGATGCCAACGGTGGGTGTCGATTCCCTTGCCAACTTGATCGATTCCTGGTCGGCTGATTTCCTCGCCCGAAATACCGTCGTCACAGATAAAATCCAAATCGTAGGACTCAAGGCTTAGGTCGTCAAAGAACTGGGTACAGTAATCTTTTTGGGCCCGAACGGATCGCTGGTCTTGCTCCTCGGTGGATTTGCGGGCGTAAATCAGGACGCGTAGCCGTTGACCACGCGGCACGCGTATCGGCGAGTGAAGCCAACTCGAACTAAGTTTTTGCCTACGTTGCCGACGCTGGGCGCGGTTAGATGCGCCCTGCTTGTTGCGGCTCGGAGAGTTCGCCTTTTTGACCATACCAAGTTCCATCCGCTTTGAGCCGGTTTAGGTTGCCAGACGGGCGGCAACTCGTCCGATGCCTCTTTTTCTGCTTGCACGACATTTCGTGCGCAAACATCAAGAAGGAGATGGTCATCTTGAATGGTTTTATCGCCGTGATGAAGGGAAACTTTTCCCGAAATGTTTCCCCGTTCGATCCCAGTCGGCGCACTGGTTGACGAGAAGTGCGGCGTGGGCTAGAACCGGGTGCGCTGTTACCGCGTGATAAAATGCGCCAAGTGCTGGCATTTTGGAGATTCGTTTTGTAGCTGGCGCGAATAATAGGCGAGTAAGGCGACAGGCCAGAAACTTAGGGGATGTAAGGGTCTAGCCGGTGTCGCTAACCGCTGTCATGTATAGAGTTACGTCGCATTGCCGATTCTCAGCGACATCGTTTGAAGGCATCCCGGGGCACTCTAAAGACCGTACTCCGGCCGTAGCGATGGTTGCGAAAACATCGCAGGAGGTCCGAATTCATCGCCTAACCCGTACCGTCTCGCGCGCCAGCGCGCCGCCGCAACGATTTTTAAGGAATCGAAGCTGCTGTGCAGGTTGACTTTCTCAAAACTAATGGCTTACCATGAAGTGCATGTCATTTGGCCAGGCGTACGTCCGCAACCTTCTCGCACTTTCTCTGTCCAGAGCACGACCGTGAAGTTCGATCGCCTACATTCGTACTTCTCAACAAGCCCATCTGCAAAGCTCATGCGTTCACCGCATGCTGCTCATATCATCTATTTTTTCTATCGGCACTTTAAGGACTCTGGAAGCATCACGGCACCCCATTCTCTGCTGGTTCAACACCTCTCTGAGTTTCTGGAAGGCGTCCACAAAACCCATCCTGACGTTTTAATAGATCGCCCGGAAATGTACGTCGTTGCTTGGTCTTCAGGAGATAGCCGTTGGCTGCGAAGGTTTTTGGACACCACGCATTCCGAAGCCGTCTACGAGCTAACTCCGCACACCGAAGATGTCTTAAAATTCTTGGGAGAAGCCCTCGACCGAAGTCTCGGATTTGTGGGAACCGAATCGCGCCTGAAGCGAATCATTGAAACCTTGTCCGATATTGTGGTTCGCGGATCTGCCGATCCCTCGCGGCGGCTGGATCACCTGCGCGCCGAGCGAGAGCGAATCGACCTGGAAATTTCCGCAATCGAATCGGGGGCAGCTGTACCGACCTACAGTTCCACAGCGATCCGCGAACGATTCGCTGATGCCGTCACCGATCTCACGTCACTGCAAGGGGATTTCAGGGCGGTCGAAGACTCATTCAAGGAGATCACGCGTAACGTCCAAAAAAGGCAAGCAGAGTTGGACGGTGGCCGAGGCGATATCTTGGGGTTTGCCCTGGCCGCGGAAGATAACTTGAAGGTACAGGATCAAGGTGTCAGCTTTGATGAGTTTGTGCGCTTGGTACTCTCGCCCACTAAGCAGGAGCAACTCGACAGGATTGTTTCCCAGCTCGACGAAATTGAAGTGCTGGTAGAGCAGGTGGATGGGATGCGACGAATTCGCGGCATGATCGGCAGCCTTTCGGACGAGGCCGAGAAAGTGCTCCGCACGACCCGCCGCTTGAGTTCCACCCTCCGCAGGCTTCTCGATTCTCGAATCAATTCGGCGCGACTTCGTCTGGCTGCCGTACTGAGAGAAATCCGTGGTGCCGCTGTCCGACTTGCGGAAAACCCGCCCCGTGAAAGCGTGGGCGTCGAGATCATGAGCGAACTGGATTTGTTGAATGTCTGGGAACGCACTTTCTGGACAGCGCCGGCCCGGTTTGATTCTCCAGCGTTGACCGATCATCAGCCGGATGACGACGATCGGCGGGCCGCCTTTCGTCATCTGGCAGGATTGCAGCGGTTGGATTGGGACGCGATGAAGCGAAACATTTCGAACCTGCTTCGCGATGCATCACGTGTGCCGTTGTCCGAGCTTCTGACTGTGTATCCGCCGGCCGGTGGCGTCATCGAGGTGCTTGGCTATGTGCAAATCGCGCACGATGATGGTCACCTCATCGACGATCAAGTCATCGAGACCATTCGGTTGTCGCGTGGTGATGTTGCTTCCGGAATACATGAAACCCCAGGTATCGAGGAATACGAAGTGCCACGTGTTGTGTTCTTAAGCGGTCACCTCAAAGACCTCACCGTAGGTCTTCAACTTGGAGAGTAAGCCATGACTGACCTTGCCGCTGGTTGCGACTTGCCGGAATTCCGCGAAATGGGAATTCCCGCGATACGATTGCTCCAAGGAGTGCTCTACGCCGACGAAGAAGGTACATGGGACATCCTGCTGGCCAACGAGGCGGAACTAACCGATTATTTCGCAAGAATCGGTCTGGTTGTCGTCATCGACCGAGGAGAAGGGCTTGCTTATCTCAAGCAGATCAGCGACGACGCCCGGATGGCGGGTTATGAACGGCTGCCGAGGCTTTTTCGTCGGACTCCACTTGGTTACGAGGCAACTTTGCTCTGTGTGCTGCTGCGTGACGAATATCGCAGATTCGAGGACGAGGATCTGGACAACGAACGCTGCGTGGTAGAGGTCGAAACGCTGTTTGATGGCTGGAAGTCCCTTTTTCCCGCGGAGTCTGACGAGATCCAACTTCGCAAGCGTCTCCATG
>JAWXCH010000298.1:0-8891 GCA_034440595.1 Planctomycetota bacterium | reverse complement strand
CCCGCTCGGCAAGGGATCGCTGACCGGGTGTCTGGTGACCTGCCCCTGGCATGGGTGGCAGTTTGACGTAACGACCGGCCAGCACCGTCTCAATGCAAAGTACTATCAGCCGCGATTTGCCCTGAAGGTCGAAGGAGAGGACATCTGGATTGAGCTACCGGGCGACTCGGAAGATTTGTCCGAGAATTGAAACTCCGACAAGCTTCGAGCCGGCAGCCGCCCCCTTCATTCCTCATGCAGCGTCGGATATGCTGCCAGAATGAGCACACAGAACACATTTTCGCGCAGCCCTGAACTGATGTCGGCCGACGATACGGCCTTGCTGGTCGTAGATGTGCAGTCCAAACTGGTCGGCCTGATTGCCGAACATGAAAAGCTAGTTTGGAACATCCGCCGGCTGCTGGACGGTGCAAAAATCCTGGAGGTACCGGCCTTTTCTACGGTCCAGTACCCGCAAGGTCTAGGGGGCATGGTTCCAGAACTTGCCGAACGGTTATCTGCGCCGCTGAATAAAATGACATTCAGTTGTGGCGGCTCGGTGGAGTTCTGTGAACACGTTCGCACGCTCA
Organism: Planctomycetota bacterium; assembly: GCA_034440595.1. Lineage (GTDB taxonomy): Bacteria > Planctomycetota > Planctomycetia > Pirellulales > JALHPA01 > JAWXCH01. The sequence goes on along the minus strand of JAWXCH010000298.1, from coordinate 8,322 downwards.
ACCGTCCGCGCATTCTCGTGGCCGGAATCGAATCGCATGTCTGCGTGCAGCAAACCGTGCTGGACCTGCTGAGCGAAGGATACCGTGTCTACGTAGCGGTGGATGCAGTCGGCTCACGAGGCACACTGGACCGTGACATTGCGTTGCGACGGATGGAATCTTCGGGCGCGACATTGACCACAACCGAGGCGGCGCTATTTGAGTGGTGCCAGGCCTCGGGCACCCCGCGCTTCAAGCAGATCAGCCAACTGATCCGTGAATTGCCTCCATCGGCAGGTCTCGCATGAGGAAAATCGGTCACAGTATTCAGTAGCGACCGGAGTGATTTTTAATCCTGGTCTTTCATTTCAGCTTGGAACAATCATGTCCAATATTCCACCACCTCTGGCACCTCCCCCGCGCTTGCTGCTCGGACCGGGGCCTAGCGAGATTCATCCGCGCGTGCTCAGCTCGCTTGGCGCGACAACGGTCGGTCACCTCGATCCCTACTACCTGCAATTGATGAACAACATGCAGGAGATGTTGCGTGCGGTGTTCTGTACAAAGAACGAAATGACGCTGGCCATCAGTGGAACCGGCTCGGCAGGAATGGAAGCGGCCTTTGTTAACTTGGTCGAGCCAGGCGATTCCGTTCTGATCTGCGTGAATGGTGTGTTTGGCACGCGTATGACCGATGTGGCCGCACGTTGCGGAGCGATGGTAAACAAGATCGAACGACCTTGGGGAGAGGTTTTCACTCCAGACGAGATACGCGCCTCCATCGCGCAGCACCGGCCAAAGATCGTCGGCATTGTGCAGGCCGAAACCTCCACCGGTGCCTGGCAACCAGTACAGGAAATCGCACAGATCGTTCGCGAGGCGGGCGCACTATTGATTGTCGATTCCGTCACCGCACTCGGCGGCGTGCCAGTGGAAGTTGATGCCTGGGGGATCGACTGCTGCTACAGCGGATCGCAAAAGTGCCTGAGTTGTCCGCCCGGTCTGGCACCGATCACGTTTGGCGCGCGTGCGATGGAAAAGCTGCGGGCGCGAAAGACCAAAGTCGCCAGTTGGTATTTGGACGTGACCATGCTGGCTCAATACTGGGGGACCGACCGTGTTTACCACCACACCGCGCCCATCAACATGACGTATGGGCTGTACGAGGCGCTGCGTCTGGTACTGCAAGAAGGACTGCCCGCATGCCACGCACGGCATGCGCTACAGCACCGCGCACTCAAAAGTGGGCTAGCGGCGATCGGCATCGAGTACTCGGCACAGGAGGGGCATCAATTGCCGATGCTCAACACCGTAAAAATTCCGGCCGGCGTGGACGATGTCGCAGTGAGGAAAGGTCTGCTCGACCGGTTTGGCATCGAAATAGGAGGCGGGTTGGGAGCCTTCAAGGGTAAAGTCTGGCGCATCGGTCTGATGGGCCACGGTGCGCGACCGGGCAATGTGCTACTGCTGCTGGCGGCACTGGAACAGTTGCTAGGCGAACAGGGATATTCGTTCAAGCCGGGTGCCAGTATCGCGGCAGCGACGCAGGTTTACAGTCAGCAGACGTGAGCAACCGCATGACCGATCAACTCCGACTTCAGCAGGTCATTCGCCAGATCGATCAGGCCAACCAGGCCGATCCGAATCGCGAGCATTTTGAAGGTGGCGAATTGCCGAAGGAGCAAGCCTACTCACGGCACATGGCCGATTGGCTGGAAAAATTGCAACCGAACGCACCGGATGAGGTTCAAATTGCTGCCTATGGTCAGCACATTTGCCGCTGGATGATGCCACGCTCGGATTACCCGCTGGATCGCGCGGGCTACCATCGCTGGCGATCCAACCTGCAAAAGTTTCATGCGACAAAACTGGCCGGTATCCTGGAGCCGCTTGGTTATTCGGCGGAGTCGATCACACGTGTCCAGTCGCTGGTTAAGAAAGTACGCTTTAAACAGGATCCCGAAGCACAGCTCGTCGAGGATGTGGCCTGTCTGGTTTTCCTGCAATATTATCTGGAGGATTTTGCCGCGCAGCACGATGACGATAAAGTCATCGCAATCCTGCAGAAGACCTGGCCAAAAATGTCCGAAACCGCTCAGCAGGCGGCGCTGACCATTCCTCTGTCAGTTCGTCTCCAAGCCCTTGTTCAGCGCGCGCTGCACGACACTACTTCTGCCGAATAAACCAATAGCTTGTATTTCAACGTATCAAGATGCTCGCAGAAATCATATCCATCGGCGATGAACTGACCAGCGGCCAGCGGCTGGACACCAACAGTCAGTGGCTGAGCACTCAGTTGGGAGAACTTGGCATTCGCACGATGTACCACACCACCGTGGCCGATGACTTGGCTGCCAACGTCGCTATATTCCGCGCTGCCATTGACCGCGCCGACCTGATAATTTCCACCGGTGGCTTAGGCCCGACGGCGGATGATCTAACTCGGCAGGCAGTAGCCGATGCAGCCGGAGTGGAATTGTACCTGGACGACGAAGCACTGCGACAGATCGAGCAACTGTTCTCCCGACGCGGTCGTCCGATGCCAGAGCGTAACCGCTCTCAGGCCTTTTTTCCTGTCGGCAGCCGCGTGATCCCCAATCCAGAAGGGACCGCTCCTGGCATCGATCTGTCGATAATGCGCCCCGGTAGAAGCCTGTGCCGGATCATTGCCTTGCCCGGTGTGCCCGCGGAATTAAAAGAGATGTGGCGGGCTTCGGTCGAACCAGTGATTCGCAGTGAAATCAGCCCGGGCCGCGTTATTCGGCATCGTCGCATCAAGTGCTTTGGCGTTGGCGAAAGCGATCTGGAAGCAATGCTGCCGGATTTGATCCGTCGCGGGCGTGAACCACAGGTTGGCATCACCGTACATCAGGCGACCATCACGCTACGCATCACCGCCGAAGGCTGCTCGGATGAAGAGTGCCAAGCCTGCATGGCACCGACCATCGCCACAATCCACGAGTGCCTGGGAAAACTTGCCTTTGGAGTCGAGGACGAAGAGCTGGAGCATGTTGTGCTGCGGCTGTTGCAAGAGCGGGGCGAGTCACTGGCAACCGCCGAATGGGGAACTGGCGGACTGATGGCCGAATGGCTGGGCGAAGTTGCGACCAGCGCGCCGGTCTTTCAAGGTAGTTTTACCGTGGCCAATGAGGCAGCGGTCTACAATACGTTGAAGCTGGTGCTCGATCTGGACGAGCAGGCATTGCAAACGATCACCGCCGATGCCAAATCGACGACCGAAAAGCTTGCTCAAGCGGCCAAGGCACAGTTTGGTACTAGTTACGGGCTGGCGGTTGGAGGGTTTCCAGCCAGTACAGTGGCAGGAACCGAACCGCCAAAAGTGTGGCTCGCATTGGCATCCGACAGCGGCACGCTAATCATCGCGGTCGGTGTTGCTGGTCATTCGGCAATCATCAAATCACGCACCGCCAAACAGGCACTGAATATGCTTCGCCTGACGCTGTTGAAGAAAAGCTGAAGGGCGCAGTAGCCCGTTGCGGCGACATAGCCGTAGTGAATCAACCACGTGGGACTGTACCCGTGTAGGCGTGAAATCCGCGGCGGCGTTGTGAACTGTATCGTTCCAGAGCATCTTCGATTTTCGGCATGGCTGCCGACGCCGGTTGCATTTCATCGACCTCGACCGCTTTGCCTTCCAGCATTTTGTAATCCTGAAAGAACCGACGCAGCATCATCAGCCGATGGCTCGGCAGTTCCGAGGCCGTTTCAAATCCAGAATACTCAGGATCATTCAAAGCCACGGCCAGAATCTTGTGGTCTTGCTTGCCGCCGTCGATCATCGTCATCACACCAATCGCACGGGCTTTGACCATCGTCAAGGGAGCCACCGCTTCCTGGCATAGAACCAGCACATCCAATGGATCGTCATCCTCGGCCAGTGTCTGCGGGATAAATCCGTAATTGGCCGGATAGTACACGGCCGAATACAGAATGCGGTCCATCTTGAGCAGCCCGGTTTCTTTGTCCAGTTCGTACTTCACGCTGGACCCCATTGGGATCTCAATGATGGCGGTAAATTCCTTGGGGAGATTCTCTCCGCCAGGTGTCACATCGTGCCAGGCATGCACCATGAATCTGATTCCTCACAATTTGCAAAATATGACTACGCCGCTGGCTCGTGCAAACCATTACAATTGAAAGCAGCACGGCCGGCCAGACGAGACTTATCGTAGTCGAGGAGGAACCATTTGCTAAGGGGGGATCGACCGAGAGTTTTCACCGATCCGAAGAATATAGGAATCAGCTATCGCGGTCATGTAATTGCGGCGACGATTGCGTGCCTTCCAGCACGTGCAAGTCGCTAAGGCCGTCAGCAGAGCGTTTCGCTACTGCTTAGTCGGTTCAAATCCATGCACAATTTGGGCCGTATCGGTTTTCCAGACACGCAGCACGCCGTCCTGCCCACCGCCAACAATTAGCTTGCCATCGGCACTGGCCGATGCGGCGTAGACATAATCTTTGGATCCGGCGAAGTTTCTTTCTTGTGCGCCAGAATCCAGGTTGTACATGTGAACCAGATTGTCCCCCATGCCAGCAATGGCACTCGCTCCGTCAGCGAGAAACGCCAGCGAAGTCACTTCCTTCGTCAATCCTAGAATTGTTTTCTTCTGCTCGCCGGTTCGCGCATTCCAAACCTTGATGGTGTTATCGGCTGAGCCAGAGGCCAGGGTCTTGCCACTTAGGTTCCAAGCAATCGCCAGCACATGATGCGTGTGTCCTTCGAGCGAGCGATTGAATGTCCCATCGGCCACGTTCCAGATTTTGATAAAGCGGTCTGCACCGGAACTGGCCAGCTTGCTGCCATCGGGCGAGTAGCGAACACAATAGATCGAGTCGCTGTGCGGATCTTTGATCGTGCGCGTCAAAGTACCGTCGGCCACATTCCAGATTTTCAGTTCGCCGCTGCGCGATGGCTCGCCGCCGCCACTGGCCAGTTGCTTGCCATCAGGACTGAAATCAAGCGTCAGCACGCGATCCTGAATCAGTTTTGGATCATCGATGTTTCCGATAGTCCGTTCCAGTTTCCAGGACTCGCGCATGTTCCAGATGGCAATTGATTTGTTCGTCGCAGCGCTATACATCATTCCGCTAGGAGCGATGGCGAGTGTGGTGACCGGTGAGTCTTGACCGGCGAAACGTGCCAGAGGCGCACCATTGTCAGCCGACCAGGTCTGCACCAATCGATTATCGCTACCGGTGACCAGCGCCGTTCCATCGGCAGTAAACGCCAATGCTTTGATCGGCAAATCGGCAACCAGGGCAGCAGTCGTCGCGGCCGCCGTGGCAGCATCTGCTTTCTTGATCTCGGCATCTGCTTCTTCCAACGCTTTTTTAGCAATCGGAATTTGCTCGGCGGCCTTGGCGGCCGATTTTTTCACTTCCTCAATGTTCAAAATCGACGAACGGACAAACAAGTAGGCAAACGACAAATCCGCCGCGGGCTTTTGATTTGCTTTCGTAGCCGCCTCCAATTTGTTCTTTGCATTTTCCAAGGCCTTGGCCAGATCGGCAGCCGATTTCTCTGCTGCGGCACGATTTGTAACAAGCGCCTGATTGCCCGGTTCCTTTTCGGCAGCAGCCTTGGCGGCAGAAGCAGCATCGGCTCCCTGTCGCGAAAGGAATGTCGCCGCTTCAAACTCCATTTGGGCCGCGGTTAGCGCCTCAGCCGGTGGTTTCGCCTTTTCAATCTTGATCGCCAGGTCTTTCTCTGCGGCCGTCCGCGCTGCAATAGATTTGGCAATGCCGTCGGTCTCCGCCTTTGCGGCCGCTTCAGCGGCAGTTAACTCTTCCTGTCGATCGGTCTGGCGTCCCTTGGCCAAAGTCTGCCGCCGTTGTAGGTCCGCAATCTTAAAGCGATCCTGCATATCCCCTTTGATTTCGGCAATTTGCGTACCGTCGTCGCCGTTCCAGAGCCGCGCAACATTGTTGGCTCCACTCGTTGCGATTCGCTTTCCATCCCCGCGAACGGCGACAGCCAGCACTGGGGCAGCTTGATCCATCTGGCGAACTACTTGTCCGTTGTCCAGATTCCAGACGCGAACTGTTCCGTCCTGTCCACCGGTGACGATTACTTTGCCCGCTGGCAAAACACTGGCGATAGCCGTGACCGCTGCTGCGTGTCCTTTTAACTCTTTGATCGGCTTGGCAGGCTCGCCCGGTTGCACAGCCGCAGGAATTGCCCATATTCGCACCACATTGTCGGCATCGGCAGTGGCCAGTTGCGTGCCATTCTCAACCAGCGCCAGAGCGTTCAATTCCGCCGGAGCTTGAATGGCACCAATAGCGGTACCATCAGCCACTTTCCAAACCTTCAGCGACTTGTCCTTGGAGACCGAGAATAGCCTCGCACCATCCGGCGAAAACTTTACCCCGGTTACCGGCCCGGCGTGTGCGGACACTGATTGCAGCACCTTGCCTGTTGTCAGATCCCAAATGCGAATGGTGCCGTTGGCCTCGCCCGTGGCCAGGCGCTGTCCATCGGCAGTGACATCGCTGACCTGCGCAACTTCAACACCACCCTGCAATGTTCCTTTTTGAAAATCGCGCGAGCGCCGCCAGAGCTTGATCTCGCGAAACCCTCCGGAGGCCAGCAGATTCCCGTCGGGACTAAAAGCCAGCGACTGCACCAGATCGAGATGAGCTGTACCGGACAGTGGGGCATTTGGCCGTGAGGCAAGAGCCGAATCGGCAAGCTGTGCGACTTCTCGGCCGGTGCCAACTTCGTAGACATAAATGCGATTACCGCGCCCAGCAGCGGCCATATCGCCGTGCTGGCTAATAGCCGCGGACAAAATCGGCTGAACCGAAGTCGACAACTGCTGCCATTCCAAACTTCCGGTCTGACGGGTGCTGGCCAGCGCCCCTTGATCAATCCAGAGCGTGATCAGACCTAGTTCTTCGGGAGTCAGATTCTTCGCACTGGCGTCGTTGTCCTCGGGTGGCATGATCGTGTCATTTTTGTGCGCTGCCGACAGTACCAATAGACTGGCACTCCCTTTCTTCGGAACGATCGCCGGGCCGCTGTCTCCCCCTTTTTGCATGCTATCTGGGGTTTCCAGAATCAGGCCACCTTCGGCCTTGGAACCGCTATGACAGGCCAGGCAGTTCTTGGCCAGGATTGCCTGCACTTCGGAAAAGTCGACCGGGGTATCTCGCTTCGGCATGGCAATGGATATTGGACCAGCAGATTCCGCAGCTTGAACCGTTTGACAAACCGTCAGACAGACTGCCGCTAGGAGCGCCAGCGTCCAATTTATTCCCAGTATGTAAATCCGTTGTCGCATAGGACCGGCCTTTTCAACTTTCACTTCCGTTTTGAAACTGGCTAACTTACTTCGCCGCAGTCTGCTCAACTGGTGCCGCAACCTTAATTACCACCGGTCGTTGCAATTCAACCGGCTGGTTATTGAACATCATCTTGGCCACCAATGTAGCCGAATGGGAGGCGACCGACGCCTTGGGTGTGATGTTCACCTCCAGTTGACCGGCGGACTGATCCTTAGGTATGACCAGATCAGTGGCTTGAATTCCAGAATTGGGATCAACCACCAGACTGACGGTGACCTGATCTGCAAACCCGTAGAGTCGTTTGATCGTCAGCGGAATCTGAATCTTCCTACCGGCAGGCACTGCGGTGCTAGGAACCGTCGGAGTCATTGCCAATGGAGCAGGATCGAGGTGAACCTTTTCCGGAGTCGCATAGATCGTAAAGTGGGCCTTCTTTGGAGCAGCCACTTGTTCGGCAGCTTTTACGCGTTGTTCGGCGATTTTCTTCTCAGCCTCGACCGTGGCATGCTGGGCCGTTGCGGTCGCGCTGGTCGCATCGGTGACTTTTTTCGCCGCTAGTGCCTTTTGCGCCTCGGCGGAGACCTCGGCTAATTTTGCTTCGATCGCCTGGCGATCGGCCTGCGTCTTTTGCAATGCGCCCATCGCTACGAGCAGTGCTTTTTCTGCATCGGCTTTGGCCGTTTGCAGAGGGGCATCAACCGGTTTGGCTTCTGCGGCTTGTCGCGCGGTCGCTGCTGCCGCTGTTGCAGTTTTCAATACCGCGTCTGCGTCCTGCGTCGCTTTCACTGCGGCGACCAAGGCTTCGGCTTGCTGTTTGACCTTGGCGTCCAATTCGGCTGCCAGCTTGTCCGTGGCAGTTTTCGCTTCCAGCGCGCTCTTCATGGCACTCAGCGCCTGATCAAAGATCGGCTGAACTTCGGCCAACCGTGCCTGCTCCACGGCGATTGCCGCAACATTGCGGCGGTAGTTCGTCTGAACGGTGGTTCCTTCAAGCACTAATGTTATATCACCAACGGGTGCAGTATTCTTGAATTT
>JAWXCH010000297.1:0-11192 GCA_034440595.1 Planctomycetota bacterium | reverse complement strand
ATGCTGGCCGGGCCGAATCTGACCGAGATGGCGGCCATGCAACAGGCGGTGCAATTGCCGGTGATTGCCTCTGGCGGAGTCACCAGCGCGCAAGATGTCGCCGACCTGGCAGCATTGCCGGTGGCCGGTTGCATCATTGGCCGCGCGTTATATGACGGACACTTAACTTTGGCTAACGCACTGGCCGCGGCACGTTCAGGCGAAACCAATTCTGCTAAATCGAAAATTGCTTCCAAATAAATCGCTGCTATGTAATTTGAACACGGGAGTCTATTCGCGACAAACGTCTAGTGCATTGTCACGGCTTCATTATTGTATTAGCCGTTGGGCGCTAGCCCACGGTTGGAGCGGTATAAACCGGTGGCTAGCGCCATGCGGCTGATTTGTCCAATCCCTATTTTTAGCTGTGACAACGCACTAGCTTGCAATTTGAATGAGGATCTGAGAACTCGGCCGGTCAAACGCTGCAACTTTCACTCTTGGGAGGAGCTTGGTGATGACAAAGTATAACGTCGAGGATATCCGCAACATTGTTCTCTGCGGCCACGGGCACTCTGGCAAGAGTACCCTGGCCGACAAAATGCTGACGCTCACTGGAGCCATCAGCCGTTCTGCCAGTGTCGACGACGGCACCAGCGTCTGCGATTTCGATCAGATCGAAAAAGATCACCACTACAGTATCGAATCGCACATTGTGCATTTCGATTTCGGTGGCAAGCGATTCAACGTGATCGATACCCCTGGCTATCCCGACTTTATCGGCCAGACGATCGCCGCCATGCACGCCGTAGAGACTGCGGTGGTTGTGATCAATGCCCACGCGGGAATCGAGGTCAATACACGGCGCGTCTTTCAAGAAGCAGGAAAGATCGGGCTGGGTCGAATCATTGTCATCGACAAAATGGATGCTGACAACGTCGACTTTGAACGACTGGTTGGCGAGATTCAAGAGACCTTTGGCAAGCATTGCCTGCCGCTAGAAGTACCGGTCGGGCAGGGGCACGAATTTCATGGTGTGATCGACGCTCTGCATCCGCCGGCGCGTTTCGAGGGGGCGGTGATGAACCCGCAAACTTTGAATACGCCGCTGATCGAGACGATCATCGAGGTCGACGATGAGACGACTGCGCACTATTTCGACGGGCAGGCACCGACAGATGAAGAGCTGTCGCGCGACATTGTCGAGTCGATTGCACAGGGGCATTTTGTGCCAATTCTGTGTGTCTCTGGCCGCACAGAGACTGGTCTGCAAGAACTGCTCGATGCACTGCTGCTTTGTTCGTTGCCTCCTGATCGGATTGACCGGCATGCTTTGAACGAGCTAGGGGACAAAGTCGAACTGCGCGAGGATCCAGATGGTCCTTTGGTCGCGCAGGTATTCAAGACGCGAATCGATCCGTTTGTGCAGAAGCTGTCGTACATCCGCATTTATAACGGCACGCTGAAGAAAGACGACAGCGTGCATCTGTCTGGTGGGCGCAAGAACATCAAAATCGGCCCAATTCTGGATGTGCAGGGAAACGAAACCAAGGCGATGGATTCGGCCGGGCCGGGTCAGATTGTCGCACTGGCCAAGATTGAGGAACTGCATACCAACACGACGCTTGGCCCGTGGACGATGGCACCGATTGACTTTCCCACGCCGATGGTCGGACTGGCGGCGCTGCCGAAGAATCGTGGCGATGAGGGAAAGCTGGCCAACGCGCTGCACAAGATTGTGGAGGAGGATAGCACGATTCATCTCGATCGCGATCCGCAGACCAAGGAACTGGTCATGACTGGTATGAGCGAACTGCACCTAAGCGTGGTTCGCGAGCGTTTACATAAACGCGATAAGGTGGAGATCGAAACTCATCAGCCCAAGATTCCGTATCGAGAGACGATCCAGCAGAAGGCGGAGGGGCATTATCGCCACAAGAAGCAGAGCGGCGGTCGCGGGCAGTTTGGCGAAGTCCATATTCGGATCTATCCCCTGCCGCTCGGTACGGTGGTTGAAGAATTTGTATCGAAGGCGCGCTTTCCTCAGATGCGCGATTGGCGCTACGATCAGAAGCTGAACTTTATTTTTGTCGATTCGATCGTCGGGGGCTCCATTCCGAACAACTTTATTCCGGCGGTGGAAAAAGGTTTTCGCGAGCGGATGGAGCGCGGGATTCTGGCTGGCTATCAGGTGCAGAACGTCTGCGTGGAACTGCACTTTGGCAAATACCACGATGTGGACAGCTCGGAAGCGGCATTTAAAATTGCCGGTTCCATGTGCCTGCGAAATACCTTCTTGGAGGCTAAGCCGAGCCTGTTGGAACCGATCGTGACGTTGCATGTTACTGTGCCGAACGACAAGATCGGCGAAATCAACAGCGACATGTCGACGCGGCGCGGGCGAGTACTTGGTATGGAATCGGCCGGTGGCCAGTTGCAAACGGTTTCTGTGCTGGTGCCGCTGGCTGAAGTCACCACCTATGCGCGTAGCCTGTCGAGCATGACCGGGGGGCAGGGGAGCTACACCATGGAATTCAGCCACTACGATGTCGTGCCCGGTAATGTCCAGCGCGAGGTCATCGAAAAGGCGGTTCTGCAGGCCGAAGAGGATGAATAAACGGCTCGGCGACGCTCGCACTAGCAATGCGTTGCTTCGTGCTCTTTGACGCTCATTGTGCACCTCTTTTAGAGGGGCGGTGGTGCGTTTAACGATTTCCCCTATCTGGGGGATGTTAAAGTAGTTAATTGCGGTAAGCGCTTCCAATTCTACGGCCCGCGACTAAGATAGTTAGTACGCTAACTGTTTCAGAATCTCCTTGCCCCGTACGGGCCGAAAAAGGTGATCGCGCCTTGCTTGCCTGGATCGGCGTCCCTCCTAAGCGGATTCGTTCCGGTCAATTCGTGGTGTGTAGGGAATTCTGAACCTGGCGGTAAGGTTGCTGCACTTTGCCGGTACTACCAATGTGGATTTGTTGCGATAGCTGTGCGAACCTTTGACCGATCGAAGACTCTGACTTTTATGATTTCATTGCCTTATCGCTGCATCTTGCTGTTGGGAATGCTAACGGTCGTCGGCACAGTAAGCGGTTGCGGTCAGCCTCCCCCTCTGCCAACGTTTCCGCCTCCGGCTGTTACCGTGGATCGCCCGCAGGTCAAGGAGGTCGTGGACTTTCTCGAATTTACTGGATCCACCCGTGCTCAAGAGATGGTTACGATCCGAGCCAGGGTGAGTGGGTACTTGCAGCGCATCGAATTTATTGACGGCGCGACGGTGGAGAAGGATCAATTGCTGTTTGTGATTGAACCGGCACCATTTGAAATTGCACTGGCATCTGCAAAGGCCAATTTACAGAAAGCGGTTGCCGCGCTCAGTCTGGCCGATGCTGAAGTCAAGCGAACCGAACCACTGGTGCGTCGAGGTGCTTTGTCGCAACAAGAACTGGATGTCAAGATTGCGAATCAGTCCACCGCCGGTGCGGACAAGGCGGCTGCCGAAGCGGCCATCACGCAGGCTGAGTTGAATTTGAGCTATACGCGAGTGTTGGCACCGATTAGCGGGCGAATCGGTCGGCATATGGTCGATATCGGCAACCTCATCGAAGCCGAAAAAACTGTACTGACCACGATCGAAAAGTACTCTCCCATTCACGCTTATTTCACCGTTAGTGAAAGTGACGTGCTGCGGCTGATGGAGCAGAAACGCAGCGCGAAGCCCGGCTCCGCAGGCATTGCCGAAGTTAGTATGGCCTTACCAGGACAGGATGGCTATCCGTTCCGAGGTCAGGTTGACTTTACGGAGACCGGTATCGATGCCAGGACGGGTACACAACAATGGCGTGCCAGTTTTGAGAACAAGGATGGTAGTCTGGTTCCGGGTCTGTTTGTTCGCGTTCGGCTGCCGATCAGCGATCCGACGCCGCGACTGCTACTGACCGATCGCGCAATTGGAAGCGATCAGCGTGGCAATTTTGTGCTGGTGGTCAAGCCACCCAATGCGGAAAAAGCTAGGATCGTCGAATATCGTGCCGTTAAGCTGGGAATTCTGCATGACGGAATGCGAGTCATCCAGGATGGCTTGAAAGGAGACGAAGATGTCGTAGTGAATGGATTGCAGCAGGCACGACCGGGTTTTTCAGTAACTCCGGAGGATGCGCAGTCCGAGAAGGAGAAACAAAATTCGCTATCCAATGCGGCTGGTACGGCGAGTAAAGGCACACAAACTCCCAAGGCTATCCCAGCTTCCAGCATTCAGTCGACAGCGCAGTCGACCGCAGTTCCACCGGTAGTACTAACGGCACCGCCCAGCACTGACTCGCAGCCGCAAGTGAGAGCAGAGGCGGTATCTTCGGATCCCGCAGAAGCTTCAGGAAGTGCGCTGAAGGCAGCGGTTGGCACTGCAAAACAGCAGGGAGATCAATAAACGGTGTTCGCTCGTTTCTTCATTGATCGACCTGTTTTTGCCAACGTCATCGCACTGATGACCATGTTGATCGGTGGCGTTGCGCTGTATCAGCTACCGATCGAGCAGTACCCCGAGATTACACCGCCGACCGTCCAGGTCGTCGCTACCTATCCTGGAGCTAATGCGTCGGTATTGGCCGACACGGTCGCCTCGCCGATCGAACAGCAAGTGAATGGCGTCGAGAACATGCTTTACATGTCCTCGACCTGTTCCAGTACGGGCGGTTACACACTGACGGTGACCTTTGAAATCGGCACCAATTTGGATGACGCACAGGTGCTGGTGCAGAACCGAGTTGCCATCGCGGAACCGTTGTTGCCAGAAGAGGTCCGTCGCCAGGGTGTCACGGTCAAGACGCAATCGACCAATATCATGCTGGTTGTCAGCTTGACCGCTCCGGATAGAGACGACGAGTACAACAGTCTTTTCCTGTCCAACTATGCGACCTTGCGATTGCGTGATGAAATCAGTCGCGTCCCTGGCGTCGGCGAAGTCGGCGTTTTTGGTTCGACGAGTTACAGCATGCGCATCTGGTTGAATCCAGACAAACTCAAGGCCCGCAATCTGACGACCGAGGATGTCATCTCGGCGGTGCAAGAACAGAACGTGCAGGTGGCTGCCGGTCAGATCGGCCAGCAACCGTCACCGGATAGGCAGAATTTTCAATACATTCTGACTGCGTTGGGACGGCTCAGTGATCCAGGTCAGTTTGAGAAGATCGTGATCAAGGCGGGTGAGGAAGGACGTGTTACCTATCTGGAAGATGTCGCTGAGATCGAACTGGGGGCACAGTCGTACGATCAATTCTCGCTCAAGAACGGTATTCCAACCGCCAGCTTGGGTATCTATCAGTTGCCAGGTTCCAATGCACTCGAGGTCCGCGACGCGGTGTGTGACCTGATCGACAATAAGCTTAGCCGAGCATTCCCTCCGGGGCTGGAGTACAGCTATCCTCTGGATACAACGAAGTTTGTTCGTGCTTCGATTACAGAAGTGTATAAGACGCTGATCGAGGCTGGCATTTTGGTGCTGATTGTGATCATGGTCTTCTTGCAGGACTGGCGCGCGGTGCTGGTGCCGGCGACCACGGTACCGGTCACGATAATCGGTGCATTTGCGGCGATGGCTGCGCTGGGTTTCTCGGTCAATATGCTGACCTTGTTTGGCTTGGTGCTGGCAATCGGTATCGTAGTGGACGATGCGATCGTGATCGTCGAAGCGGCCGCGCATAACATTGAGCAGGGAATGCAGCCGAAGCAGGCCACGATCCGAGCCATGGACCAGGTGCTGGGGCCGATCATTGGCATCACGCTGGTTTTGATGGCGGTGTTTCTTCCAACGGCGTTTCTCGGCGGAGTTACCGGGCAGCTCTACCGGCAATTTGCGTTGACAATCGCAGCCACCGCCTTGATCAGTGCGATCAATGCCGTGACATTAAAGCCGGCTCAGTGCGCCGTCTGGCTTCGGCCTGCTCGTAAGAAAAAGAACTTCTTCTTCCGCGGTTTCAATTATTGTTATGAGGCTGTAGAGCGTGCATACACTGCAATCATTCGCCGGACGCTGCGCTTTGCCGCGGTGATGATCCTGTTGTTTGTCGGTTTGGTTGGACTGACCGGCTGGTGGTACAACCGCGTTCCGACCGGATTCTTGCCAATCGAGGATCAAGGGTACTTTATTGTTGCCGTTCAATTGCCTGATGCCGCGTCACTTCACCGCACGCGTGAAGTCATTAACCAGGTGAATGCGATCCTTGCCGAAAGTGACGGTTTGGAAGAGTATTTTGGCATTGGTGGGCTGTCCTTGTTGGATGGCAGCATCGCTTCAAACTCGGCGACCTTTTTCATCATGTTCAAGGATTGGAGTGAACGACACGGCCCAGGTCTATCGCAGGGAGAGTTGATCGGAGGACTCTTACAAAAGTTTGCCGCGATCAAGGAAGCCCGGATTATTGGCTTTCCGCCACCGCCGATCCGTGGTCTCGGTGTCGGCAGTGGCTTCAAAATGCAGATCGAAGATCAGGCCGCCGTTGGCCTCGAAGAACTGCAGAAGGTTGTGGAAGGAATCGTCGCAGCGGCAGGAAATCAAAAGGATAGCCTTAAGAACATCTACTCGTCATTCCGCTCAGGAGTTCCTCAACTCCATGTGGATGTTGACCGCGTAAAAGTAAAGGCGTTGGACATTCCCTTGTCCAGCGTCTTTGGCACTTTGCAGGCTTCCTTGGGATCGGCGTATGTGAATGACTTCAACAAGTTCGGCCGTACATTTCAGGTTCGCGTCCAAGCTGACGAAGCATTTCGTGTCGATCCGAGCGATATTCTTCGGCTCGAAGTTCGCAATCGACAAGGAGAAATGATTCCCCTTGGGTCGATTGTAAAGGTCGAACGCTCTTACGGTCCTCAGATCATCACGCGATATAATTTGTATCCGACTGCGTCGATATCGGGGGAGCCAGGCCCCGGATTCAGTTCGGGCGACGCCCTGGAATTGATGGAGCGATTTGCGCAGCAACAGATTCCCAGTTCGATGGGCTACGAGTGGACCGATATGTCCTACCAGGAAAAGAAGGTTGGCGGTGAAGCCATCTTGATCTTTGCGTTTGCCGTGCTACTGGTGTACATGGTCCTCGCGGCACAGTACGAAAGCTGGATCACGCCGGCGGCGGTGCTCATGGTTGTGCCGTTGGGTCTACTGGGTGCGATTGCGGCAGTTTCTCTGCGCGGCATGGACAATAATATTTACACGCAGATTGGCATCGTGCTGATTATTGCCTTGGCTAGCAAGAACGCGATTCTGATTGTCGAATACGCGCGCGATTTGCGCAACGAAGGGCACAGTATTTACGACGCAGCGGTCGAAGCAGCACGGCTGCGATTCCGGCCGATTTTGATGACTTCGTTTGCGTTTATTCTAGGGGTATTCCCTTTGGTGATTGCCGATGGTGCCGGTGCCGCCGGCCAACAGGCGTTAGGAACCGCTGTGTTTGGCGGGATGATCGCTTCGACCATTTTGGCAGTGTTCTTTGTGCCGGTCTTTTTCTTGATTTTTCAGAACATCAACGAATGGTGGAAACCGCTTGCTTTTGAGAAGGTTACTGGTTCAGACATGCAGGAGGCCAGCACGGAACCTCCGGAAGCGATCAATAGTACCTCGCCCGCTATGCATCATGGCCCGCACCGCGACAGCGACCAACCGAGCGGTAAGAATGGATCCAACGGCAGCTCTACTCATTTGCCGAAAGTCCACTGAGAATCACTGCCGTAAGAACCACGGGCTAGCGCCCAGTGGCTGATAGAATCGAAGACAGAACATCAGCCGCCAGCCCGCTTGCGTCCGGTTTCATGCTTTCGTGGCGCAGACACTCAGTGCTTCGCGCCGCCGCTTGTTGCCGATTACCCCTCTTTTTGGTGCCGCTCGACCGGGCTAAACCGGGCTAATCCTAGCATCGAGTTTTACGGTTATCACGGTCGCACGGCTGCCAACAAAGTCTTCCTGACCGTTAGCAGCGGCAAAAGCCGCACTTCTCCGTCCGTCTAAGGCAACTCTAACGCTTATGCCGCTGTCACAATCGGCTGCGACGGCATGTTGCGCACTTGCGGCTTATTCGTGCCGATAGCTACAGCCGATAACCAAGTTAGAACCGGACGATTCCAGTGTGACGCAGGGAGGCGGGGATGCACTTCAGGCAGGCCGCAAGAACTAAAGAGTTGTCGTGTCGACCGCCGCGAGATATCGCTCGGCACGTCTGCCTACTGGCGACTGTGTTGCTCGTGGCAGCTTCCGGCGGCTGCATGACCGGCTGCCGCGAATACATTGCCAACGGATTCAAGGTCGGTCCAAACTATCGCAAACCGGCCGTGCCAATTTCTGACAACTGGATCGACTCGCGGGATCAGCGTATCAGCAACGATCCACCGATCGAAAACGCCTGGTGGCAGGTGTTTCGCGACCCGGTCCTAGACGCATTGGTGCAAAACGCCTACGCGCAGAACCTGACGCTTCGCGAGGCCGGTTTCCGAGTGGTCGAGTCGCGCGCCATTCTGGGCATCGCCGTTGGTAACTGGTTTCCTCAAACGCAGCAGGCGGTTGGTGCATACAGCCGCCAGCAACTGAGTCAGGAAGTTGGTTTTGTTGCCGGCGGTGGTGGACCCGGTTTCCCTCGGAACTTCAGCGTCTGGAGCGGGGGTGCACAACTCGCGTGGGAACTTGACTTTTGGGGCAGGTTCCGCCGTTCGATCGAAGCGGCCGACGCGGAGTTAGATGCCTCGGTTGAAAACTACGACGATGTACTGGTTGTGTTGCTCAGTGACGTGGCCGAGGCGTATGTGGACATTCGTACGCTCGAGCAGCGAATCCGTTATGCCGTAGCCAACGTCGGATCGCAGACTGGCTCGTTGGACCTGGCAAACATTAAATTGGACGAGGGGGCCGCCAGTAAGTTGGACGTTACTGAGGCCAAGAGTAACGTCGCGCAGACCGAGGCCACGATTCCTGTGTTTGAAACGCGACTGCGGCAAGCCCAGAATCGACTGTGTGTGCTGATGGGAATGCCGCCGCAGGATCTCACGCGGCTGCTCGGCACCACCACTCCGATTCCGCGAGCACCTCCAATGGTTGCCGTTGGGATTCCAGCCGAGTTAATCCGACGACGGCCGGACGTGCGGAGGGCCGAACGCCTGGTGGCCGCACAGAGTGCGCGGATCGGTATTGCCGAGAGTGACATGTACCCGGCGTTTACGATCAATGGTTCAATTTTTGTGCGTGCCAGCCAGTTTTCGGATTTGTTCAAAGGATCGGCAATCGGTGGTAATGTTGGGCCGTCGTTTAACTGGAATATTTTGAACTATGGACGGCTGCGCAACTACGTGGCGGTGGAACAATCGCGGTTCATGCAACTTGCCACGAGCTATCAGAATGTGGTGCTGAATG
Source organism: Planctomycetota bacterium (assembly GCA_034440595.1). Lineage (GTDB taxonomy): Bacteria > Planctomycetota > Planctomycetia > Pirellulales > JALHPA01 > JAWXCH01. The sequence continues at coordinate 1,825 of JAWXCH010000297.1, read as the reverse complement.
CCAACCGCGAGGCCGAGGATTCCATCGTCGCATTTTTGAAATCGCAACGGCAGGCACAGATCCTGCGAGAAGGTGTCAAGGCCGCCGAGGAGTCGCGCAATCTGGTGAATGCGCTCTATCGGGGTGGACGTGCTGACTTTGGCCGCGTGTTCTTTGCCGAGTACTTCTTGGTACAGCAGCAAGACGCTCTTGCGCAGTCCGAGGGAGAGATCGCGCTGAGTTTGGTGCGACTTTACCGGGCGCTGGGTGGTGGCTGGCAGATTCGCCTGGACCCGGCCGGTGCAGGGTCATGGATCGAACCGGTGCCATTGCCAGATGTGAACCAGCAGGAACTGCCAGCACCGGAAGCTGTTCCGCCGCCGCCTCCGAATCCATTTCCCGGCGCAGGTGCGGCTACGCCAGCCAAAACGCCGCAGGTGCCTTAGGGCAATTTTGCCGGCCAGAACCCCTAGCGTTGCTTGGAAATAAACAGACCCGACCAGACAACGAGGATTGAGCCAATGATCGACATGATCCAACCGGCTCCTTCAAACGGGTGATCGGGCGCACCTCTAAATAGATACACGATGAATCCGCCGACAAATGATCCGATGATGCCCAGTAGCATTGTCTTGAAAAGCGACAGTGCTTGCGGGCCAGGGTAGAGCAATCTTGCGATCCAGCCGACAACCAAACCAAAAACGGCCCAGGAAATTACAGTTCCGATCATAATTAGCTCACCTATTACATTGTGACGAAAACTGCCACGGGTTTCAATCAGTCTGCCAGATCCGCCGGTTTAACGCCCGGCTTGGCCCCGTTGAATTTAAACTTGCTCGGTTGGTATTCTCCGACCAGATCGACATTGCTGTCGGCCTTGATTTGGTTTTCCAAGCCGAGAGCCCAGTAGCTGGCATTGACCAGCAGCCGGCGCGTTCCGGCGTTCGATAAATCCTGCGATGCACCCAATGTCGTGGTGAACACTCGCGTGGGTTTACCTGCTGAACCAGTATAGCTTTTGATCCAGGCGATCGGCATCATCGGGTTGTTTTTTGGGCCGGCGACTGGCGGGTCATCTGGCTTCATTCCCTGCAAGACCTGACCGAGAACCAGCGGTTTGCTGTCACCCGGCAGGGGCAGAGTCACTTTGTAGACATCGGTTGGTGCCCAGATATCGCCATTCCGCAGTCCACGTAGGATTGGATGGTTTTGCTCGGTTGGAACGAGAATTCCACGTGTACTTTCTTTGCCGTGGTCACCGTGATGAGCAACCCAGGTCTCGCCCAGTACCTGCCGACCAAAGCCGCCGGGCCACTCCTGGCTGTCAAAGCTGTATTTCGCAAAAGTCTTGCCCGCTGGGATCCTAAAAGCATGGGTTGATGTCCGCATCCCGATAAGTGGCTTGCCGGAATTCACATAGTCGACGAACAGTTTCATCTGATCGTCCGGCAGATTGCGAAACCTCAGCGCCAGAATAACCAGGTCGGCCGTTTTTAGCACAGCCAGTCCTGGAATGTTGTCCTGTTGATTGGGCGCGATTGTGCCCGTTTCTGGATCGATGGCAAACAGCGTGGTGCAATGGAAGCCATGACGCACGGCCAGGATCTTGGCTAGTTGCGGCAGCGCTTCTTCAGAACGATATTCTTCGTCGCCGCTGATCAGGACGATCTTTTTTCCGACGCCCGGTCCTGCTTTCCCTTCAGAGACAAGCCAGGGTTCCGCGCCGAAGCAGGGGCAAGTTGCAGCATAACAGAATATTAACGTCAATAAAGCGAGTGTTCGTTGCATAAGTGAGTCCTAGTGGTCGCCTGGGACAATAGTTGAGTTCCAAGCGATCATTGTAGGT
>JAWXCH010000296.1:0-3790 GCA_034440595.1 Planctomycetota bacterium | reverse complement strand
GGCGGTGTACCGCCCGTCTTGGCAGCATCGGTCGCCGTTGCAGCTTCCGTCACAGTTACCGCATCGGTAGCAGTTGCGTCAGTTTCGCTGGAGGCAGATGCTCCTACAACAACTTCTTCAGGCGCAACTGCGGCGGCGGTGGAGGGGCCATCGGCAGGCGCAGCAGCGTCGGCATTAATTTCTGGCGACGATTCCGACTCGCTAGTGGCCTCGACGGGTTCGCCGGATTCTGTGGGCTGGCTGGAGTCACCGCTGGATGGCGAAGTGGAGCTGGAAGTCGACGACGGTTCCGAGGATTCGTCCGTATCGACATTCTCTGGGGTCACTGCTTCTGGCGCCACTGCCTCTTGTGCCACTGCAACTACTGATATGTTTTCGTCCACAGCATTTTCCGGAGTAGCCTGCTCGGTAACACTGACAGCAACATCGCCTTCAGCGGACTCCGTAGCCGCTTTTTCCGCATTGGCCTTACCTTCACCGGCCGGTCGCGGTTCCGCTGATTTCTTCTCTTCAGTTTCGATCCGCACACTGACCAGCTTGCCGGTGCGTTTGATGATCTTACGAAGCTTTTCGCGCAGGTCGGCTCGTTCGCTGAAGTCTTCGGCCAGAATGTGCCCCACGCCCAGCAGGGCATCGGCACCGGTGGCGACCCCTTTATCTGGGTTGATGAAGTCGCGTGCTCTGGCGTCCAGATCCAGTGCGGCCGGATCGGCAGACAGGATCTCCGCTGCCAGCGGCTCCAATTGCCGCTCGCGTGCCAGCGTGGCCAGCGTCTGCTTCTTGGGCTTGTACGGTAAGTACAAGTCCTCCAGCCGTTTGATGCTATCTGCATCCGCGATCGCCTTGGCCAACCCGGGCGTCAACTTACCCTGGCCATCGATCGAACGCAGTATGGTCTGCTTGCGTTCGGCCAACAGCCGCAGGCGGTCAACACGCTCGCCGATCTGACGAATATGCTCTTCGTCCAGACCGCCGGTTTGATCCTTGCGATAACGAGTAATGAATGGAACCGTATTACCGGAATCCAACAAGCGCACAACCGTCTCGACGCTGTGAAGCGGCAGAGACAGGCCATGAGCCACGGGACCGAGATCGATGGTTGTCGTAAAGCCCATGCCGCTGATAGAAGCCGCCGTCCTAACCGGCACCTGCTACAAGTGAGCAGTGTCCGGCCGTTGGCAAAACCCGAGGAGCTAAATGAAAGAGGGAAACGGTTTCGCCAAAACGTCTTGGTGAACCGACCCGGCAATCTACGTCGCCAGCGATACACTTGTCAAGGATCCAGCGCGGTTTGGATCGCTTTATTCGCAATCTGGTGAGAAATAGGTCTGGGATCGTGGTGGAGTGGCGATTTGGCGTGTGTACTATCACGCTAACGCAGCGGCAAAAAGCAGTGTCGGCGAACTTGCATTAGCTGATTGCGCCCCGCGAGGTGAGGCCGTAAGTGATTGACCGTTCAGAAGTGATCACCACGCGCAAGCCGCAAATTGCCACACGCCGGGTTGGTTTTTGTGGCAGAGGTTTCGCATACCTTTGCAGCAGTATCTAGAGAGGACCTGCCGGTTCCGGAGGGTAAATATTTTGACGTAACCCATTCGCATTACATGAGTAACGACAAATTATGGAGCGCAGAATAGCGATTCAACGACTTTCTTAAAACTCCTATATTTACCACATTACCACCACAACCCCGGCAGGTGCCACATTGCGGGCGACCGTGCTAGCACCATCCGCAGAAAAAAATGGAATTCGCGGACAATTAGGCCGAACCGGCACGACACAACCTGCCGATAAAGAAGCTACCAAACAGGGTGGGTTGTAGCGCGCCAGGCCGGCAACGACCAGCGCGAGTGCCGAGGTCAAACGGACGGGATGACCCAGGCGACGTGAACATCTCCCGACGTAAGGAAGCGTCTACCATGTCTCAAAGCCGATTACGCGTATACTACGGGCCACAGGCCGAAACCACTTGCGCCACGGTCACCCAGAGTGATCGCAAGAACGATGTGACGGTCGCCCTAGGCGATATTCTGCCGATGTTGGCCGACGCCGTCCGTAGTGACCGAACCTGGCTCCGCGACTTCGCCAATGACGAAGTCACGATCTCCGCCGACCTGTACGAAGTGATTCTGGCTTACCAGCACTTCCGTCGCCCCTCGGCCTGATCAGATCTTGAGAAACAGCTTGCGGCGATACATCCACCACAGTATCAGCCAATAGACAGCTAGCGCCAGCGCACCGAGCACAACTGGCTCAAAATCCGTCCCCCAGTAGCCGATCCAACTGGCCGGCAGGTGCGTGCGAAAATCGCGCAGCAAGAAACTCTCGAACAAGTGCGCCATGACATAGGCGGCGATCGAGTTCATGCCGATCACGCGCAGCGGCAACGTCCAGCGGCGGTAGCCCCGCACGTCAATTACTGCGTAGAAGATCGCCAAAATCCAGTAGCAAACTCCGCCGCTGAAGAGCACCCAGGCAGGCGTCCAGATCTTCTTCACAATTGGACAGATACCGGCATAGTGCAGAAGCAAGCTGGCGGCGATCAAAATTGCGCCGGTGGCTAGCAACCAACCAGTGACTGGCCACTCTGGTCTGTCTTTTGTTTCAGACGCGGTTGCATCGGTGCCACGGATTTCTGCAGTCGCCGTATTGTTTTTTCGCAACTGAACTGCACTACGCAGTCGCGCCCCGGCGATCAACCCGAGTAGCATTGTTCCCAGTGTGGGAATGAAGCTCAGTGTGGTGTAGCCGCTTCCTTGAAATTTAAATGCTCCAGAGCGCGGAAAGAGATTCATCCACCACTGGTCAAAGGCGGTGGCGATATTGCTGTTCTTGGACCAATGCTCAGCAAAACCGGAGAATCTTTCTGCTGAACCCGGCAGCACGTTAACGCTCTCCCAATCAAAGTCCGGCCCCGGCAATGGATACACCGCAAACGCGGTCCAATAGCCGATCAGGATCACACCCAGCGCGATCCACCAAACTCTCGGGGCAGCCAGTGCCAGCAAAAACAGCGGCAAATAGCCCAGCCCGATCTGCGTTAATGTGTCGTCAAACGTGAAGTTGGTCTGTCCCTTGCCAATCGAGCGCAACCAGATGCCGAGAAAGACGAGCAACAAAGCGCGCCAGGCCGCGTGCCAAAATAACTGTGTGGTACTGTCACCACGTGCCCTGCGCGCCGCGAGCGAAAATGGCAACGAAACACCAACCAGCAGCGAAAAGCTGGGCTGGATCATATCGTGTACAGTGCAGCCAGCCCAGGTGATATGAGTTTGGTGATAGGCCAGAAAATCCCAAAACGAATTCTCGCGTACCTGCTCCGAAAGCCTTGATAACTTCAGCACCTCGGCCATCATCAGCAGCATGACTAGGCCACGGTAGGTGTCGACCGAATCGAGCCGAACCGACTGCCTAGTAGGGTTAGTATCCATAGGATTAGCCATCTGGGCTACTTACTCAATTCCCGGCGTTGACGATCCTGTTGATTCTGTAGTTGCTGCGGAGTTCTTGCAAAGGATCCCCACAGCGGCGGAACCAGCTCGGCGTTCCAAGCGTCGTACAGCTTTTGCAACTCGCGGACTATTTCCGGGTTAGCATCGGCCAGATCTTTTTCTTCCGAGATATCCGTCTTCAGATTATATAGCGAGGGCCGCATGACCTGCTCTGGTTTGGCACCGTCGGCAAACTTCTTGCCGGCGCCCTTTTCGCGTTTGCTGTTCTTGCGATCACCCTTTTTACGCTCGGTAATGTTGCTGCTGCTCTTAGTTACATCCGTGCCTTCTACATATTG
>JAWXCH010000295.1:0-18862 GCA_034440595.1 Planctomycetota bacterium | reverse complement strand
TTAGCTCGACCTGCAATTGAATCACTCGCCCCGGACTGCTGGCTACCCTGCACAGGTCGAGGTTCAGCTTGTCTGCGCGGTCGACGTTCACTACGGTGGCGAGGAACCTCGAAAAGCTGGTGAAACGCCCTGGCGACGCCCCGCTGAGATGCAGCATTCACGGCTATGGCAGCGGAGGGGGCTACAGCCTCGGATTTGCGGATCCTGAATCGACGCGGTGCTTGACATCCGAAAAGCCGTTCGATGCAAGTCTCTCTCGCGAGTTCTTTGAGCGACGCTTGCGGCGCACCAGCATCTGCCGCGGAACGGGTGGCGAAATTTTCAGCTTATCAAAGCGATTCTTAACGCGGCGTAGCATCTCCCGCTTGACGGCCCATTGCCGTAGGGGCCGCGTCTTCAACAACATTTTGACAATCACAAACGTATTGTTGAATTCGTCGACCCCTTGCATTTCCGGTTCCCCAAGCATTTGCGGCCCAAACTCTGCATCGTCGCGCATTTCCCGCGCCAGGTCCATCAGGATCTCCATGATGCGATCCATGTCTTCTTCGTAATTGACTGCGATTTTTAGAACCGCGCGGGACCACCCATAGGTCATGTTGCTGACTTTGTCGATTTGACTGTGTGGGATGAAGTGGACGATTCCCTCTTCATCGCGCAGGGCGGTTATTCGCAATGAAATATCCTCGACCACGCCGGCGACGTTCGCCATGCGGACGACATTGCCAATACTGTACTGATTCTCCAGCAGCATCATGAATCCAGAAAAGTAGTCGCGAATCAAATTCTGCGCACCGAAGGCGATTGCCGCGCCTAGCACAGCGGCACCACCCAGTAGGACCGTGATATTGACCCCTGACTGATCCAGCACTGCCAATGTCCCCAGCGTAGTGAGCGCAACGGTGACTGCATTATGAAATACACGCAGCAAAGTGTTGGCGCGATTCTCTTTTTCGATTTCGGATCCACGGCGACTGTGTCGCACCAGGCCGTGGATGATGTGACGGCTGGAGACTCGGATGATCCACCACAGCAGCAACGTGCCGGCTATCAGCAGCAGTACCTTTGGCCCCCTGGTCGTCAGCCACATTCGCATCCGGTGCGGTGCCAACGGACTTTCTAAGTAGTCCAGTTCAGCACGTGCATCCGCAAGTTGCTCGCGTTCGGTTTTTAGTTCAACGTTCGCGCGCTCAAACGCCTGCCGCACCTGAGTCAGCGATTTGGCAGTTCGTTCGAAGTAACTGCGCTGCTCGGCTACGTCCTGCCGCAATCGATCCTGCCGGAGCAAGAGACTCTCGCGTTGTGATTGCAATGGCTGCCGGTTCTCGCCGGAGATATCTCCAGCCAGCCTCGCATCAATCGAGTTGATCATCTCATCGATGGTGACGGACTGTTTCGTCAGTTCCTCCAAAAGCTGCTGTGAGCTTTCGAGATCGTTCTGGTAGATTTGGACTGTCCGTTGGAGCCGCTTGACGCGCGCTTCTGCAGTCGCGGCACTTCTCGCCCGTGCGTCGACCTCGCTGGCGGCGAGCAGCGTTCGTTCATCAATGACCAGGTGCTGATCGTCACGTTTCAGCAGGCTACTGGCTGCGGACAAATCCTCATTGCCGCCATTACCACTGCGGCCATTACCACTTCCGCCATTTTCTGAGGCACCAGAATCTGCCGAGCCCGCCGGGTTCACCAGCATGTCCACCAGCGGCAACCCGGTGGTCGACTTTGGTGCGGATTTCGGTGCTGCGGTTGGAGCAACCGCTCCGTTCTGCAACTTTTTCGCGCTACTATTTTCTGTGTGTTCGGCAACGACCTCCGTTTTGGCACTTTTCAATTGCTTCAGCCAGTTCTCTTGCGAGATGACCTTGGCCTTCAAGGTTTCGACCTGTTTCTGAACGGCCTTGCGCTGCTGAATAATACGGTCAAATTCGTCGCGCGATATCTGCCAGGCCAGTTTGGACTCATCGATTGCCTGAGCCAGCGCCGTCTTTTCTTCCGAGTCAGAGAGCTGTTTCAATCGCTCTTGCTGTTCGGTCATCGCCGTGTCAAGCTCGCTGAATCGTTGCGAAGCCGATTTGAACTCTTCCTCCAGTTCCCGCAGCTGCTTCTCAAGATAAATAAGCCGCGTCTGATCGGCACCTAGGACCTGCCCAGTGCTGGCAATTTTTTCCGCCGTGGTGTCTGGCGATTTACTTGGGACTGCTGCTTCCGGCACCACAGGCTGCTGCGCATTCAGGCGATGGCATATTCCACACTGGATAAGCCAGATGCCCAGAATGCTTGGAAATATCCGATGATGCAACAGCGTGCAAAGCGTGCGACACAGCGATGCTGTGATTTGAACAGGCAAATTCGACTGGTCGTTATCCACATGTGTCAGCATAACGTCCTCATCATTCCGAGAGTGTTCCGGTGATTCTCCCCATGTTGCAGGAATCTGGTCAGATGAGCAAGAACAATACCGCTAAATCGATGGCGAAAAATGGATCGATGCTGATTTTCTAACTGATGCTAGCGGCCAGGACGTGGTCCATTAGCATGCTTGCCAGAAAAGCGGCGCAGTGCGACCGCTGCTGTGGGATACGCTCAGAAGCGTTGCTTACAGAATTAGCACTCCACCGCGCTGCTAGTCTGCCGGCGTGGCCAATGAAAGGTGAACGAGCATTCGGCCAGCCAACGCAGTACTGGGTCGGCCATCAACAGAAAGACCGCCCAAACCAAGAGCACCATAAACATGTGCAGTTCTGGCCTGTGCGAAAAATCATAAGGAAACGCGCTGGCGGTGTATGCGACATTGACATTCTCCACGGGTGTAGAGAGTGCCCGAGAGACAAGGAGCAGCAGGCCCATCAGGGCAAGTGCCCACATCGGAGCATTTTTTGGGTACGTTGTTGCTCGCAGCCCGAGCACGGCGCACAGCAGTCCGCCGACATGGGTTAGGATGGAAGTCGGCGCAAAGTCGCCAGTGTAGATCAGACTCAGTATCCAAGACGGCAGTCCGACCATCAGCAACAGGCCGCCAACGGCGATCGGCATTGGCCAGGCGAATAGCAGTCCTATTCCAACACAGAGTGCGGCAGTGTGACAGGCCCAGAGCAGATTGACTGGCTGTCCATACAGCAGGTGCCAGCCGGCGTGGCAGGCAAAACAGGCCAGCGCAGTCGCGGCCAACAAAAAACGTCGCCCGGTAGATATGCGCCAGGCGACGTTTGACACATATTGCAAAGTTGGGTTCATGGTCCAACGATAACCTTACTGAGCTGAGGATCTGCACAGCGGCAACGAACTGACTGGTCGTGGGAAATGTTCTTAACCACAAAGTCCACCACCACCAGACGAGCTACCGCCGGACGAGCTGCCACCTGCGTCGCCGCCTCCCTCACTCGACGAACCACCGCCGCTGGAGGAACTGTCGCCCGTGTAGCCGGCTGCGGCAGGGTTGGTGCTGCTGCCGGAGTCCACGTATCCGTAGCCAAACCGGCCAGTCAGTTTCGTTGGATCTCCCACCTCACTGGCAGTCTGTTCCAAACTGCTATTAGCGCTGGAACTCATAACGCTGGTCCCGAGGACCACCGCAATACCGATGCCGGCTAAGACGACCGTCATTTGGACAACCGAAACGCCACGGCGGCAATTGTGCTGTTGCATGTTTTTCTCTGCTCGTGGTTCATGGAAAGGGTGAATAGGGTTATCCAAAAATATAGGTTATCTATTGGCGCAGCGAGAATCTTTTTGTATCGCGGCTGGGCTATTCCGCAATACCGGCCTAGTTCGTTTGTTTTCCGGTGATTTGCCACAAGTATTGCGAACGAGGTACATACCAATGCGATTCGATGGCCCCGATTCTGGGGGTGATGGCAGATCGCGGGAAGATGCCATTCACACGGATTTTGCCTCCCCGCGAGGGCAGCATTTGGTAATAATAGTGGTAATTCAGTTTTGTTTGTCAGAGACGTATTGCTTGAGGAAGGCACTTGAAGACTTCGCTAATTGGCATCTGCCTGTTGATTGTCGTTTTGCTGTTATCCGAATCATCGTATGCGCAGCTTCGCGGTCGCGCGGCGCGGCGCGCCACTGCTCAATTGCCGGCGTCGGCCGAATCGCTTACGCAGTGGACCGACTATTTGAATCGGCTGCGTCCCGCGCAAGTCTCTAGCTATGCGAAACTACCGCTGGCCGACTTTCAAAAAGGGGCCTCCGCCGTCGAATACTGGGCCGCACAGCTCTCTCGTTACGAAGGGGCCGAGCGACCAGAGCAAGCACTGGCGATAGCCGAGCGTCTGCTGCAAGCGAAAGCGGCCATCGATCTTCAATTGGAGCAGGTTCTGGCACAGCGGACGGCATTTGCCGCTTTGCCGGCGGATGACGCGCGGCACGCCGCAATGCGACATTACCTGCGAGCGACTTCGGCCTTGATCGATCTGTCGGGGCGGCTGCGTTATCTGCTATTTGATGCGCTGAACCACGCCGCGGATCTAACGGTTGAGCGCCCTGCAAGTTATGAAGCATTGCTCGATCTGATGTTGCAGTACAAGAGTGGCGTCGGTGCTGCTGTCATGGCCAACGGCCTGTTCGATCCACCTCCCAATAATCCGCACGGGTCGATCCCGGTGCCCGGACCGGCGAAGTTTAAGATCCTGCGGTTGATTGCCGAAACCGGCCAATACGAGTTGCTAGGCGATCTGGCTACATTTATCCGGACTCCGAACCAGCCCCCGCGAACTGTATTGGCGGCGGTCGATGCCGTTCGCCAGCTAGGCATTCCGCAGGATCCTCGACCAGATCAGGATCCGACGCTCCCCAAGCCGCCGATTACGGCGCAGGAACTCCACAAAATTGTCAGTAATCTCGATGATCGCCGGTTGAGCCAGGAGGATCGTCGTGCCAAAGCTGCACAAATAAAATGGCTGGAGGAGGCACGAAAGAGCGGAATTACCAACGGCACTTATCAACTCGGCCACAGTCAGATCCAGCCCGGCGACTGGCTGCTGATGCGGAATCCTTCGCCTTACAATCTGTTTACCGATCTTTCGCCGGGGCTGTTCACGCATGTCGGAATTGCCACTTTGGAAAAAGGGAGCGATGGCATCACCCGGATGGTGATTGTCGACATTCCCGAGCGTGGACCCAAGATGCCGGCCACCAATGTCGATGCGTTTGTCGACCGGACGCGGCACTTTGTTTTCTTGCGACACCCTGATGCCGAAGTCGCCAAGAAAATGGCCGAAGCGGCACGCGACACGATTGGCAACATCAGCGAGTTTGATTTGAACTTTCAGACTGATCGCATTCTGCCTTTGAAAGGGGTCTCGCTGGTGGGAAAAAAGGTCCACACCTACTGTGCGGGCTTCTTATACCTGTGTGCATTGCAGACCGGCCTGCCGCGCGAGGCGTTTTTTCCGATTCGCGAGACACCGGCTGCCGGTGCGACGCGCGAGAATTTGAAGAAATTTGGTTTCTCAATGGGGGAGGAGCTAATCTCACCCACCGGTGCACTGTTTGCACCACAGATGCAGCTGATTGGCCAGCGCGATCCGATGTACGACCCGGTTCGCGAGATCGAAGAGGCGGTGTTTGACCACTTTGCCAACCGCTTGATCGATAGCGAGGTGCAGCCAGCCCCGGACGCGTTCCAGACCATGCGTCAGAAAGTGGCCGAGGCCTCGAAATCGAATCCTTTATTGGCCAAGGCATTGGCCAATGCCGCCGGTGTTGCCGAGGAAATGGATCTGGTGGCGGCGGCCAAAGCGAAGGCGCTGGTCGAAACCTTGGACGAAATTGCCTATGGTGCCAGTGGCGAATATGCCGTGGCACGCGAAGCGATTTTGACCGGAATTGATCCTGAATCTGCCAAAACTCAAACGGCAGAGCAGCGCGAAACGAACACCAAATATCGTCAGCGGCATCCGGAGCTGACTCGGATGATGGAGCAGAATCAACTTTCGCCACGCGCGCTGCGGATTGAATTGGTGCGGTATTACATTGCAGCGGGCAAGCGTGCAATGGATGAGCGGTTTTTTGAATCGGTGCCGCCTGCAAAGACCGATGCAGATGCACCAGCGGCTGCTAAAGACTCCGGTACTGGCAATGCTGGTAGTAGCACCACCAATGGTGCCGAAAAAACCAAAGCGAATTGATTCGCAGGCGTTGCAAGGGAGTTTTTGCTTACAGTTACCACAGTTGTTCGTTTGCTCTAGTTCTTTGTGACGGCTTCATTATTGCATTAGCCGTTGGGTGCTAGCCCACGGTTGGAGCGGTAAGAGCCGGTGGCTAGCGCCATGCGGCTGATTTGTCCAATCCTTTTTTTAGCTGTGACGCAGCACTAGTAGCCCGCCATGCCTCCATTCACTTGCCATTTGTTTGTCTGCTGCAACCAACGTAAGCCGGGGCACGCACGCGGTTGCTGCGACGAGGCCGGCAATCAGGCCTTGCGCGATCACTTTAAGGATGCGCTCAAGCAACGGAATCTGGGACCGCTGGTCCGAGCCAACCAGGCCGGCTGCCTGGATCAATGTGAACAAGGCCCGGTGCTGGTGATTTATCCGCAGGGGATCTGGTACGGCGGAGTGCAACTCGACGATGTGGATCGGATTATCGATCAGACGATCATTGGCGGGCAAATTCTGGAGGACCTGTTGATTGACGAGTCGCTGCTGAACACCAAGGCTGGGCGGCCGAAGTCGTAGCAGTGGTCCGCTGAGTCGCCTATTTCTTCTTGAACTTCGCCACAACAACTCGGAAGCGATCCAGCTCGTCTTCCGTCTTCTCGCGAAATACACCGTGAAGTTTTTGAAATTCGGCACTGATCGGCAAAAAGCCTTCTTCGCTGACGAGCTGAAATCCTCGCTCTTCAAGTACCTTCAGCAACTCTGCGCGGTCGGTGGAATAAGGTGAAACTCCATTATGGTGAACATAGGCGACCTCTGATCGGCCCGGGATATCCCGATCAAAGACAGGGCGAGTTACTGTTGAAAATGGAAAGAACACCGCCGGCGGTCGATATTCATCAGTCGGAACTTTGATCTCACCTCGCCGGGCCAGGTAGCCATAGCGATCTCCCAGGTAAAACAGCACGGAATCTGAGTTTGTCAGAATCAGTGCCTGCGGATGCTGTTGCTTGATTTCGGCAGTGACGCTTTCAAAAGGATCAATCCAGCGATATGCGGCCCAGTTCTGCCGAATTACCAGGTGATATGCCGACCCGGCGATTCCGATGAGGGCCAACGCAACGAAAGCGCGACTGATCACTCGCCACTTGCGGTCGGCAGATATCCAGCTTTGATATAAAACGATCCCCAAGCTCATCGCAAAAAACGATGAAATCAGCATTGCTCGCTTGGGAATAATCACCCGCATAATGATCATCAGCAGCAGGACAACCAGAAACACAGTCAATGGCTTTCGCGCGGTGGGAAAATAGCGAATTAGCATTGCGCCAGCCAGTAATGCACTCACCACGAACGCAAACGAAAACCACCATGCCGACGGAGTGACCAGTTCACCGGCATACAGGATCCAGTTGCTCGACGCGATATTGACGAAGTTTTTAACGAGGCCGGGTAACTTGCTCGACAAAGGGATCTGCCGAAGCAGAGTTGGTAACCAGGGCAGATAGGCGATGCCAATCGCAATCCATCCAACGAACAGAGTACGAATAATCGCTGTGCGGTTCCGACTTGCCAGGGAGATCAGCAAATGGCTGAAGAAAAACGCCGGGGCAACATAGTTCGCATACCATAATAGTGCGCCGCTCAATACATAAGCCAACCAGGGCTTCCATCTTGCACGAGTCTGACTTGATGGATGTTCGATTCTTGCCGTGGCAAAGCCGAACCGGTGATTACCATCCGCACGCCGAAGCGTTCGCAGATCAAGAAACGCCACAAAGTTCCACACCGCCAGACACGCCGTCATCGAGTACCACCGCATCGCCATCGGCATGAGCCAATGGTACGGCATCAGACAGGCAACAATCACGGCAACGTAGGCAGCGCTCGGCGTACTCAGTCTGCGCACTGCCGCATAGATTCCCCACACGGTCAGCATGAAGTACACGACCGAGGGGAGCCGTAGTAGGCCGACATTATCTCCGACGACTTGAATCCAGGGGTACTGAACAACCTCGTACAAAGGAGGATCCTCATGCACATTGTTGACCATCAGATGAAAGGTTTCTGCCGCTGGCTGCAGGCAGAGAAAGTAGCCCATTGTCTCGTCGTCCCAGAAGTTTGTGGTCGCCGAATTCCACAGTAGCAGGACTAGCAAGATGGCGACCGACAGCCAGGCTACGGCCTTCAGCAATGGCGGGGTAGTAGGTATTCCTGAATCGACGGGCTGCGGAATTGATTTCATTGCAGATTCTGAAGTGTGCCGGACAGCAAAATGTGTAGGCGAACCGCCGACTCTGATGTGTCACTGAATTTATAGTCAAAGCCGCAGAACTGTAGCCTGAAGACGAGAATGCCGTTTGCAACAGTGCTAAAAAACAGAAGACGAATTTGAATTACCTTAACGCCGCCGTTTCAATTGCAACACGCTAAAGAAGAAACTTTGCAGCATCAACTGAGCTCCCAGGGCCAGGCTCATTCCTGCCGGAATCACGACTCGCAACATATCACTAGGGTCTACACGGCCAAAATCGTCTCTGGCCCACGACGTTACACCCCAGATTGAACCGGCGATGCCAAGTAGCACCAGTGCGCCCCCCGCGATTAGTCCCAACTCCAACGAACAGCCTTGCTCCACGCGTTCGCTGTTGACCGTTCGCGGCACGAGGCCTTCGTTCACGGCAAAAGTTTTGCTGAAAACAGCGAACATCACCCCTTGAAAACCGATCAGCACCGCCAGCGAAGCATAGAACAGTGTGTGGATATCAAATGTCACTCCGGCCACCGTACGTGGACCAGGAAGCAACCATGCTCCGACGATGAGCCCGATCAGCATCAGGGCCATGCCTGGATAAAAGAACAGCCAACGCGGACTGTAAATCAACATGAAACGGAGATGTCGCCAGCCATCTCGCCAGGGGCGCAAGTGCGGGGCACGCGTTCTTCCATCCGGGCTGAGAGTCGTTGGAACTTCGACAATGTTCAGACCCAGCAAGGTCGATTTGATTACCATCTCGGAGGCGAATTCCATCCCGGTGGTTTGCAATTCCATTTTGCGAAAGGCATTCATTGAGTAGCCGCGCAGCCCGCAGTGAAAATCGCTAGACGGACAATGGAACAGTAGCCGACCGATCCAGGTCAGAATCGGATTTCCGATGTAGCGATTCTTCCACGGCATGGCACCAGGCTTAACGCCACCTTGGAAACGGTTTCCCATGACCAGGTCGCAACCGCCGCGCAAGGCATTCAAGAACGGCATCAGGTCGGAGAAGTCATAACTGTCGTCGGAGTCTCCAACGATGACGTACTTGCCGCGTGCATCTAATGAACCGTAATAGATCGCAGCTCCGTAGCCGCGAACTGAAACCGGCACGACGCGCGCACCAAGCCTGCGCGCAATTTCTTGGGAGCCATCGGTCGAGCCATTGTCTCCGATGATCACCTCACCGACGACGTTGTGTTTTTCCAAAAAGCCGAGCGCCTTGCGAATGCAGACCTCCAGCGTCTCCGCTTCGTTGAGACAAGGCATCAAAATGGTAAGTTCAAAGCCCGATGGCATCGCGGAGCGACTTTCTTCGGCAGGTGCAGCACTCAGGTCCGTGGCGGTTGATCCAGACATATCTAGTCTCGTAATGATAGGTGTAATTTTCGACGTCAAGTTCTTGTAGTCTTAAATTGCCCAGATACATTCTAATCGAATCTCATCGCAGTTGACTAACCCCCTCGTTCAGCTTTAGAAAGCCAGCGGTAGACGATAAAGTCGTCGTTGGTGTACACCTTTTGCAGCCACGATTGGTGTCGATTGATCCAGTTCGAATAACGAGCTTGCTGTTCGGGAATGCCGGTTTCTGCGAATACCTCCTCGTTGGCCGGCACAATCAACCAGCGGACTCCTAGACTGTCGTAAAGTTCTTCGTTGGCTTCAGGGGTATCGACATCGGAATACACCAGTGCTTTGCGGCCCGTGAATAGTGCCAGTGCGCGCGGCTTGGTAAACACGACGCGATTTTCCGCCGCAGTATTCTCACGGATAAACGCAAACAATTCTTGAGTTGCCGGGCGATGAATTCCCTGTTCAGGTGCCTCAAAGCCGAAGGCATATAATCGAAATCCGTACGATAGGCCAACTAGTAATAGCACCACGCCAATCAGAATTCGACGGGACGCGAATGAGCCAAAAACCTGAACGGATAACGCCCCTCGGATCATGTAAAACATAAACACCGGCACCAGCGGCAGGATATAACGTGGAACGCTCAGATGCGTTGGCCATATCAGCAGCGGAGCCATGTAAGCGGGCACCAGTAGATCGAACGACCGAATGCCCTGACGCAAGTGCCGCCATAGCCCGATGAGAGCCAATACGCTGAGTCCTGCAAACAAGACGGCAGCCGCTGGCTTGGAGTAACCATTGTTGAAAAAGCCGGCCAGACGCTGTGTATAAAAGCCAAGATTTTTCACCGGCAGAAAGGGATCAAACTTGACTAGATCGACGTACGAGCCTTCGTTGTCCAAATAGTACTTTTGCGCGAAGTAACCAACAGCGAAAATCGCACAGGCACTCATCGCCGCCGGGCTAGGAACAATGCCTCGAAACAGGCCGTTTCTTGGCCAGCCGCGTTGAATCACATCATTGGCCAGTAATACCGCCGGCAGCACGATTCCAATATTTCGAGTGCCATAGGCCAGATACATTGCTACTCCTGCCAGCAGCAACAAGTACGATTTTGGAGTTTGCTCGCCGTCAACCGTCCGGTAGGCCCGGTCCATCAACAAAATCGAAGCAAAGACAAATGCCGCAAAAGGTATGTCTGAGTTGATCGAAGTCTTCAATTCCAGAATGAACGGATTCAGCCCCACGACGGCCAAAAAAGCGAGTCGCCCGCACCAGCCAAGGTACGGTGAAAAGGTGGCGTAGGCCAACACGACCAACAACAACGAGAGGACCACGCCCACCAGCTTGAGCGCCGCTATATCAACGCCACGGATCGCGATCACCGGTGCTAGTATGGCTGGCAAAACGGGCGGGTAGGCCACTGGGCCAATATCCGGATTGTGAGGATTCGGCACGTAGCCTGTCTCCATCATGGACCGCCCTTCGACCAAACTCTGACCCTCCATGATATACATGGCAAAATCATCCCCCCAGCTATGGCCAGGGGCGTACGTTACCAGGTGCACGATGACGATCAACACAAATAGCGCAGTCAACTGCCAACGAAATCCAGGTGGAGAAAGTGCCTGCATGCGTGCTTCGGAAGAAATTGGGTTAGTTGGCTGTTCCATTGATCATAATTTGGCTGCACCGTCATCTCAAGCAAAACAGGTCGATCGTTAGCCGCTTTCCTCAACCCCTCTGTCCGCGCAATTAATTCAATCGCCAGGATCGAACCACTATGGCAATCTCCCCCGGATCGCGTTTCCATTCTAATGGCATTGATTCCCCTGCCAACGGCCAACTGCAGAATGTAATCTCCAGGCGGTCAATCGCCCGAAAGTGGATCGCGTTTTTTCGACGGTTTGATTGTACAAATAGCAGTTCTGAGCCATGATGGTTAGATGGCCCAATCACTTGACATCCCCTAGCGAACCATTCAAGTGCCCAGGCCAGTCGTAGCCTTCGACACCATTAGAACTGGCTTCGCAGATTGACGTCTGCCGATGATTCCCTAACACCGAATTGTTCCTTCGCTCACATAGGCCCTTTGGCAACCGTATTGCATGAAACCACTCGACCGCGCACTTCAGACAATGCGGATCAATAGGGCGAAGAAGTTCATCCGGCAAGGCGATTCCGTACTAGATATCGGAAGTGTCGACGGGGTGATGTTCGAGCGCTGGCGTGGGTATATCAGTCGCGGCACCGGCATCGATCCAGTGCTTTCCAACCGGGTCGAGAAGGACTTTTACAGTTTAATACCGGGCTACTTTCCCGAGGTCTGCCCTGCCGGTGAAACCTACGATGCCATCACCATGCTAGCAGTTTTGGAGCATATTCCGACCGATGCTCAGGATGCACTGGCCAGCAACTGCCACAAGTACCTACGCCCGCAAGGGCGTGTCATCATTACCGTCCCTTCTCCGCGAGTCGATGACATTTTGGCCATATTGCTTAAGTTGCGTTTAATCCACGGTATGAGCTTGGAGGAGCACTATGGATTCAAGCCGGAGCACACCGAGCAGATTTTCTCGGTACCGCAGTTTAAGTTGTTGCACAAGTCCACATTTCAGTTGGGCCTCAACAACTTGTTCGTGTTCGAGAAAATTGCAACCTAGCCGGTAGCCAGGCGGGAAACGTAGTCCAAACTTGCCTGGACGTATCTCACCACGTTATTCGGATAGTTTTAATTCCAAATATCCGCCACGGCGGATGTCCAGACTGACCACCTTTTCCTGGATCGGGTGAAAGTCCCAGTTTTCGCGTGCGGTGCGAAGCGGACGCGCTGTGTCGTTGGGTGCACGCTGGTTCGTCGCGGCAAACTCCATGTCAAACCAGTCTTCGTGCGCCTCGACCGAGCTGTTGAACCACCGTGCGCGATACTTGCCGGGGGCCAGCCCACGGATGTTTCCTGGATGAATTCTGGCAATGAACGAGGGATCTTCCGGCAGCGCGGTAAAAATGAATGCGTGCTTCGTCCCCGCTGGAAATGGAATCTCCCCCGTCTCCCAGCGCGAGATCCAGGCATAGGCCGTGTCCCCATGATGCACCATCAGCTCGGGCTGATGGTATTCCTGACCGAACGGGCGCAATTCGCCATGCACAATGTTGTGCCGGTGCTGTTTGTAGAATGCAAACCAACTTTCGATCTGCTCTAGCTGACCCTCGCTGAGGGCCGTGAGGTCCATCGAGATCCCCGGAGGGCCTAATAGCAGCGTCGATGAAATCGCGCGCCCGACCGTGTCGCGGTGCTGAATCTCTTCCTTTTTCAAGACGATAGGATCGGCACGATTCACTACGCCACGCCCGGCGTAGCGCTGCGCGATGGCAAACATCCGTGCCTGGTTCCAATCTCCTTCGTTGTACGAAGTGGAAAGAACCGTTGCCGTTCGCTTACTCAGCAAGTTCGCAAATGGCGCACGGTAGGTGACAATCGCTTCTGGCTGAACCGACCGAAAACCGCTCGGCATTTGAATTAGAAATTTCTCGTACGCCGTTCCAAAGTGTTGCGGATGCTGCTCATGCGTTGACGCATTGCGGTTGTACAGCGTATCGGCAAAATCGACGTAGAAACCATTTACACCGGTGGTCTTGGCCAGGTGTGCAAAACGCTCCCGGATATGCTGTCGCGCCGCCGGGCTGCGTGGGTCCAAATTACGATCGAAGCCGCCGTCGGGCCACTGGGATCGAAAATCGGCCATTTTTTCAAATGACTTCGACTTGGTACCGATCCAAGTCGGAGCGACCCAAACCTCGACCGACATGCCTAAATCATCCTGAATCGTCTTGACCAACTTGGCAAAGTCCTGAAACTTGCTAGGACAGGCGTTGTAGTCTCCCCAGTTGCTTTCGCTACTGAACCAGTCATCGCAGGTACTCCAGCCGATGAAGATCAGAAAGTTTCCACAGCCAATCTTGGAGGCCAGACGTGCCTGCTCGAGGACATTTTTTTCATCGAGTTTCTCGCCCAGCGAGTACCATGTGGAGTAATAAGGCAATTCTGCGGCTGCTGGAATCTGCATCGGCGTGTAGCCAGCAGTGCGATCAACATCGTCAGCAAATTGCCGCGCAGTGTCGTACCAGAATTCTTTTTCTGTGGAGAAGAAGATCGAATCGGTCAGCTCCTTGCCACTGAACCACTGATCCTTGGCGTATTCCTGCCGCGCAATCAGAATCGAATACTGTTCGCCGTTGCGCCGACCGGTAATGCGATAGGTTCCGGTTTGATCGATCGCGCCGATTGCTAGCGAGTTTTCGCCGTAGTGATCGATTCCCATCATAAAGGGGATACCGCGGTTCGGACGCGACTCAATCGCGGCGTCCAACTGCGGTGCCTGACGGACAATCGAATGATTCTTGACCGATTGCGAATCAAACACAGCGGCCACATTTCCCAGTGGAACGCTCGCTTCATACGACAGCCCCCGGACCTTCAGCGGCTGTGCATCCGGGCGGCGCAGGCTGAATTTCCAAGCGGCGTGCTTATCCTCCGCCGAGCGATCGATTTTCAGTTCGTAACCGCCGCTGGAGGTGATCGTGGTCGCTTCGGTCACGGGTGCCTGGACGTTCCATTTGCCAATGGCTGGCTCGGCCTCGATGACGACAGCGCAGGTAGCCGCACCTTCCTTCACCATCAGCGACTCGGCCGCAACCTCCTGTGATTGCAATGCTCCGGCAAGTAGAACCACGATCGCCATCACAATCAGACTGCTGGTGTTTAGCTGCTGCATCGATTCAGACCGATCTATTCAAAGTTTCACGTTGCCAAGTTCAGTTGCCAGGGTTATCTGTTGTGTGCCACTGGCTCTGCCCAAAGGTATCTACAAATCTATGCTAGCGTGCAAATTGCCGAGAAAAACGCGAACTGCACGAAATACACCGAAGGTGTTAAATTCCATAGCCCCAGGTCGCGCAGCGCACCTGGGGTTAACGTCTTCGCGGTAACTGTTTTATGGGAACTTGAACCTAGGGTACGCAGCTGTGCGGCGAACCCTAGGCTTCGGAATGGAACGCCTTCGGCGTACATTGCAATCTCGCGTCAGCGTAATTCATTGCCGTACACAACGTCACACTATCACAGCTCCGTATTAAAACCTCGGCTATTAAAGCATTACCGCATGCTAGCAGACTTGTATAGAGACTTATGGGCTCTGCCAGTGCAAATCGCGTTACTCTTTGGCCGCAGGAGTCAGCTCAAACAGTGTCACCGAATTCGGTTCCAGCGTTCGGTCGATGACAAAACTGTCTCCCTGAATTGCACCCTGATTCACCTGTTGCAACTCAGCCGTCTTGCGGTCGTGCCAGACATTGCTGTGTGTGCCGTCGACCAGGTGTTCCTTGAACTGCCCGTTTAATAGCTCCTTGGGCAGACCTGGGATCTTCAACTGCACATCGCGCGGTACGCCATACCGATCGCGATAGTTGACCAGAATGACCTTCAGTTGTTTTTTCTCGGCGTCCCAAGAGGCCACGCCACAGACATCATCGTCGGTACCGGTGAACTCAATCCACTGACCGCTCAGATGATTGAACATTTTTAGCACGTTGTAGCTCGCCTTTGGCACGTTGTCTTTCATGATCATGGCCCAGTGACCCTGAAAGATATCGTCGTTCTGTTTGACAAAGAAGAAGCAGGGCTTCACATCCCCATTCGGGATGCAGGCCCGCACCAAGCTATCGGCACACCAGCTTGCTCCCAACTCGTGATCGTGCGGGCGATTGCTCCACCAAGCCTCGTTCCACTCGGTGATGAACAGCGACTTCACCTGTGGCTTGATCGTCGGATAGTCCTCCAGATAGCTCTTGAACGCCTTGGCCTCTTTGTCGACCGTCTGCCACGACTGGAAATATTCGTGCCACGACAGAAAATTCAGCGGCAGCTTCTCTTCAGTGCAATAGGCCATCAGCCCGCGAGAAAAGCCGCGTCCATGAAAGCAATGTGCTAGCTCGTCGTTCTCAAACGGTCCACTGGCCAGCGCCGGCCCGCCGACCAGGGCTTTGGGATCGGCTCGCAAGACTCCCTTGGCCGTCGCCTTGTATAGTTTGCAATAGGCCTCAAAACGGCGGATTACATCCTTCTCTGGCTGATGCTTGCCCAGCGCTTCGTCGTATAGCTTTTGAAAACGTTCGCTGCCAGTGTCTTCTGGTCCGGGCTTCAGCCAGCCGGTGTTGACCTCGTTCCAAACTTCCCAATAGGCGACGCGCACTTTGCGATCCACGCAACGTTTGGCCGCTTGAAAGCAAAGCTCTTCCCACACTTCGTACGATTTCGGCGCGCTGTGTCGTTCGTGATCTTCGATCGCATCAAGCACCTGCGGCATGTACGAAACAGCCAGAATAGGTGCGGCGCCCATTTTGTGCATGAAGTCCACGCGGCGATCAAAATCGGTCCAATCATAGACGATCTCCCCCTTGTCGTTCTTCTTCATCGTGTTGGTCATGATGTTGTCCATGCGGAACCATTTGAAGCCACCTTCGCGAAGCTTTTCCGCGGTCGCGTCTTCATAATCCGCCAGTCCACCACCTTGACTTAGCCCGACCAGCCCATCGGGTACTGGCCCGGTCGTCTTGGCTGGGTTGACGGTGATCAACCGTCGTTCGCGGGCACGCGGAGCATCGATGATGACCCAACTTGCTTCGTCAAACTTGCCGCTCCCTTGCACTTTGCCATAGACCAAGGCCTCGACACGTACCGCTTCGCCCGGTTGAGCCGACTTGGAGACAACCAGCAGCGCTGGTGTGTCGTTATCAAAGCGAACTTTGAACTTGCCATTCAAATACGCTTCGCCACCGTCGCCGCAGGCCAGGCGCAATCCGACCGGCTGCCCCTTGGTGCTCTGGCCATTGATCGATTCCGGAATGCTCAAGTCGCCGATCAGCCAGCGAAACTTGTTGTCGTCTGGCAGTTCGTCTCCCTTTTTGATCGCCTTGGCGTCCCCCGGTATCGACTTCGGCAGTTCGGTTCGGGAGTCATGTGGGGGGAGGACTTTCCAGCCCGCCGCTGCCGGAGAGATCAGGCAGCAACCGCACAACAACAATGTCAGACAAAATCCACGCATGACTCGGTTCCTCAAGGTATTCAGATTCGGTTGGCTTCAATCAATTTGAAAGATAGTGAGTTTGCGACACGGTTTACTTATTATCGCGCGTCGGGAGCGGAAAATCGTCGGTGCGGAACGGCGAGGCGGGCAGGCCATCCTTATTCCAAAGATTCACCACCGGGTACTTGGCCCAGCCGTATCGAACCGCGACTGGTTCTGGCACCTCGTCGGCAAAGACTTCCACCCGGTCGCCGACAATTTTAGCAAAGGCGTTGTGAAATTTGCGATCCGCTCCGGCAATCGTGAAACCGGTCAGGGTGCCCCCTTTGCCGGTCAATCCTTTGCCAATGTGCGAGAACTCGACAACGATTTTATTTCCTTCGACTTTTGTGCTCTTGTAGATCGGGCCGGAATACGGAATTTTCTCTCCATACGACATGGCGCGTGCGGCCAGTGCCAGTCGCTCCCCCACTTCCTTTTTTCGGCGCGGGTGGACATCGTGCTCGTCACCCAGGTCGGTGGTCACCACCAGACCGACATTCGGCACGGTTTGGCTGACAAACAGTTGCGCCTCACGCATGTCGGCCCAGTCACTTTCGGACGGCTCGTCGTGGATGCGTTCGTAGCCCGGCAGTTGGACGACCAGGAACGGCAAGTCCCCCAGCTTCCAGTCATCGCGCCAGTTTTTGATCAATGCCGGCAACAGGTCACGATACTGCCAGCTACGTGGCGAATTGGATTCACCCTGATACCAGAGGAAACCCCGCACTGGAAAATCCTTGAGCGGTGCGATCAGGCCGTTGTACAGTTCGTAGCGGCGACCCTCGGTCGAACCTTGCAGTTTTGGATTGGACTCCATTGCCTCGCGGCTGAGCCAGCGCTCGGCGCTGGTTCCACCCAGGCAGGATTCGATCAGCCCGACCGGTACCTTCACCTCTTTTTGCAACTCGCGACCAAAGTAGTACCCGACTGCGGTAAAGCCGTGCGAAGTCTTTGGCCCGCTGATCTCCCAATTGCCGTCAACAAAGTCGAGCGGTTCTTGCGGGTGCGTTTCATCGGCAGGAAACGGGTTGATAAAAAACAGCCGAAGCTGGTCATTAGCCGATTTTTCGATGGCTTCGCGGCTTCCTTCGCTGTCGCGCAAAGGGACGTACATATTGGACTGGCCACCGCAGATCCAGACATCGCCGATCAGGACATTCTTCAGCTCGATCTTGTTGTTTAGTTGGGTGATCTTCAGCGTCTGCGGCTGATCGTTTGCACTGAATGGAGCAAATTCCACACGCCAGCGGCCATCTTTGGGAGTTGCCGTGGCCGATCGATCGGCAAACTGCACCGTGACGGGCTGATCACTCTTGGTGGTGCCCCAGACAGGGAGCTTTACATCGCGCTGCAGAACGGCATTGTCGCGGAATAGCCCGTGAACGCGGAGTTCGGCTATTGCAGATTGTGTGGCGAAACCCAAGAGGGTCACCATTGCAGTAAAAGCGCAGAGAATCCGAGACATCAGGAATACGCCTTCCTATTTGCGAACTGATACTGGCGCAGGCCAGCTTTTTTCAAGGCGGGTGGCAGCAGGTGGGGAAGAAAATACGCCCTTGCTCTTCCTTGGCAAGGGCGTATTGGATTTCACTTACAAGCGACTAATCATTAGGCGCGGGCTGCCTTGCGGCGACGAAAAGCGTAGCCAACTAGACCAAGTCCACCAAGGCCCAACAGGGCAATGCTGGATGGCTCTGGCACGGCGGAAACGTCGTCATACCAGAAGTTATCGTAGCTTCGCGAATTGTTGCCAAGTCGGACGAAGCCGAGCGCCATGGCAGGAACTCGCTGGGACGCACCGACGAAATTATCGTCGATGTAGAAGCGGACTGCTCCACCGTCGGCATGCGCATCGGCTTCGATGCCGAGCTTCGTCCAACCGGATTTGCGAGCGACACCAGTCTGGATGTACTTGTCGGCGCCAACGAGACCGCCATCGAGATCGCGGGAGCGAGTCCGAATGGTGTAATTAGTGGTCACGCCGCCCACATTGTGAAAGTTGACAACGCCAAGCTGCAAGT
>JAWXCH010000294.1:0-2740 GCA_034440595.1 Planctomycetota bacterium | reverse complement strand
GCAAAGGCCTCCTGTGTGGTTCATCGCTCGTGTCGCAACGGCTTTGTACCACGCTGGAGGCCCTTTGCATTCTCAGCTTCGTGAATAATCCGGGCTAAGACTGAAGACCGGAAAGCTGCCGAAGCACTTGTCTCGAAGCTAAAACTAGACGCGTTCAACAAGCAGCATTTCGGAATCAAGTCTCGGCGCTCATGGCAGGAAGCCGTTTTAAGGTACCTCACAGTAAAGTCGAATCTTCGGAGCTTTGAAGACGTTCGGCGGATTTGTCGAAAATTGGACCCCTATTTCGGGTCGCTGATGTTGGACGAATTGACCGGAGACTTAATCTGGCAAGTTGTCCAGGGCGAACTGGAAAAAGGCAACAAACCGGCAACCGTTAATCGTTACCTCGCGTTGATTCGTTGTCTGTTGCGGATGGCTCGCGATGAATGGCAATGGATTGATTCGTTTCCGAAGATCAGGCTTTTGCATGGCGAAGTGGAGCGCGACCGCTGGCTAAACCGCGAGGACGCCAACCGGTTGATTGCAGTCTGCCCCACTCACCTTGCCGCCATCGTGCGCTTTGCGTTGGCGACCGGGTGCCGTGCGCGTGAGATTACCGGCTTGGAATGGAACCGGGTGGATTTGGAACGACAAACCGCTTGGTTGGACCAGACCAAGAACGGCACGCCGCGAGGTGTTCCGCTTAACAGTGATGCAATTGATGTATTGGAAGGACAAGTCGGACAGCATCCCCGTTACTGCTTCACCTACAAGGGGAAGCCCATCCGGTGGGAGTTGACCAATACGGCATGGCATACAGTGTTAAGGAAAGCAGGAATCGAGGATTTCCGGTTCCATGACCTCCGGCATACTTGGGCGTCATGGCATCGTCAGGCGGGCACGTCTTGCGATGAGCTGAAGGACTTGGGCGGCTGGAAGTCTCGCGTAATGGTGGATCGTTACGCAAAGTATGCAACCGAGCATCTGAGGGCCGCAGCATCGCGTATCGAGAACGGCAAAGGCGGGAATGTAGTGAACCTAACTACGTTTTCCCTACGCCGGAAAGAACAAAGGGCCAGCTGATTAGGCTAACCCTTTGACTAATATTGGTAGGCGGTGCGAGATTCGAACTCGCGACCAACGGATTAAAAGTCCGCTGGTTACCATAACGAGGCCATGGTGTGCCAATAGATATGGAAATTAAATAGCGTCACAAATTTTGACGCAATCAATAAGATTCAGGCTTGACTGGGTTTGACTACAGAAAGCAATATCAACTAGCAATAAGCAGCGTTATCGAAATGCTGCGAGGGCGCGCATTATTTATTTCTGATAACAACGTCAGAAATTCCCTGCACGGCTCGCCAAAACATCAGTTTTTGCCAACAAATTGGTGGCGCGCAGAAAAACACTTTTTACGCTGCATTGGCTCTGAAAGTCAGCCCTGCCTTCGAGCCCTCTTCCGCCGTTCCACAGCGTCGAGCCCATTCAACTCGACCAACGGCCGGGAAGTAAGCCACTGCATTACCTCTGTGCGCAGCCTTCCAATCGAGAACTCGCTGCCCAGTTGCCTCGGCCTCGGGAACGACGGATCGCGCCGCATCAGGTCGTAGATCTGACTGCCTGGACCGCCGGCCAAGCAGCGTCAGCAGCGCGCTGAAGGTCAGGACTTCCGATTCGCGACCGTTGAGGTTGGCGGGGGTGGCCACGCGGCTAGGCATACTTATCGTCCCGGTGTTTCGTCGAATCCGTGTGTCAGCACTGCTAACAGTCCGGCCAGTGGCAACAGAAGACAAAAGAAAAGCAGCTTGCCGAACACGTCACCGTCCCAAATAGATCGCCGTAATCTGTTCACGGCCATGACCAAGCTCCGCGCTGATCCTGAGCCGGGATTCGCGATCGGTTCCCTTCTGCTCGGATGTGAGTTGTCTGGAAGTCGGCCCGCCCTGCACTGGACAGGCCCAGCCCGTCAGTTCCCGGTATCGCTCCTGCGCATACTGGTGGCGATGTCCGTGCACGTGCTGTATTCCCGCCGCCATGCACTGCGACTTGAATCGCTGCAGTTGCTGAACGTAGCTCAACGCCTTCGGGATCAGACTTCCACGGACTGAGAGCTGCTTGGCTTCGTCGAGTGCCAGGCGCTGCTCTGCCGTGCGAATCGGAATTTCGCGCTCCCTGCCACCCTTGGTCCAAGTGTCCTTCAAAACGAGCTTGTCGCCGCGATCGGCCCACTCGGGCCGGATCTTGATCGACTCCTCCCTTCGCAGACCGAAAGCCGCCTGCAGCTTGAGCGACATGCGCGTCCAGGGATCGGTGAGCTTCTCCAGGTCCCCGGTGGTGAGCACCCGTGACTGGCTGACGTTCGTCACATATTTGCGCTGGGGTATGCCGTATTGATCGTTGTCCTTTGCGATGACATTCTGCTTGGCAATCTTCTCGGCCCACCAGCGCAGTTCCGTCATCCGGTTCTTGATCGTTCCGGCGGAAAGCAATTCCGCCTTCCAACGCTCAACCAGTGCCTCCACATGCTTGGGTTTCAGGCTCGCCGCCTGCATGTGATGAAAGCCCATTTCGTGTAGCTGGTTGGCGATCACGGTCAGAATGCGCGCGCGCGCGTACTGCGTGGAAAAGCTGCCGTCGCGGTTGCGCAGGCACAGCTGTTTCAGTTCGTAGTTCAGGTCTCTCATCGTGTCCTCTTTGTTCGTTCCTCAATTGGCCCTGGTGCGTACTGCATGTCCGGTTAGTGTTTCTGTCCGTC
>JAWXCH010000293.1:0-13851 GCA_034440595.1 Planctomycetota bacterium | reverse complement strand
GATTTGGAACGGACCGATCTGGCCGATCCCACCCGGCGGCAGGCACTCGTTTGGTCCAAAATCCTGCCGTTTGTGCTCCTCATCTGGGCACTCACCGGGGCGTTCTATCCGGCGATCGATCTCTGTGCCGGTGAGAAAGAACGCGGCACGCTGGAGACGCTGCTCAGCAGCCCTGCCGAACGAAGCGAGATCGTCACGGGCAAATTGTTGACGGTTATGATCTTCAGCATTGCGACCTCCTCGCTCAATATTATCAGCATGGGGCTGACTGGATCGTTCGTCATTTCGCAGCTCCAATCGCTGGATATCGGTACGCGACTGGGAATGCCGCCGCCACTAACGCCACTGTGGTTGCTGGTCGCACTGATACCCGTCTCAGCGTTATTCAGCGCGCTCTGTCTGGCACTGGCCTCCTTTGCACGGAGCAACAAGGAAGGTCAGTACTATCTGATGCCGTTGATGCTAGTCAGTATGCCGCTGATGATTCTGCCGATGGCGCCTGGTGTGGAGCTGAATCTGGGCAACAGCCTAATACCTCTGACCGGGCTAGTGTTGCTGCTGCGGTCGTTGCTAGAGGGAGAGTACCTACAGGCGCTCCCCTATGTCCCGCCGGTGGTCTTTGTAACGCTGGCTTGCTGCTGGCTGGCTGTCCGCTGGGCAATTGATCAATTCAACAAGGAGAGCGTGCTGTTTCGCGAGAGCGAACGCTTCGACATGGGGCTGTGGCTCAAGCACCTTGTTCGCGATCGCAAAGATACGCCAACTGTTGCCGAGGCAATTTTCTGCGGCGTGTTGATTCTGATCATCCAGTTCTTCATGCAGATGGCAATGAAGAAGATGCCCGAGACATTTCTCGACGTTGCCAAATTAACGATGATCAGCCAGCTCGTTGTCATTGCCACGCCGGCGCTGCTGATGACGATCATGCTGACACGTCGGCCCGATTTGACGCTGCTGTTGCGCAGGCCACCTTGGTTGGCAGTGCCGATGGCATTCCTACTGGCGGTCGTGCTGAATCCGCTGATCATCAAGTTGCACGAGGCGATCATCTATCTCTATCCGATGTCCGATCAGGCTATGGAGCAGGTGGGTGAACTGAACAAACTGTTTCAGGGGTCTTTCTGGCCGGTGTTTTTGTTGGTTGCAGTCCTGCCAGCGATTTGCGAAGAACTGGCCTTTCGCGGGTTCATACTGTCCGGCTTGCGGCACCTGGGGCACCGTTGGCGTGCGATTTTGATAAGCAGTATTATTTTTGGCATTGTTCATCCGATACTGCAGCAGTCGTTGCTAGCGGCCGTCGTCGGAGCAGTGATCGGGTACATTGCTGTGCAGACCGGTAGTTTACTGCCGGGTATCGTATTTCATCTAACGCATAACGCCACCAAGCTGCTGTACAAGGAGATCGGTACGCCCGATCCGAACGGAAATGACGCGATCAACTGGATATTTAAGTTCGACGAAAAGGGGGAGTTTAGTTATCAGCCCGGCATGGTCGTTTTGTCTGTACTACTGTCCATCTTAATCTTGGCCTGGTTTGCCAGACTGACCTATGCACGGTCGGTAGAAGAGGCGTTGCAAGACAAAATCGATCAGAATCGATTTGATCCTAGCGCCGATTCGGAGACGACCGACAAAGTTCCCGCCGAGATGGCACCTTAGCGAGCGCTTGCTCAATGATTCTCACATGCTGAGATTGCGTGCCCGATACTTGTTGCCGATTGATCAACCGCCAATTCTAAATGGCGTGCTCACCATCGATGGCTCGCGCATCGTTGCAATTGAGCCGTACTCCAATAGTTCGCATGCTGCAAAATCGGACGTGATTGACCTGGGTGACGTCGCGATTTTGCCGGGCCTGGTCAACGCTCACACCCATCTGGAGTTCAGCCACCTGCAACAGCCACTTGGCACGCGCGGAATGGTGTTTCCAGAATGGATTGCAGCGGTCGTGCGAAATCGGCAGAGTGTAGGCGCTGATGCGTTGACGAATCCGATTCTGGCAGGGATCCAAGAGTCTCTCACTTGTGGCGTTACGACCGTGGGAGATATTGCACAGCGTTCTCCTATTGGTATCGATGCCGCCCTTGAGTTGCAATCCTTCCTGGAGCTGCGATCACCGATGCAAAGTGGCATCGATGCGGCGGTGACTTTAGCAACACAGGCGATTGAAGATTTACAATCGACCGAGCCAAGATCGCTATATCAACTTGGTCTCAGCCCCCATGCACCTTATACCGTCCATATTGAACTGCTAAAGCAACTGGTCGCTCTCTCCAGCAGGCACAGCGTTCCCTTGGCCATGCATCTAGCCGAGTCACCGGAGGAGTTGCAATACCTACGCGATCAATCCGGCCCGTTTTGCGAGCTGATGGAAAACCGTGGTGTGTTCGACTCGACGGCAATTCTGCCCCACGCGACTCCGCTTGAGTACCTGCAAATGCTGGCTACCGCATCGCGGGCACTGGTGATCCACGGCAACTATCTAACCGACAGTGAGTTGGACTTTTTGGCCAAGCGATCGGACCGCATGAGTCTGGTCTACTGCCCGCGAACGCATGCGTACTTCCAGCATGCCCTGTACCCGTTGCATGCGGCGCTACGACGTGGCATTCCCGTTGCGTTGGGCACAGACAGCCGGGCTTCAAACCCAGACTTGAACCTGCTGGAGGAGATACGCTCTGTCGTTCAGCGAGATGGAGTCTCGCCACAGACGGCCCTGACAATGGGGACACTGAACGGGGCTAAGGCACTTGGTCGAGAAGAGAGTATTGGCAGCCTAACCGTTGGCAAGCTTGCCAATCTGGCAGTTTTGCGAACCTCATCGCCGAGTGACGCCGAACCATATGAAAGCTGCCTGCACTCGGATAGCCGTGCGGTAGCTACAGTAGTGCGTGGACAGATTGTGTGGAGTGAGTTGGAAGAGTTGCCAGCAATCTCAACTACAACCGGCAGTTCGTAATCCGCGTCTCCAAGATCGCCGATGCGCCCAGCTCTTCCAGCCGTTCCATAATCTCAATCACTTCGCTGCGGCGGACCATCACCCGTACGGCGCACCAATCGGGGTCTTCCAGCGCGCTGACCGTCGGTGAATTAAAACCTGGCGTGACACTCTCTGCATCTGGTAGTTTCTTTCGCGGGATGTTGTACTCCAGCAGCGAATAGCTACGGGCAATGATCACCCCTTCCAGTCGCCGCACTACACGATCGGCCAGTTCCGGTGCGCGGCACTGACTGTTCTGAATCAAGATCGTCTCATAGCGGCCGATCTCGTCGAGAATGCGCAATTGATTCGCCGCCAGCGTGCTACCTGTCTCCACCAGATCCACAATTGCATCGGCGACACCGAGCGCGATCATGATTTCGACGCTGCCAGACAGATTCACTCCATGCGCTGTGGCCCCATGCTTTCGCAAATAGGTCGCAGTGATGTTAGGAAAGCTGCTCGCAATCCGACAACCGTCCAATTCCGCCGGCGTTTGAATCGAACTAGTCTCCGGCACGCAGACCGCCAGCCGGCAACTCCCTACGCCCAGGTCCAGCCGATGGAGCACGTCCGCTTCGCTTTCGGCCACCAGATCAGCCCCGGTGATTCCCATGTCGATCGCCCCCTCGGCACAAAGCACCGGGATATCGTCGGTTCGCAAAAACGTGATATCGACCGGCAACTCTTTACAGCGGGCGAACAGGCTGCGGTCCGGGCGGCGAAAGCTCAGGCCCGCTTCTTTGAGAAGTGACTCGGCCAGCTCCGCCAGTCGACCTTTACTCGGAATTCCAATACGTAGGTTCATTGTCATCGATCAACTGCAAAAAGAATCAATATGGTCGTCGGTCGCAGATCCGAGCCGCTGTCAACGTGAACAGCAACGCGGTTTCAATTCTTGCGAGAGGCCTTTTCGTCCAGGCCAGAGACATTGAACCGGCGGGCCAGTTCGGCCTCCAACTCGGCAAACGAGATTTCCCGCTGGCCGAGCAAGACAAACAAATGGTAAATTAAGTCCCCTGCTTCGTATAGAAGATGAGCCTTTCCCTCGTCCCCTGGTTCGGCGGCGGCCTCAAAGACTTCGGCCGCTTCCTCGATCAACTTGGCTCGAATCTTGGAAATGCCCCCCTCCATGAGCTTGGCCGTGTACGAATTCGGCGGGGGACTGGCGCGCCGATCTTCAATCGTGGCCATCAGTTGGGCCAAAATGGAGGTTGCTTCGCTCACGAGGATTTCCTTGCCGTAATAAAGGTAATCCTTCAAAATAGGCTGCCGTGCGATCAGAATCAAGGGATGAATGATTTGACAGACTACTGGTATCTCACCGGGCCGACCGCCAGTGGCAAGACCGGGGTCAGTATTGCGCTGGCGCGGCGCATCAATGCCGAGATCATTTCGCTCGATTCGATGGCCGTGTACCGGGGCCTGGACATCGGTACGGCCAAGCCGACGGTTGCCGAGCGGCAGGGCGTTCCGCACCATCTGATTGGTATTCGCAACCCGGATGAAGAGTACAGTCTGGCCGAATATTGCGACATAGCCAAATCGGTGGCCGCCGAGATCACCGCCCGTGGCCACCGCGTGCTATTCGTTGGTGGTACGCCGCTCTATCTAAAGGGGATGCTGCGCGGTATTTTTGAAGGCCCGCCGGCCGATTGGGAGATTCGCAAACGACTAGAGGCCGTTGCAGAAAGCGAGGGCACCGCAGCACTTCATGCTCAGCTTTCAAAAGTGGACCCCGCTGCGGCTGCGCGGTTGCACCCCAACGACGCACGTCGACTGATCCGCGCGCTAGAAGTCTTTGAACTGACCGGCATTCCCATCAGCACTCACCAACAGCAATTTGAAATCGGCCGGCCTGCGGAAGCATGCCGCGTGTTCATGCTCGATTGGCCCCGCGAGTTATTGCACCAGCGGATCAATCAGCGTGTGGAAATCATGTTTGCCGACGGATTGGTCGCGGAAACAGAAAAGCTGCTAGCACAGTACCCCCAACTCAGTCGTACAGCCAGTCAAGCGGTCGGATACCGTGAAGTGATTGAGCATCTGCAAGGAATTCGCACGCTAGCAGAGACCGTGGAACTAGTGCAAATGCGCACGCGTCAGTTTGCGAAACGACAGCAGACCTGGTTTCGCAGCCTCAGCGAATGCCGGCGAATACCGATCCAAATGCCGAGCGATCTAAACGCAGCAGTCGATATGATTGCGAGTTTCACATGAATTTTCCGATAGAATCGCCAATAAGGTTTGTGTTCTGGCGAACAGCTAGAGACAATACTCGTAGTAAGAGGCACCCGTGCGGCTCGACAAGTCCGCACAACAATTGCGACCATTTAATCGGCAGCATGGCATTCAATCGGCGCAAATTTCTGAAATACGCCGCAATCCTCGGGGTCGGCACCCCCTGCGGGCTGCTAGCGTACGCGGCAGTCGAGGCCGGTTGGATCACCGTCGAAGAGCAGGATGTGCAGATTGCCAACTTGCCCGAAGAGTTCCACGGCTTTCGGATCGCCCTGCTCACCGATTTGCACCACGGTCGATTCACTGGGCTACCGTATATCGAAGCGGTCATCGAACGTGCCAATGCACTCAATGCCGACATGATTTGCGTGACTGGCGACCTGGTACATGGCTCTGCGAGTTACTTTACGCCATGTGTGCAGGCGTTGTCCAGCTTGAAAGCACCGCACGGCGTTTATGCAGTCCCTGGTAACCACGACAATTGGACCGGTCCAGCCAACGTGCAATTGACGTTCTATCGCGCCAAAGTTCCGCTCTTGGTCAACGGGGGCGAATGGATCCGTAAAGAGTCCGCTCGGATTCGAATTGCCGGTGTCGATGACCTCTGGACCGGTCGGCAAAACCTCCCCGCGGCACTCTGGACTTCACGGCCAGACGATGTTTGTATCCTAATGAGCCATAACCCGGACTACGCCGAAACGCTGACCGATCCGCGCGTAAAGCTCATCCTCAGCGGGCACACCCACGGCGGCCAGGTCGTGTTTCCGTTCATTGGCGCACCACGGGTGCCCAGCAATTACGGCCAAAAATACCTGCGTGGGCTGGTTCAGGCACCAGCCACACAGGTCTATGTCTCGCGAGGAGTGGGAACAGTCACTCCCCCGCTCCGATTCTGCTCTCCGCCAGAAATATCCGTCCTGCGGCTGGTGAAACCGGCGGAAATCGCAGTCTAGGTACGCTTTGCGCCGCGTAACTCCCTTTCTACAATGGGAGATTCTCAATTGCCGGCCCGTTGCCTGAAACAACGGCTCGGCACTCCGCGATCGGTTGCTGGTCGCGACATGCTCACTAATTCCGAAGGATGCCACTTTGTTTCGTACGAATAACTGCGGCGAGTTGCGACTGTCCGATGTCGGGCAAACGGTCACCCTGTGCGGTTGGGTCGATAGCTACCGCGACCATGGTGGCGGTTTGCTCTTCATTGACCTCCGTGATCGGTATGGCAAAACACAGGTTGTCATTGGGCCAGACTCATCGGCAGAAGCGCGAGAACTGGCCAATGGCGTCCGCACGGAATTCGTCCTGCAGGTGACCGGTCGCGTAGCGGGTCGCCTGGAAGGCAAGATCAACCCCAAACTTCCCACCGGCGAAATCGAAATCAAAATCGATGAGCTAGTGATTCTGAACAAGTGCGTCACGCCCCCGTTTCAGCCCGGTGGCATGGAACAGCCGGGCGAAGACCTGCGATTGAAGTATCGCTATCTCGACTTGCGCCGTAGTGAGATGCAGCAGACGCTGGTCCTGCGTAGCCGGATTGTCAAAGCGATGCGCGACTACTTTGAAGAACATCACTTCATTGATGTCGAAACGCCCATGCTCGGTCGCAGCACACCCGAGGGTGCCCGTGATTATCTGGTCCCCAGCCGTGTACAGAACGGCAGCTTCTACGCGCTGCCCCAGTCGCCGCAGCTTTACAAGCAGATCCTGATGGTGGCCGGTTACGACCGCTACGTGCAAGTGGCCAAATGTTTTCGCGACGAAGACCTGCGAGCTGATCGCCAGCCAGAGTTCACGCAGCTCGATATGGAGATGTCGTTCGTCAATGCTGACGACATCATGCACCTCATCGATGGCCTCATGGCGCGGCTGGCCAAGCAGATTCTCGGCCTCGACCTGCCGATTCCGTTGCCACGGATGACCTACGACGAAGCGATGGAGCGGTTTGGACACGACGCACCGGACCTGCGGTTTGGCATGGAACTGGTCGACCTGACCGATATCGCTGCTCAGGTCGAGTTCCGCGTCTTCCGTGGCGCCGCCGACAGTGGCGGGCGTGTCCGTGGCATCAATGCCATCGGTGCCGCCAGCAAGTACTCGCGCAAGGATCTGGACGAACTGACGGAACACGTGACCAAGAACTCCGGTGCCAAGGGCCTCGCCTGGTTCAAGGTCGAAGAGACCGGCAAGCTCGCCTCCCCCATTGCCAAGAACTTCACCGATGAGCAACTCGCCAAGATCAGCGAGCGGATGGGTGCCAAGCCGGGGGATCTGCTGCTATTCAGTGCCGACACCTACGATGTCACCTGCAAGGCGCTACATGTCGTTCGCAAGCGACTGGGCGAAGAACTGAAGCTATACGATCCGGCGGCGATGAACTTTTCGTGGATCGTCGAGTTTCCCATGTTTGCCTGGGATCCAGACGAAAAGAATCATGTCGCCATGCATCACCCGTTCACTGCCCCACGGGCGCAGGATCTGGAAATGCTCAAGACCGATCCGGGCAAGTGTCGTGCGCAGGCGTATGACCTGGTGATCAATGGGTACGAAGCGGGTGGTGGCACCATCCGAATCCATGATTCGCAGGTGCAGCAAGAAGTCTTCACCCTGCTCGGCATTGAACCCGATCAACAGCGCGAACGGTTTGGCTTCTTGTTGGACGCCTTGCAATATGGTGCGCCCCCGCACGGTGGCATCGCGCTGGGTATCGACCGCTGCGTGATGATCTTTGGCGGGCTAAGCAACATCCGCGATTGCATTGCCTTCCCCAAGACACAAAAGGCCATCGATCTGATGACCGAAGCCCCCGGCACCGTTGCAACCAAACAACTGCGTGAACTGGGAATTGAGGTTCGTAAGACGCCGGCGTAGTTTTGTCGAACTTCTGCCATATATCTTCACCTCTCCCGCTTGCGCCAGAGGTCGTCGCCCCAGCGACGGCTGAGGGCAGGTAGCCGGCACGGTCGCCGTGCCGAAAAGCTTTTAACAAGTAGACGCTACTACTAAATCACCTCCCGCTTGCGCCAGCCTTGTAGGGTTTGTGAAACGCACCAATCATTTCATCCGAGGTTGCGAAACGCTTCGCATTAATTCTCGCAACAAGCTCTGCCAACCAACCGCCCGGTGCGTGGAACGAACCAAGAACCACGTTAGACTTTGCGGTGCCTCTCAGTCGCCTTTCGCTCCGCCGAAAGAGTGCCTTCTTCGTTCTACTGCTCCACTGTGCTCCTGCTCTACTCTCTAGGCGCAGCCTAGCCCATCCGCCCCAGCACCGCCGTCATCAAACAGATCACCACGACCAACTGCACGATCGTCCGATACGCCGCTCCACGAGTGATCTCCCCCATCGCCAGATTGAACAGCGACTGGAGCAGGCTCAGCGCCAGAAGGATCGACACGCCAAACAACACCGTCGTGACGCTATCCCCTCCCAGCACATTCTCGCGCGATGCAGTCGGCGTTTGCAGCAACACCCAGACCCCAACCGGAAGTTGCGTCACCGTGGCCAACAGCGCGATCCGTGACCCTGTGCCAATCAGCCGCGTGGAATCGGCCTCCCTCTCCTCCGGTGTTGGTCTCTTCAACCGCAGGCCAATCGCAATCACCGCCGCCCCCGCCACGGCAAACGCCGCCAGCCAGTGATGCATGACGCGCGAAAACACTTCTGGATCAAACATCAGCGTCTTATACAACTGCCGGTCCAACTCCAAATCGCGCAACTGAAACCGCGACATCTTCACACTCAGCGCGGTGAACAATAGCGGAAAGTGATACAGCAGATTCGTGCCGGCCACGATCCCCAGCACCCGATGCCAAACCCGCCGACCTGCCAGCCGGTCCCAATACCACCAGTAAGCAAACAAGCAGCCACCAGAAAACAGAATCTCTCCGCCGACATACCACCACCGCATCGCCGGGACTGTTTCCAGCATCGATCGCAGTTGCTCATCCCCTCCCCCCCAGGCAATTAGCAGCATCCCCACGCCAAGCGTGACGCCGATCACCAGCCCGAGAAGTGCCAGTCGAGCGAGAGTACGGCCAGCAGCAGAAAGCAGATCCTGACCAGTTCGCGACCCGCGCCATTCCAGCCAGACGGCCACCAGCGGCCCGGCAGAGGCCAGGTTCACCGCCATCAAATGCACCGCCAGAATCTGACTGAGGAGGGCGTCGAACAAGCGGCATCTCGCGGGCGGTAAGGAACAGATGGACTGGCTAGCAATACAAGAGTGCTGATTATAGAACCGCCGGGCACTGTTTCAACGCCCGAACCGAAACGGTGCCCGACTGTCCTGGGTATTTACTGAATATGCTCGGGTAGATTCATGGGTTGCTAGCCCCGCAGCCATGATCTAGAATTTTAGCTGTGCTGACGGGAGTTGGGCTGGAGCAGCAATGCCCCGGTCGCACCGTTACCGTTCTTGGGCGGTTAGTTCAGCGGCTAGAACAGCGCCCTTACAAGGCGAAGGTCGGGGGTTCGATCCCCTCACCGCCCATTAAGTTATGAGATATACCAGGTTACGGTCGAATGATCCGACAGACAGCATTCTGTATGCCGTCAAATTGCTCACTCAAGCAATGAACAGACTTGGTTCAAAAACTTTATTTGGGCCTTTGCTCGATTATGCGACTTCTGGTCGCCTGCAATCAAGGTCCAGCCAGTCCATTCCCATGACAGCTCCGAAATCTCTACTTTGCCTCCTTTTTCTTCACCTCCTTGTCTGCTTTCAGGCGCTTTCTGAGGTCGGCTTCATCGATTAGCTCAAACACAAATACTTTCTTAGTTCCACCGCCTGTTGTCTCGAACTTGTAGGTGTCGGTCACTTTGAAAATACTACGACAGTCCACCGCCTGATCATCAACTAGCTTTTCGGTGGGTATGCCGCGTATCAGGATAGTTAGTTCTACGCGCTGATCGAATCCCCGAGTGTAAACAACTTCGGCCAGCATTTCGGTTTCATTTTGTATTTGAAGCGTGCGGAATCGATCGCGAGGCAGGTGGCCGATTCTACCTAGCTCAGGCTCGCTTAGATCTCCGAAATAAATTCCATCCCCTTTAGACAGACTATCCAGTTCCTTTTTCGCAGCCTCGACGTTATTCTTTCGCTGGATCACAATCTTTTTTTTATCTTCTGACGACCCAGAGCGAATTGGCATCCGCAGGGACCGCTGAGCATCCGTCAGTCTCTGTTTCGCAGACTCGATTGATGCTGTTTTTGCATTAATTGAACGTTCTCGAATCGTTGCTACTTCCGTATCTGGTAGCTGAACGGCCGCGAAAAACACCATCATGATTGCAAACATGCAGGCACCTCAACATTATCAGAAGGAAATTAAAATGATTACTTGTTGATTGTCGCACTAACCAATGCTTCTGTCAATTTCGAGCGCCGGGTGCCACTGCTGCTTGTCATCGCGAAGGCGGGGGGCTTGCCCAGAAGTGCCATTTGGATCAACGGTTGTAGTCTCACTTTCGGTGCAGCATCCGCTCGGCGTTCTCCTCCTCTCGCACCAGCGCGTCAACACCAAAGCTAAGCCAATCAAAAAATCCTGCTCATCCAGTTCACCCTCACCGTCCTTGTTCCACTCACTTTGAGGTGGTGCCGATTCCACGGACAGGGTAACTGCTAAGATCGGGGGTGTTTTGAATTTCCAGCGACGACTCCCCGGTATTTAGGCGTTATCGCAGCACAATGTCGATAAGTGGGGATAGATTTTCGGTACGGGCACATGGTCATTGAAGTAGTGACATAGTTTTGCGATACTGGAACCACACACCGGGGTGTGGCGCAGCCTGGCTAGCGCGTTTGACTGGGGGTCAAAAGGTCGCAGGTTCAAATCCTGTCACCCCGACTATGGCGTATTACGTGTATGTACTTTCGAGTGACAAGACGGGTCGATTTTATACAGGATCGTGCGAGAATATTGACGAACGACTTCGGCGTCACAATGCTGGACATTCCAAAGCTACAAAACACGGCATTCCGTGGCAGCTAAAGCACTTTGAGGAATTTGAATCTCGCGCGGAGGCTGTCCAACGTGAATTATATTTGAAGTCCGGTGCAGGTCGCGACGAGATAAAACGTTTGCTAGGCTAGCGCGGTCGCCGCGGCGACAGGTCGCAGGTTCAAATCCTGTCACCCCGATTGCGGCCCTAGGCCGCAATAGAGAGTTGAGGAGAGAAAGTAGAGAGTAGAGGTTTGAAGGCTGTGCGATTTTGTATCGCGACCGGTGCTGCGAACCCATCTGCCTTCTCCCCTCAACTCGGTCTACTCTCCACTTTCTACTCTCAAAACGTCGGGCAACAAATGGCGTTTGTAATTGAAGAGTTACAAGACGGCTGCCGAAGACTACCATTGAAGCAAATGCTGGTTTTCATGGCCGCGATGCCGCTGGCCACTCTATCCGGCTGTTCGCAGTTTCCCAGAGTTGATGTCCAGCCTCGCGTGGAAAATCAGCGCATCGTGTTCGACGTCCCATACAGCGGGATCAATGGCATCCTCGGATTCCGCGTGGAGGACGAGTCTGGCAATCCGCTTTGGGTCATCGATACGGCATACGAGAAGGGTCGGAAGATCGTTTACGGCGAACTGCCGACAGGTGGCAACATGGAAGCCAAACAAGAGTTCCCTCTGGACAATCAGCCCCCCGCCGAAATACGGGGCAAGACAGTTACCGTTAAGGTGACTTACCAATACGATAGAAACATTTCTGCTTGCTCCGATACCTATTCCAAGAAAATTCAGGTTCCGGAGTAGACGGGGCGAATCAAGCGATGCCGCCGACAGCGCTGCGTGCCACTCTTGTTTCATTCCTGGTGCAATCGCATCAGTGCCGTCTTCAAAAAGAGTTCGTCTTAAAGGCCGGTATTCCAAAACAGCTTTGAGACGATTCTACAAATCGCAACGCACTACGCTGTACTGCTTTGCATTAATGTCACGATTTTTCTTGCGCAACACGGCGGAAAGTATAGTACGTTTGCTAGGTGTCTTCAAATCGGACGTGCGATCAAGCATTTGTGACACATGTTCAAGTTAGCAACTCGAACTTTCTAGTAAAACTAACTTTGCAGGGGAGGTATAGACGTGGCAGGGTACTCAAAGTTATTTGTCGTCGGTGGTCAAGGTGGATTCATGGGGGCAGACGGTGTAAATCCCATCGAG
The DNA here is from genome assembly GCA_034440595.1 of Planctomycetota bacterium. Lineage (GTDB taxonomy): Bacteria > Planctomycetota > Planctomycetia > Pirellulales > JALHPA01 > JAWXCH01. The sequence goes on along the minus strand of JAWXCH010000293.1, from coordinate 1,473 downwards.
TTCTTGGTGCTCGTTGGTGACGCGGATCGCCAGTGGCTTAAGCCACACTATTTCGATCAGTCCATCAGGCCAATTGGCAAACTTCGGAGCATAGTCCCCGTAGGTCCAGACCAGCCGGATTCCTTGCTGGACGCTTGCATTGCGTTCTGTCCTCGATATTTCAGAAAGTGTCCATCGCTTGCAGCAGTCGAGGCAGCGCTTCGGGATGTCGAGCGCCTCGACTTTGACCTCTATCCGCAGGAAGTCCCAGAGGCATGGGCCGATTTGCGCGAAGAGGCGAGACCGTTTTTCTCGGAAATGAATATCTGGCAGGCCGATCTTGTCGCGTTATGTGGAGCATGAACAATGAAATTGCCCTCAGATACTACGCTGCCGTTTTTTGCTTATGGAATCTTTAGGCCGGGCCAACTCGCATATTTTCAATTGAGTAAGTTCGTAGACCTGTCTCGATCGGCGACAATCAAGGGAGGCTTACGACTGCGTGACGGATTGCCGATTCTTGACCGGACAATACGCGGGGAAGTTGACGGCTCATTGCTGGCTTTTCGACCTCAGGATTCCGGAAATGCATACGATCGCATTTCCGCTATGGAGCCAGAAAAACACTATTGCTGGCAAAAAACTCGGGTTGAAGGCGTATTTGCAAACGTTCTGTTCGGCGAGTCTCCTCAGAAAGGGAGCGTGGATTGCGAGGAGGGCGAATGGAACGGTTGGAACGACCCACTTTTTACAGCGGCTTTGGAAGTAGTGGAGGAAGAGCTCAATTGGCATCAGGGCTTTGAATGGGATTTGAAGCCACTATTCCGACTACAAATGGCGTATCTCCTGTTGTGGTCATCCATAGAGCGTTATGTGTCGTTGCGATACCACCTTGGAGACAAGGCAACACAAAAGGTGAAACAACTCGCCGAGGAGCAAGCGTTTGTAGATGGCCTCAGGCAACATGTGCACACTCGTCACACACTCGGTCGTGCAAATCAACCAACAAAAAAAGTAACACTTGATCCTGACTCGCCAGTCAAGTCTGTTATGTTCTACTATCAAATTCGTTCAAACATCGTCCATCGGGGCAAGGGAGTAGTTCGCGACCACCGAGTACTCAAAGACGCGTTGACACAGCTATTGCCTATATTCCGCGCGGTTCTGAAGGCGGCCGAAGAAGACGCGCGCTCAACTGATCGAGAGATGGAATCAACGCCCACCGCCACATTGGAGCGATCATCTAACGGCGTTCTACCGATCTTTCAATTTCTCCCGGTTCCGAATGCCGTCGACGTTTTGTTTGATCTGTAAACGTCCGCGCAACTCAGCTTTCGGCGAACACACCAAACGGCTATTTCATTCAGTCGTTTTCTAGCTATTCGCTTTTGACCGCCCGCCGTAAAAACTTCTCCTCCCCACGCGCAATTTCGTGGCGGTTCTGGGCAGGTCCCATACAATAGTGATCGCGATCCAGTCTTCTCCATTCATCCT
>JAWXCH010000292.1:0-11964 GCA_034440595.1 Planctomycetota bacterium | reverse complement strand
GTGCGGGCGGGGTTGGCGGTTTCAATCGCGACATCGGTGGATTCGGCGGTGCCGGAGCTGCCGGCGGATTTGACCGTGGCAATCTCGATGGATATTTTTCTCACGGTTCATCTATACCGGGAGGTTTTGACCGCACTGCGGACTTTAATCGCGCTGGTTTGGCGGACGGCGGTGCCTATGCTCGACCCAACGAGGGACAGCTCAACAACTTTCTCGGCATGCGCCCGGCCGCTGGTGGTGAAGTGAATCGTGGCGACTTCAATCGAGTTGGCAACAATGACTTCAATCGCAATGTCAACGTCAATAACATTCACCCCACGATCAACAATCGATCGAATTGGGCGAATATGTCTCACGACCAACTGAACAACTTCAACGGCAAATGGAACAACGCCGTCACTCGCGATAACTTTGGCAACTGGGCTGGTAATCACCCGAACCAGATTGCTCACTGGAATACGTGGGGCAACGACGTTCGTGCCGGCTGGCGCGATCAAACGCACAACTGGTTCAACGATGGCTGGTGGGCCAACCATCCGCATGCCTACGGCTGGTGGCATTATCAAAACGGTTTGAATCGTCCCTGGGGCTACTGGTGGACCTATCCAGCCTGGGGCAGCCTTGCCTCGTGGTTTCCTTGGAGCTGGACTGAACCGTACTACTACGACTACGGCACCGGTGGCAACGTTGTCTATCAGGACAATTCGGTCTACGTCAACGGCCAGGATGTTGGCACCCCGGCGGACTTTGCTCAATCGGCGTCGCTGCTGGCAACTGTGGCAGCGCCGACCAACCCAAGCGATGCCGACAAGGCCGACTGGATGCCGCTGGGTGTGTTTGGTGTTTCGACCAGCAAGCAAGACGACCAGCCAACTCGCGTGATGCAACTGGCGGTCAGTAAGCAAGGGATTATCAGCGGCACCTTTTACAACACGCAGACCGATCAGTCGCAGACCATTCAAGGTCAGGTCGACAAAAAGACGCAGCGTGTTGCTTTCCGAATTGGTGACAACACGAACATGGTCTGCGAGACGGGCCTGTACAACTTGTTGCAAAAAGAAGCACCGATGCTGGTCCACTTCGGTACTGAAAAGACCGAAACCTATTTGTTGATTCGCATTGATCAGCCAAAGCAACAGCCAGGAGCAGCGACCGGCGGTGCCGCAGCTAATGACACCACGGCGGCTCCAACTCCGAACCTATTTGCACCTAGCGCTCCTCCGACGACGAGTGCTCAACCGTTGAACGCGCAGTGAGTGCAACCAAAGTAGGAAACCGGACGCTAGCGCGTTTCGGCTGATCATGAGTTGAGCTTCCGATACTATCAGCCAGCGGGCGCTAGCCCCTGGTTCTTACGGCTGTGAGCGTCGTGATTCCACTGCCTCCTTGGCTCGTCGTCTTCACGGGCAGGATGCCCGTGCCACTACGCTAGCACAACTTGCGTGGGTTGCAGTACAGACCGGCTCTCAGAATGTCGATTTCGATAGAGACGAAGTAGCCACCGCGGCGCAGGACGCAAAGCTGTGGCAACTAGGCAAACTTTGCCGGCTCGCTTTATGGCGCACTGGCAACAAGCATCAAAGTTCACCCCTGCCACAGGGAAGTTGTCTTGGCAGCGGCTGACAGAATTTTCCTACCGTACTACCCATTCCGTCCGCAGCGGAATCTGGCCCAGGCACAAAATATGCTTCGAATGGGAAATAGAGGCGGCGAAAAAAGACGCCGCGTGCTGGCCGAAGAACGCGCTGCGGAAGGCGCGGCTGCGCCGTCGACTGCGCGCCAGTCTCGTACTTCGCGCGGTGGCGAAACCTATACCGATGCTGCGCGCCGCAATCATCAGCCACGCCTCACCGATCTGGTTCCACGCGGCAATTGGACGTTTTGCTTTATCGGCATTGCGGGAGTGAGTTTGATTGCGCTGTTGCTTTTTGCGCATCATGCTACGCAACCTGTCGAGTGGTTTAGATCAGTACGAACGTTTGACCTGCAATCGCCCAGCAGCCTGGCCGGTTGGTTCAGTTCCGCAACGTTGATGCTCTCGGCGATGCTTTCGTTTCTGATCTATCGACTGCGTCGCTGTCGGCTGGACGATTATCGCGGCCGATACCGCGTCTGGCTGTGGACATCCATCGGGCTGGCGATAGCTAGTGTCAACTCCATTGCCGGTTTGCATCTGGCGATTCAACACGCGATGGTCCATTGGACCGAGCAAACGGTCGTTGGCAACGGCGAAATCTGGTGGCTTGGCCCGGTCGGGCTACTGACCGTTTCGCTGGCAATTCGTCTGGCACTCGATGTACGAGTCTCGCGTCTGGCCATCACCTGCCTGACGCTTGGCACGTTGTTCTGGACCACAGCGCTGGTGATGCAGTTGATGAGCGCGGTGGATCAGTACCCTGAGCTAGTCCTGGTACAGGCCGGCCTACGGCTGACTGGCCAATCGACCTTGCTGTTTGGGTTCTTAGGCTATGCACGGTACGTGGTGCTGGATGCGAATGGCGAATTGCCGGTGCGTGTTTCTCGTGCCAAACGTGAAAAGAAAGCGCGTACCGATGCCGATGATTCGGACAATTCCGAAGAGGAAGCTACACCAAAAGCGGCCGGTACCAGTTCGCGCGTCGATTCTGCACATGCCAGTAACAGCAGTGCAAGCAACAGTTCCACGGGCAAGACTTCCGATGGTGTTGGTTCGTTCAGTGCCAACAATAGCTCGACAGTTCCGACACGGAGCAAGCCAATTTTTGGCAATGCTGCCTCTACGCAGTCACGCAGTGAACCTGACGACGACGATGAGTCAGACGACGACGTGCGCGGGGGTAAACTCAGCCGCGCCGAACGCAAGAAACTTCGCCGCCAGCAACGCGAAGGGTAATTTGTGTGCCACTGGCTTTGCCAGTGCGAACCGCCTGTAGACGCAATCCCTATTCAGCACTGGCGGAGCCAGTGGCACACACTGTTGCTACCGCGAATGATTAGCCACGGCTGGCTCCACGTACGGGTTGATCATCACCTGTGGCACCGGGCGATCTTTGGCGACGTCGACTCGCGATTCTCTAAAGCGATACTCGGCAGAGCGGTTCGACTTCTTGGGAGCTGACATCGGCTTGGTCGTGTCGACGCCCGGGATGTGTGGGTTGATCACGTCCTGCGAAAGATCGATCTCCACATCCGGGGTCATCACGCCAGGCGGATAGGCCCACGGGCTGTACCCATAGGTTCGCGGCACCGGCAGGCTATAGTAAACCGGTGGATGCAGTGCAAAATAAGGAATGCTGTACCGGGTGTACAATCCAGCTCCGTAGCCGTACCCGTAACCGCCAAAACCTCCGTAGCAGCCCCCTTGTGCCATGAGCGTGCCGGCCGAACCGATCGACATGGCCGCAACCGCGACCAACAGGATGTGACGAAAGCGAAGCATGGTAAAACCCTCTGGAAAAACGACTAAACGCGGTGCGAACTGACTGGAAGTAGCAGCTACTACTAAAACTACCCACAACACTCATATTATCCAGATTAAACAGCCGCGTGCCTCAATACAACTGTGGCAAGCTGCAATTTACTCAAAATCAGGTGATTTGTCCCTCTAAAACACGTTTACCTCCCCCCTGCCGTGACAACTGCTGACCAGAAACTGCCCGAAGAGAAGCTGACCAGTCAGGAGCTTGCCGATCGCCTGAAGCAGGCGGCGCAGCAGCTTGGTTTTGTGCTGGCCGGGGTGGCTCCGGCCGTGGAGCCGGCTGGTTTCGGGCGGTTTTCGGAGTGGCTAACCGCGGGTTACGCCGGACAGATGCACTACCTGGCTGAACGACAGCAAGCTTACGCGCACCCGGGGCATGTGCTGGATGGCGTGCGCAGCATATTGATGCTGGCGATCCCGTATCGAACGGTTGATCCTCGTCCGCCGCAGCCGGGGGAAGGGCGAGTATCGCGCTACGCCTGGGGGGATGATTACCACGATTTGATTTGGAGCAAGCTTGATCAACTGTGCGACCAGCTTGAGCAACTGGTACCGGGGAGTCGAAACCGCGGTGTGGTCGATACGGCCCCGCTACTGGAACGGGAATTCGCGCAACTGGCCGGGCTGGGCTGGATTGGCAAGAACACGCTACTGCTCAATCAGCAGCATGGAAGCTGGTTCTTTTTGGCGGCGCTGTTGACCGATGTCGAACTGGCCGCCGATGAACCGAGTACGACCGATCATTGCGGCACCTGTCGCGCCTGTTTGGATGCCTGTCCGACGGGTGCGTTTGTTGCCCCGTACGTGCTCGACGCGACACGCTGCATTAGCTATCTGACCATTGAACTGCGCGAAGCGATTCCACGGTCATTGCGCACCGGAATGGGGGACTGGCTCTTTGGCTGCGATGTTTGCCAGGATGTCTGCCCTTGGAATACGAACTCGCGTGCTGAGTCGTTGCCGCCAAGTCCAGAGCCGACGTTTCAACCGCGTGCAGAAACGAATCCACTGGAGTTGACCGCGCTGTTTGAATTGACGGAGGAAGACTTTCGCCAGCGCTTTCGCAAGACACCCCTCTGGCGTGCGCGGCGGCGCGGCGTGTTGCGCAACGCGGCGATTGTGCTGGGAAATCAGCAGGCTGCCTCCGCAGTCTCTGCGCTAACGCGTGGGCTGAACGATGAGGAAGCGCTCGTCCGCGGGGCCTGTGCCTGGGCACTAGGTCAGTATCGGCAGGCGGAGCTAGTTGTTGCGATTCGCGAGAAGTTGTATGCCAGACAGCAAGTAGAAACTGACGCGGCGGTGTTGGAAGAGATTCGGTCAGCGTTGGCGAATGTGACGGAATAAAGCGTTGCTAGTACGCTGCGTTTTTTAGTTCACCACAGAGAACACGGAGAGCACAGAGGGACGCGCGGAGAATTGTAGGGCGTGAGCAACACATCAAGACCTGCAAAAAGAGGTCGACAATTGTTAGCCGCGACGCGCCAGCGGAGCGCGTGAAAGGCAAACGAGGGCATCATTTTCTTCACCTCTCCCGCTTGCGGGAGAGGTCGTCGCCCCAGCGACGGGTGAGGGCCGGCAAGGAACAGATCGCGGTGAAACTTGAGAGTAGAAACGGTATAGAAAAACTTTTTTCCGAAAACTAATTTGCAAAAACAGAGCGAGCCGCTATGTTGTACTTCCAAATGGCTCGAAACTCGAGCAACTTATTGATACCACGCCCTTGGAACCACGCTCATGAAAAATAGCCTTGTCGGAGCAATTTTTGGCGGAGCCATTGCAGCACTCATCGGCGCAATTTTGTGGGCAGTCATGACCGTCTGGACTGGCTACCAGATCGGCTACGCGGCCATCGGAGTCGGGGCGCTGGTCGGCGTTGTGGTGCGAGTTCTTGGAAAAGGTGAAACTCCGTTGTTTGGAATCATCGGAGGCACCTTTGCTCTGCTCGGCTGTGCTCTGGGGAATTTTCTATCCGCCGTTGGATTTGCCACAGACGGACTCGTCGCAGAAGGAATTGAGGTGGGATATTTTGACGTTCTGTCCGGCATGACCATGCAGGGAGCCGTCGAACTGATGAAGGTTACTTTTTCGCCGATGGACATCCTATTTTATGCCGTCGCGGCCTATGCAGGATTTCAGTTCTCGTTTGACGCCAATCCGACCGTAGAAGCGACCGACGATCCCGCCAGCAGCGAGGCTGCATAACCACGTTTTCTCCTGCACGCTCACTTCGCTTTGCCACTCGCCGGAACGATCGAATCCCGCGTTACGTTGACAACGACCATCGCCTCACCGGGTCCCTCATTCGGCGAGATGGTGACTAGTTTTCCTGTCGGGTCGATGACATAAGCGGCTCCACCGGAGCGCTCCCCCTTTTCATTTCTGGGTGCGCCATCGCAGGCAATGTACCAGACCTTGTTCTCGTCCACACGCTTCCAAACCCAGCTTCGCTCCTTGCGCTCTGCGTCGGTAATCTCAGATGGCTTGGTGCCATTCGCATACGGGGCCAGAATGATCTCGGCACCCTTGTCTCTCAGCTTCGCACAGGTCTCGGGGTGAACCGATTCAAAGCAGATCGCCACGCCGACCTTGTATCCGAGCAAATCGAACACGTTTGCGTCGTTTCCCTGTTCCCAAGTGCGTGATTCGCCGTTGTCTTTGCCCCCGGCGAGGGAGCTTTTGCGATGTGTGCCGATGACACCTTCGGGCCCGACGATGACATGCGTGATGTAGGCACTCTTCCCATCTAGTTCGGTCAGGCCAACGGCCAGGATCATGTCCAGCTCTTTGGCCAGTTTGGCAATTCGCTTGATCGCCGGGCCATCAACGGGCTGTGCATATTTGCGATTCTCGCGACTCTGCCACCAGGCGGTGATGCCGCTCTCGGGAAACAGCGCGATGTCGGCGTTCTGTTTGGCCGCTTCGCGTGCCCAGTGTTCGATGCGGTCCAGATTCTCGTTCACCTCGCGGATCGTGGACCGGCATGAGACGGCAGCCACAATCAGCGGCTGATCGGGTTTGCGGTTCTTGAGCTTGCTCGGCTTGCTATTGGCTTTGGCTGGCTCATTGGCAGTTGCTGGTGTCAGCAGCGCCGGTGCGATGGCCACTGAAAGCAGAATCAACGCGGCAGCAAGAGATCTATAGGACGCGAGAAGTTTCATGCTTGGAATGGGTAAAGGTTGACCGACGTTGATGCAGCACTACAGCAAGATTTCAAATCAGCCGCAACGCGCTAGCGTCCGGTTCGTTCGGAAAACAACCAGGGGCTAGCGCCCTCTGGCTGATACCGCGCACGCGAATCTACAGTTGTAACAGTACACCGGGCGGGAATGATGTTGTTTTTCGCGGCCCGTCAATACTATTGAGTTTATCGAGAAACCGGCCCGCTGGCAAATTTTGTCGACAATCGGTGCGGGTTTGCGGCGAATCCTTTACAATCGACGACAACGAGACGGGAGCATTGGCCCGACCAATCGCTGGTCCGTTTCGTGGCATCCATTACCTTCAATTCACACTGCAAATTAGGGGGCGTTCTGTTGTCGAATTCTACGACCAATGCAACAAATCAGCCGGAAAATCCATTCCGTGAAATTGCTGAAGACAGAGCTGCGCCGGGAGCTATACCAGACAATGCAAGGGAAGACTGGTCCCAAAACGTTCCGCACGATTCGATCTCGCCGGCTGACGCGCTTGCCGAACTGTGCAAAGCCAGGGCACAAATGGCCGCCGTGCAACGCAGCTATGTCGCGGTGGCGGTGGTATTCGGAGTGCTGGCACCGCCGCTAATGTCCGGGCTGGGAGGCATCGGCGCTATGTTCGCAACGCTCGCGTTGTTGTACATGATGGTTGTTTTTTGGTTGGTGGCCGGAAACTGGGCAGGTCCAGTTCGCTATCTGGCAACACTACTGTTCTTCGGTGCGGTAACACTGCCGACCGGAGCATTCCTATCGTATCTTGAATTTTATGAGCAAGGAGTCCTTGCGCCGCTCGGCGTAGCGATGGTGTTTGCAAGCATCCTCGCGGTTCCACTCGCCATCGTGCGATTGCTCGGATTCCGATTAAAAAATCTCAGTGACACCTCAACCAAGACAACCCGCGGGCTGCTGGGGAAATTTTTATACGGTAGCGCCGATGGCGACTCGACAGAAAATCAATTGACTTTGCGCAGTATTTTCACCTGGACCGTTCTGGCCGGAATTGTCATGGCACTTTGCCGATCCAACGAGCTCTTGAACATGTCGTGGGATGCGATCATGGAGGACTGGATCTTTTATGGGCTTATTTTTACTGGCTTTGAGGTCTCGCTGGCCGCCGCCATCTGGGCCGTCTTTCGTACGGGACCGGCCTATTGGAGTTGGCTGGTGCCGTTATTGCTTGTCACGGCCTTCGCTTGGGGATGCCTTTCTTATAGCACACAAGTGATTGACGGAATGTACATGTTGATCATGGTGTGCATGCCAATCGCGATGGTGGGATTGCTGTTGATTTTCAATGTATTCCGGCAACTCGGCTATCGGTTGGTGCGGGTCACGCGGAAGAAAGACATTGCACCGTCAGCAATAGTCAATTCACAGGAGGTGGAACATGTCGCAGGTGGATGAGGCGAGCGTGGAGCACAAGGAAATGCCCCCCGTGGCAACTGCTCCGCTTAGCAATGAAGCGATGGTTCCGCTTGCGGAGTTGCGCGCGGCGCAGGGGCGGATTCGGGGGATGCTGTGGGCGGTTATACCGGCGATCGCAATGGGAGTTGTCTCAACATTCTCTCTACTAATTTTTCTTGACCAGTTAACGTTATACGTATTCGCAGCATTCGTAGTATCTTTGGGCGTGGCGTGGATAGTTCTGGCAAACTGGACACTGCCAGCGAAATTGACGTCGCTTGTCTTGTTTCTCTGTGTTGCCGCTTCACCGAATGTCATTCAGACATTGCTCGGTGATGATGCTTTCGATTTCAGTTTGCTAACGTCGATATTCGATATCGTGGGAAGTTTGCTAGTGCTTACTTGCGTTTGCGCATTCCCGGTTGGCCTGCCGCGGCTAGCAGGACTACGGTTGAACAATACGAGCAGAGTTGCCGACTTTGGCAACTCGACGGCTGACAATTGGAAGCGAAGGTTGCTGTACGGAAACGTAGGCACGTCTTCTGGTGGTAATCAATTCACGCTACGCACGCTGCTGTGCTGGACAATCATTGTTGCCATACTTGCAGCGATTGCGCGATCAAACGAGCAACTGAAATCGTTTCCGGACTACGTCGAAGTCAACTGGCAATTCTATGGGGCCATCTGGCTTGCCTTGCTGAGTGTCAATGTCAGCTCGATCTGGGCAATCTTCAGGCAGGGACGCGCATGGTGGTCCTGGATCGTGCCGCTCTTGCTTGCCGTGGCTACAACACTCGGGCTATTTGCCATGAACGATAGCTGGGATGAAGAGGCCTATGCGATCAGCTTCGTCTGTACGCTCGCCACCATCCAACTCCTTCTCATCCTCAACATCTTCCGCCAAGCGGGGTATCGACTGGTGCGGGTTACGAGGAAGAATGCCGTCAGCAGCAATAGCGAATTGGCAAACGTCAACCAATTACCAGAGGGCACGCATGTCGCAGCCGAATGAACGCACAGACGAACCGACGAACCCACCTGTCGACGGCTCGGCCACTTCACCATCCGGCGAAGCGGCTCAGTGGGTGGCTCCTTTGAAGCACGAACAACGCAACGCTCGCCCGGCGGATTTGGTGCGGTATCCCGATGATACGCCTCGCGGGCCCCGGCCGCCTGCCACGTGGTGGTTTACGACGCTGCTGGTATTGGGGTATTTAGCATCCATCGCCTGGGGCATGATGGATCGCGATTACATTGCCGAGACTTACGTTCTATTGACGATCTCGCTGGCTTTATTGCAGTTGACTATTATCTGGCTGGCACTCAGTAGCTGGCCTTTCTCGCTCAGGATACTCACCTTGTTCGCTGTTGGTGCGCTGGGCATGGCCGCACAATATCTACAGCAGCCACAGGACTTACAGCAGCCACGCTATCTGCAGCAACCAAGTATGATCTGGCGCGACAGTGTTGAGTCATTGGTAGCGACTGTGATGCTGATCGGGTTCCTGGCGCTGCCACTTTCGGGGATGAGCTTTGCCGGCTGGCGGTTCGTTCGCATGCCGTTGCCCGTGGGCGACTCCACTGCACCGGCTAGCGACGGCGGTGCCGCACTTGCGAAGCGCCGTGGATGGTTCAAATCGCTGATGAAGTATTGGCGGAGTTGGGATCCGGCATTCACGACGATCCTATCATTAGGACTGGTTTACTATGCACAGCCGCGAATCCACAATGCGGATTTTCGCATCTTCTCGCAGACCGAAATGCTGCTCGTCGGCTGCCTGGGATATGGTCTAATATCGTATATGACCGTCTGGGCGATCTTTGGACCGGGCGATCGTGCAAAGCGCTGGCTAGCACCGATGGGGGCGATGCAACTGTTCGTGGTCTTGCTGCTGTTTCGGTTCAAAATCACCGAGGGACTGGCTATGGCAACGGCCGTGGTACAAGGCCCGTTGATCGTGACGATGCTGGTGCTGTGTTTCTATCGCTATGCGGGTTATCGACTGATTCGCATTCGGCAAGAATCGCTAATAACGGAGGGGCAAGCACATGTCGCAGCCGAATGAAGTTACCACCGACAACACACTCGACTCAGATAGCCCGTCGCACGGTGCCGCTATGAACCGCATGGTGCTCAATCGAACCGCCGATTGGAAAGAGTATGCATTCACGGCGCTGCTCATTGTGGGAACCACGATACTGGACTGGCTGCTTTCGTCTGCACTTGATGAATCCAATCGAGGTTTCGGCGACGATTTCGTGTATTACGGGGTGATGCTGGGACAGCTTGCCTTGGCGGCAACGTGGCTGGCGATGGGGAATTGGCCACTCCCGGCGCGGGTTGCCGGAGTCAGTCTGTATATTGCCGCAACAATAGTCTCGGCCAGCTTTGCTCAGGAAGAATCGAACCTGGCGGAGTGGCCCGCCAGAACCGCCGCATTGGTGGTCTGTGTCGCTGTTGCTGCGTTACCGATGGGATTTTGCAAGCTATTTGGCTATCGATTGCTGCGTTTACAAAAAGACGATTCATGGCAAGGCACTGACGAGGCGTTTGGTGCAGCGCCTGCAGCGATAAAGGAGAGCAGCGCGCGAGCCGATTCGATTGTCGACCGTCACCCAATCAAGTCGCCAGCAGCACAATTTACGCTCTGGCGACTCTTTAGCTGGATCACCACGGCGGGCATGGTAGCGGCATTGTTGCGACTGATTGTCGAAGAAGATGGATCTCGAGACAAACTCGTTGGGCCTTTTGAAATCACAGCAATGGTGAGTCTGTTGCTGGGGCTGATTCTATGGACGATGGTCTGGGGAGTGTTTAACCAGAACAAAGATGCGGCCAGTTGGTCCTGGCTACTGGGTTTCGGTCTCTTGATGGTTATTCCGTTCTTCTTCGTTCTGATACCAACTTTCGGGGCGGTGCTACTGGTTTTCTACATATATCGATCGTTTGGCTATCGTTGGGTGCGGGTTGTGAATGGCAGGATACAGGAGGCAGAGCATGCAACCAGACAATGAGCATCGCGCGCGGGAGCTATTGCCCGACAGCGACGCGGCAGTTCAGCACGCGGTGCCGTTCTCACTCTCGCCATACGACACGCCTCCGTTCTGGCGTCGAATCAATAGCTTTACATTGCTACTGATCGTTGTGCTGCTGGTGGTCGATTGGAGAGTGGTTCTGTGGGTCGAGAGAAACGGATACCAAGGCCTGGTTCCAGTCCTGATTGCGCTGGCGTTATTCCAGTACTTGCTCGGGCTGATCTGGTTAGGGATCGGCAATGCGCCCGGCCCGGTGCGACTGATTGCGACACTGGTGTTTATCGCGGTTGCTGCGTCACCCGTTCTGGTTGCCGGAAACAAAGTCGCCCAATCCGCGACGTTATCACACGTCAGCACCTTGGCTCTCGTAGTCTGTGTGACGGCATTGCCCATTTCTCTGCTAAAGGCTATCGGCCTGCGTTTACAGAGGACTTCCCCGACCGACATTGTACCGTTGCCGCTCCAACTGGAAGCCGCTTCCACTGAAGTCACCCGCGTCGAATCGCCCACCTCATCAGCGTATCGAACATGGGTCTGGAAAATCCTTGGCTGGGCCGCCAACGGCGCAATACTGTTTGGCCTGATTTATTGGAAGCTGCAGATCGATCCGACGTTTCTATCGGTTCGGCCGCCGCTCTACGTGCTGCTTATGGCCATAGCTTTCGCTGCACTGGCGGTCGACATTGTGCCGACAGTGGCGATCTGGGCAATGCTGGAGAACAGCCCGGTCTGTCTGCGTTGGTGGATTCCGGTTGGTCTGGCGCAGATTGTGGTGTTGGCCGCGGCCAACGCCACGGAGTTGACTCTGATGCAAACGATGTTCTGCGTGCAGGTGCCCCTGCTCGCCACTTTGGGCGTTTTGTGGATCTACCG
>JAWXCH010000291.1:0-4614 GCA_034440595.1 Planctomycetota bacterium | reverse complement strand
TTGCCAATCAACTCTTTGTGGGCGACCAGACACAAAGCACCGTCATGCGAGTCTTTCTGGAGCAGATCGATGGCGTTTACCAAGGGGCCTGCTTTCCGTTCCGGCACGGTATGGGTTCGGGCTCGATGGCCGTGCTGTTGACTCCTGACGGCACAATGTACGTGGGCGGAACCAATCGCGGCTGGGGATCGCACGGCACCAAGCCGTTTTCGCTGGACCGGATCTCTTGGACCGGCAAGGTCCCGTTCGAGATCAAGGAAATGCGAATCAAGCCGGACGGATTTGAACTGGAGTTTACCGAACCGGTCCAGCGTGAGCTGGCCGCGGATGTCGATTCGTACGACCTGGAAACGTACACGTATATCTATCAATCAGCATACGGCAGTCCCGAGGTGGATCGCACCCACCCGACGATTGTGTCAGCCACTGTCGGAGCGGACGGCAAAACAGTTCGCTTAGTGATCAATGGACTGAAGATCGGCCATGTGCATCAACTGAAAGCTGCGAACGTCCACTCCACGACCGGAGATAAACTTCTGCACGATATGGCGTATTACACGCTGAACAAGATTCCGAAGAAGTAATCTTCTACCGCAGAGAGCACCGAGCAGAACCAGCGCCTCTTAAGCAATGATCGGTTTGTGCCACGGTAGGCGAAACATGTCATGCCAGCGAGAACTATATCTATTCCCGAAACGTCGTATCCGCAGAGCCATTCGCCGTCATCTGCTTTAGCCGGTCAAAATGCCAGACCCAGCGGATTTCTGCCGGTTGCGAGTTGAATGCCCACCAGCTTTTGACCACAGAGTCTGAACTATATCCTGCCTCAGCGGTCGCGGATTCCATTCGCAGCCAGGGGCGATTCGCCGCGCCGCGATTCTCTTTGATTAGTGCAAACAGATCTGACAGGGCGGCGCGATTGCTGCCGTAGTACGAGTGCCCCATGAAGCCGGTCTCAATCCGCGAGGCGTCAATCGTTTCCACCCCAGCGACGACCACCGGCGGGAACGCATCTCCAATCCGCTGCTCCTGATTCTTACTCTTGGAGACGATCAGTGCCGTATCACTGAGGTTCGTATACAGCGTGACCCGCCGCGCCGTTGCGACCACTTGTGGGGCGAGCTGCTTAAAATCGCTTACGCCGACATCCGGTGCCGCCAGCACAAGATTACTGATCCGAGCCGGTTTTTGAAATCGCTCGGGCAACTGACTCAACCCATACAGGACCAGACGGTTCCCCATGCTGTGAACCAGGATATGAATTCTGCTCTCCGGGGGGAGAGCCTGTTCCAACTGATCCAGAAAATGGACAAACGAACCGACCGACTGGGCGACGATTTGCTCGTCAGTGTTGTAGTTGCCGATCCCCCCCTGCGATGGCCAACTGTAAGCCACCACCGCGCCGTTAAATGGCAGGTCGATCGATACCTGCGCTGCGCGCGTCACGCAACTTGCAAAATCCACGTTGAAACCATGCACAAAGATCAGCACATCTTTCTCGGGTGACTGCTGCACCGTTTGCCGCAGTTCGGCAAAGTAATCCGGTGCAGCAATTAACCGCGGCGCATCGACCGCGACGCGGCTGGATAGGTTCGTGGCGTTCTCGGTCACGGCCGCAGCAGGCACAACCGTCTCTTTCTTACCGCCGGTGAACCAGGCGGCCAGACGGTTTTCTGATTTTAATGGAGTTAGTGCCACTTCGACCCCACGCTGCCGCTTGGGCAAAGTCACCTGACAGGTTCCCACGGCAACCGGCACGCTCCACTGCGATCCAAATTGCACACGCCCGTCGGCGGTGAACTGCGGCACCCGGTTGGTCGCGTAGAAGATACTCGACACCGAGTGATTCTCTTCCCAGGCAACGACGCTAACCGGTTCGGCCAAAGCTGTTCGATAACGATCGTTCAGGGCCTGAATAGCAGGGGGGGCGCAAAACCTCTCGGCGATTGCATCGGCCGTCTTGGGATCATAGACGTAACCCACCGCCGGATCACGCAAGATCGGTGCATCGGGCACGCGACAGGACGCCACGGCTGCAAACAGCAGCATCACCAACATTGCAACGAGTCGACTATGTGCGCGCCGCGTGTTCAAGTGATGATTTACCCAATATTCGATCAAAATGGCCTGCATTATCGCCGCGATAGCAACGGTGCAGAAGGGTAGCGATTATCGATAATTGCGGCAATATGCGATCAGCCGCAACGCGCTAGCGTCCGGTTCTGAATGGCCGTAAGAACCAGGGGCTAGCGCCCGCTGGCTGATGGGATCGGACGCCAAATGCGCGATATGTCGCTGACTCGCTAGCGTCCGGTTGAGGGAATGGACGCCAGAATTGTCGTGACACTCACTTCAGATCAGTCTTGCCCGAATTGATCGCTTGCGGTATTTCTACCGCCACTTGCAATGGGGACTTCGCGCGCAGTGGTCGTAGGACGATTGCGTGCCGCCGGCGCACGTGCTCATCGAGATCGAACGGCATTCTCCGTTCCAAATTTACGTTTTCACGTTGCCGGTTGCGTTTTCACGCCCTTACTCTTAATTAGGGAAGCTGACTGATGATCAAAGTTGCCTTGACTCGGCGATTGTGCGTTTTCTGCGCGTTGATAATCGGTCTGGTTGCCACTTTGGTATATGCGGCAGAGGAAATGCCTGCCCCACCACCGCGCGCTGGTGAAGCTAACGTTGTCGAGGTCCGCATTGATGGCGCGACCACACATGTCAATAAGCTGCCCCGACTAAACACACGTGAGCAGCAGTCCTTCGATCCCAAAACGGTGGAGGACGATGTTCGCGCGCTCGACCGGACCGGCAAATTCATTGACATTCGGCCAAAGTATCAACGCACCGCCGCCGGAATCGTCGTCGTATTTGAGGTCGAAGAGCGGCCGATTCTTCGCGAAGTCAAATACGTCGGAAACGTGGCCATGAGGCAGAGCCTGCTCCTCAAAAAAGGGGAGTTGAAGCCAGGGGACTCGGTCGATCCCCAGGCCATCGAAGACGCGCGACGCAGTGTCGAACGATACTATCATGAAAAAGGCTTCTCGAAAGCCAGTTTGCTCACTGTCGAAGGAAACAAGCCGGGGGATCGCAAGGCGGTCTTTCTTGTCAACGAAGGACCAAAGCAGCGCGTTTGGAAAACCCAGTTTGTCGGCAATACGATTGCCGACGATGCACGACTGAAGACGCAGATCCAATCCAAGCCGGGCATTCTGTGGTTCTTTGGTGGCGAAGTCGACATGCAAAAAATCGACGATGACATTGAAAAACTGACCACTTATTACCGCAGCTTAGGGTTCTTTCAGGCCAAAATTTCTCGCGACCTGGAGTACGACGAGGATCAGGACTGGCTGACGGTGACATTCATGATCAATGAAGGCCCGCGTTATAAAGTTCGCAAAGTTTCCATCGTTGGCAACACCAAGTTCTCGACCGCCGAAATTGAAGAATTGCTGGAACTAAAGGGTGGGGAGTACTTCGATCAAGGAAAGCTGAACCTCGATCTGAACTCCATGCGCGATATCTACGGGGGGCGAGGATACATTTTCTCGGACGTGCAGGCCGATACGCGGTTTTTGGAAGAAGCGGGGGATGTGGATCTGGTCTACGACATCGCCGAAGGAAACCAGTACCGTGTCGGCGATATCAACGTAACCATCCAGGGAGACGCCCCGCACACGCGGAAAACGGTGGTGTTAAACCGTTTCGGTATCAGGCCAGGTGATATTGCCGATACGCGCGAACTTCGCGACACCGAACGGCGAATTAAGCAGTCGCAGGTCTTCGTTAATGATCCCTCTAAAGGGCAGGTTCCCAAGGTTGCGATCATACCGCCGTCGGGCGAGGACGGAGAGGATCCAAGTGACGTTGCACAACGCGAACGAAAACGCCGTGCCGAACGTGACGCAGCGGGGAGTGAACAAGCTCGCAGTGGGTCGGCGTTCCGCGGCCAAAGCCCAGACACGGCTCCCCGGTTTCAGCCACAGTATCAACCTCAATATCAGCCGCAGCAAACCGTCGCACCACGTTTGGTTCCCGGTTCGCAGCGTCCGCAATCGGCGGATCCGGTTTGGACACCGAGCTGGAAGTGATCTGTTAGCTGCGAAACGTAGCAGGCACCGTCCCGGTGCCGCAGCCGCGGGCGAGTTGAGGTTCGGTACCAAACCAAATACGCCGAAGGCGTTTAACACCACAGCCCCAGGTCGCGCAGCGCACCTGGGGTTAGATTCCGGTTACCACGCAGTGGTTAAACATGGATCGCTGCAACAATCCATCTCAGCGGCTTGTGTAACCGCTTCGCGGTAACCTATTCTCTCTTCTTTTACCTAGGGTGCGCTGCTACGCAGCGACCCTAGGCTTCGGAATGAAACGCCTTCGGCGTACTATGAAATTCACTGCTTGCTCCTCTGCGCTTCCTTCGCGCTCTCTGTGTCCTCCGCGGTGAATCAGAAATCGCAATTTCAGGACGAGCGTTTCAGGTCAGTGAGCACCAGGCAAATTTTCCACTAAAGTTTTTTGTGATTCCTGCCGGGTGTAGCCTGCACTTTGTGATTTTAGGCAGCGGTATTGTACTGTCGTACAGGCTGGAGTTGGTTTCGGCGGTCTTTCCAGAAC
>JAWXCH010000290.1:0-8846 GCA_034440595.1 Planctomycetota bacterium | reverse complement strand
GCGATTGCACTCTGCAATGAGGCTGCATCGCGCACGTCAAACTTCGTTGCTTGTCCTAGCCGCTGCTGCACAGATGGCTTGGCCAGATGAAACACTAGGTCATCCGTTCGCAGGCACGGAATGTAGACCTTCGTGTCAAAGCCTGTCAGCGAATCGTCAAAGTCATTGGTCAGAAACACCGCTTCCAGCTTGCTCTTGCTCAGCACTTGCTCGGGCCAATCTGCCAGTTGCATCTTGGCGGTACAGGCGTCCCAGAGCCGTTCCCAGTTGTTTTTGGTCACGCGCTCGTCGGTGAAGCCGAATAGCTCCCGTGCCATTTCAATTAGCCAACTGTATTGAATTGTATTCTCGATCGGGCTAAGTCCCTCGACCAGGCGACCGACTTTTTCCTTCGGCGAGATTTCTGGATCTTCAATAAAGCTGCGAGGCAGCCCCGCCGAATGAGCAAGCTCGGTGTAGTAATGGTAGCCCAGCACATCGGCCAGGGTGTTGGAGGCCGGGTTGGTGGCGTTGATATGCGTGTGCGGGTCGATCAGCACCTGAGCGTCAAGCTCGGCATACAGACGTTGGCGAAGGGCTAGCGACATGCGTGAAATCAACGGGGCAAGGGGAAGTGACCGGCGCGGCCACGATGGATGGCGTTGCTCGATTTTATAACAGATCGCACGCCGAGCCGGAAATGGGGGACTGGCTTTTGGCTATTCTCCAGACCATTGCACCGGGAGTCCACCACGTTCTCCCCAACGCGCTGCGCGGGAGAGGTGAAGCCGCGGGATCTCGGTTCGTCTTTGTTTTCCCCTCTCCACGCATCAAGCTGTGATTTCACACTCAACGAATTCGGGGAGAGGGGCAGGGGTGAGCGCGACAAAAAAAGCGGAAAAGCAAAGTTGAGGGTGGAACATGGCAAGCGTGCCGAATTCAACTGCTCACGTTTTTGTCTGTCGCTCACCCGTCGCTGCGGCGACGACCTCTCCCGCGAGCGGGAGAGGTAAAGAAGGCAAATCATTCGTGTTTCTCAATCCAGCGCCTCAAGATTCGGCGCAATGCGGTGCAACTGTTCTCCCATGAACTTGACAATTTGCGTCGAGGTTTTCAGCTCCATCGCTTCTTCAAAAATCTGGCGAGCTTCAGGTATCGTCAATCGCAGCATCAAGTCCTTGATGGTTGCCACCATGGCCGGGCTCATACTGAAGCTGCGCAGGCCCATTCCTAACAGGAGCACGAACGCGCGTGGCCCGCCGGCCATTTCGCCACATAATGTCACGGATTTGCCCATTTGATTGCAAACGCTGATCGCGCGGTGCAATACGCGTAACACGGCCGGACTGAGCGGTTCGCACAGGTGACTGACGCGCGGATTGTCGCGATCTGCCGCCATCAGGTACTGCACCAGGTCGTTGGAGCCGATCGAAACAAAGTCGATGTACTCCACAAACGTATCGATGCAGACTGCCGCGGCAGGAACTTCTAGCATGATGCCAATCTGGACATTTCCAAACGGCTTTCCCTCACGCAGCAATTGTCGCTCGGCACGCAGCACCATCCCCTTGGCGCGGCGGATTTCTTCCAGCGTGGTGATCATCGGAAACATGATTCGGATCCGCCCTTCGCCGGCAGCGGCGCGCAAAATGGCGCGAATCTGCTGTAGGAAAAACTCCGGGTGCTCAAACGAAAGACGAATGGATCGCCAGCCCATGAAGGGGTTTCCCTCGCGATAACGGCCCATGTATGAGACGGACTTATCACCACCGAGGTCGAGCGTGCGGATCGTCACCTGGCGATTGGGACTGGCTGCAATAATCTCACGATACCGCTGCAACTGTTCCTCTTCGTCCGGAACGTCGGCGTGTGTGAGAAACAGATACTCGGTTCGGTAAAGGCCGACCCCGACGGCACCCATCGCGCCGGCCGCTTTGGCGTCACTCAGGTTATTGATATTTGCCAGCAATTCGATGCTTGCTCCGCACGAGGTTACCGCCGGTCGATCGCGGTTGGCAGCCAACTGATCCTTGAGATCAAAAAATTCCCGCTCCAATTTGCGATAGACCTTTTCGCTTTCGGAGTCGGGATTGATGACCACACTCCCTTCGCGGCCGTCCAGCACCAGCAGGTCACCGTTCTTGACTTCTCGCAATAAGTCCGTGACACCGCAAACAGCGGGAATCCCGCGGCTGCGCGCTAAAATTGCCGCGTGACTGGTTTTGCCACCGCTTTGCGTCACGATGCCCACGACCTGACAATCACCCAGCATGATTACCTGCGATGGCAGCAACTCATCGGCCACGACAATCAACGGGCCATGCACCTCGGGTTGCTCAGATGGATGCAAGACTTCGGACAAATGCCCGCTGAGACGCACAATGACGTCTCGCAGGTCGGAGAGCCGCTCACGTAAATAGTCATCCGTAGTCAGCTCGAATAGCTGCGAGTACTCGTGGAGGACATTGCTGATCGCCAATGTGGCCGGTTGATGTTCTTCGACAATTCGATGACGAATTTTGTCGGTCAGCGCGGGATCGTGAAGGATCGTGTCGTGCGTTAGAAAGATCGCCGCGACATCCGGCGTTAGTTGTGTCGAGACCTTTTGATGCAGCGAACGCAGGTCCCTGGCGGTGGCCTCGCGTGCTCGCTCAAAACGATCCAGCTCAGGCAGGACTTCGCTATCCGCCAGCCGACGCGTATTCGGATTCACGAATATTTCGTGAATGCAATACGCCTCTCCAACGGCCACTCCGGGCGATACACCGATTCCTCTTCGCATTCTTACACTCTATCACATAAGGCACGCCGCAGGCAACGTGCGATATCAGTTGGAAATGCCGAAGAGCAGCCTTTACGACACAGCAATCGAGACCTTTTCAGACGAGGAAATGGCCGCTTTCTTGAGTCGAACGGTCAGCAGCCCGTTCTTATAATCGGCAGCCGTCTGATGCGTATCGACTGCCGCCGGAAGTTGAACGGTGCGTGTAAAGCGACCCCAGCGAATTTCTCGCGGACTATTTGTCGGTGAATCGGCAGGTGATACTGCTGTCCGTTCGCCAGACACGGTCAGCGTGCCTGAGGTCACGTTCAGATCGATCTGCTGAGGATCGACAGCAGGAAGTTCAAAATGCACCACGATTTCTTCTGGACCCTCTACAAGATCAAGGGCCGGGTAGAACTGTTTGAAGCTGCTGTACGACTCGCCAACTGCCTCCAATGGCCCTTTTAGATACTGATCAAACATGCGTTGCATCTCGGATTTCAGGTCGGTCAGCGCAAAGCCGCTCTTTGCCCCGCCATCTTTCGGGCGGTCCCAATCGGATAGACTCATGTCGATCTCCCTCTCGTGAAGGCAAGAATGTTGAACAACAAACCGTTCTGTCCAAAAAATCACGAGCAAGGGGTCCGGAATTGGGACATGCCTTGCTCGTGATGAGCTTCATCAATATACGCTATCGCCAGTTCGATTGAGACCGAATTGCAGGCATTCAACAAAATTTGAAGCGATTCAATTGACTCCGATCTCAATTTTTCGCGGTTTGGCGGCGTCCGCTTTTGGTAGTTGCAGCGTCAGCACGCCATCGCGATAGTTGGCTGAAATTCGGCTGGCATCAATCCGCTCGTTCACGCGAAATGTCCGTTGAAAGGCACCCATACCGTACTCGGTCCGAATCGGCTTGCCGAGGTTGAGGATTCTACCTGGTACCGGAGCAATGACCGTCAAAGCGCCGTCCTGAAATTGGACGTCGATCTCTTCGGACGCTGCTCCCGGTACATCGACATGGACCAGGAAATCGTCGGCTCGTTCGAGAATGTCGACATCGGGCCGATAATACTCACCCTCGACAACCGGCGAGGTACTAGGAGCGTTCTGGTTCTTTTGTTGTACGATCGATTCAGCAGTCATGGTTCAACTCCGTTTCGATAATTTGGAATGTGGTATTTAATTGTGTCTACTCGAGGCGATCCGCTATTACGCGCACCGCCCTAACTGGATCAAAGTCGCTAACCCTTCAGTCGACCCGATGGAGTCAACCAGTTTGCACCTGAACTTTGCGAGGCTTTGCCGTTTCGGCCTTTGGTAAGGTGATCTGCAAGATGCCGTCACGTAGAGAAGCTACGGTGTTTGCGGAATTGACCTCGGCCGGCAGGCGCAGGACTCGTTCAAAGGATCCGACAACACGTTCGCGGCGATGGAAGGTGCTACCTTGAGGAGCGTCGTCCTGGCGAGTTCCCTTAATGGTCAATTGATCTCCAATGATCTGAATGTCCAGATCCTCGGACTTCACGCCCGGCAGTTCACACTCTGCTATCACGCTTTCGCTGGTTTCCCAGACATTGAACAGTGGGAACTCTCTTCCACCGACCAATCGGGCAGCATTGGCCACCGAAGGTCGAGTGATAAAGTTAGAAAACAGGCGATCCATCTCGTCGCGGAATTGATAAAGTGGAGGAAGATTGTGGCGGATGCGAATCGGCGTCATGGCAAAGACTCCTTGTGAAATTGGGGCGCCTGTCGAAATGTCCAGTTTAGTCCGATACTAAAATCCTTCAGAAGCAAAGTCCGTGCCGACCGGTTCTAGCTGTTTCTATCTGGTTCTAACTGATTGAAATAAAAGAATTTGCGACGTTTACGCATTGCGCGAAGCCCGTCCGTGTATGTCATTTTGGCAGAGTCGGATTTCATGGCACGTCCTAGCCTGCAATACGCGGCAAATCCCCGTTGTGAAGAGTCGCCATGCTGTCTATACTCTTTTGGTTGAATATTTTACGTCCTTGCCGACTGGTGCGAAAACAGCCCGCCAAGAGTGTTTTGGACCACGCTGTTGGAAACGGCCGTGGCGAACATAGGGTGGAATAGGCCCTACGGCTACGGAAAGCCAGCAATTTAAGTACTTATGCGATTTACGCTGCTTGATCGAATTACTCAGTTGGAGCCCGGAGTCCGGATCGAGGCAGTCAAGAATCTGTCGCTGGCCGAGGAATATCTGGCGGACCATTTCCCCCTGTTTCCTGTGATGCCAGGCGTGCTAATGCTGGAGGCCATGACGCAGGCAGGAGCTTGGCTGATTCGAGCGGGCGAAGACTTTGCTCATAGCATGGTAGTGCTTAGCGAGGCCAAAAACGTCAAATACGCCGATTTTGTCAAGCCGGGTCAGACTCTGACCGTGAGCGCTGAAATTCTGAGCCAGGACGAACACGAGACTCGGCTTAAGGCACAAGGTTTCATTGCTGGTGTACCGACTGTGAGCGCGCGATTGGTGCTTCGTCGTTATAATCGAGCAACGACCCACCCTGTGTACGCGGTTTCGGATGAGGCGACCAGGCTGGGCATGCGACGGTTGTTTGCGATTTTGTATCCTTCGTATCAGCCGGATGCCACCAGTGCGACTGAGATGGCTACGTCCAGCCACTTGGCGAATGGTGGAGTAATAACGTAATCAAGAATACAGTTTTGAAGTTGCAGTGCGTGTTGAATTACCTGCGTCGAGGCAACTTGCCTTGAGTGAATATTGCCTGACTATTAATCGAGTTTTCTGGAGGTCGAAGCGAGATGCCATCCCAAGCTGAGGTTTTTGAGAAAGTTAAGGTCTGTTTGATCGAAGCCCTAGGGGTCGATGACGATGAAGTCACCCCGGATAGCTCGATTATGGGAGATCTCGGTGCGGAGTCGATCGACTGGCTGGACATCGTATTTCGCCTAGAACGTTCGTTTAGTATCAAGATCCCGCACAATGAGTTATCGCCGGAAGACATTTTGACCAATGTCGAATATGTGCAAGATGGTAAGGTGACCGCTGCCGGTTTGGATCAATTGAAAAAGCGAATGCCTTACGCCGACCTTTCAAAATTTGCAGCCAGCCCTGAAGTGCAGAACTTCCCAAATTTGCTGACGGTTCAGGATATGGTTCGCTACGTAGAATCGAAGCTGTCGTAAGTAGCAGTCACGGTCCCCGTGCCGCGTAATGTAGTCATCTTGCTCCGCAAGATGGAAAGGCACAGCTACGTAACCGGTACGGTCCCCGTGCCGTAGTCGAAGTGTGTGCCACTGGCTCCGCCAGTGCGAAGTAAATCGTGGTTTTACTCGCTTTCGTGTCGGTTTAGTGTAGGCAATCATACCTAACCCGAAGCGCCAGCGAGGTGCGAAGTCGTTTGGCGCATTTCCTCGCTTGCGCTTCGGGTTAATTTAATAATTCTGAGACGAGTAATACGGCATGCGTTGGTATTGGGTTGATCGTTATGTAGAGTTTGTCAGCGGAAGTTACGCCGTCGGCGTGAAGAATGTGTCCCTGGCCGAGGAACACGTTCACGATCACTTTCCGGCGTCGCCAACTATGCCGAACTCGTTAATTCTCGAGGGGATCGCGCAGACCGGTGGCCTATTGGTGGCCGAGGCCAATCTATTTGCTCGCCGCGTTGTGCTGGCCAAAGTGTCGAAGGCAAAGTTTTACTTTGAGGCCGTTCCTGGTGACACTCTGACCTACCGGACGGAGATTTTGGAGTTGAAGCAGGATGGCGCAATGATCAACGCGACCAGCCATGTGGGAGACAAGCTTCAGGCCAGTGTCGA
This sequence comes from Planctomycetota bacterium, assembly GCA_034440595.1. Lineage (GTDB taxonomy): Bacteria > Planctomycetota > Planctomycetia > Pirellulales > JALHPA01 > JAWXCH01. Next base: position 2,293 of record JAWXCH010000290.1, on the reverse strand, counting down.
GTTGTTTTTTGCCCACCTCAGCGACAATGAGAACGAGCGTGAGTTGTTCCGGCCTGCGGAAATGCTCGGCTGGTTGCAACTGCTCGGCTTGTACGAAGTGGGCCGCGATCAGCAGGGAAAACCCCTCGTAATCCCGCCGGGGCTGTTGGTTGGCTCGACTCCCCCCCTATCGGCTGCCACTTCCTGACGCCCGCTTGAGTGGGCCGGATTGCTGTCGAGAGGCTGGCTGGGAATAATGAGCGATAACGAATTCGCTTCCAGGAAATACGAACAATGAGACGACGAGTAGTCATCACCGGTGTTGGTTGTATTACCCCGCTTGGCAACGACGTAGACACCAACTGGTCTCGCCTGCTCAAGGGAGACTCGGGCGTCGGTTATACAACCATCTTTGACTCCTCCAATTTTCCGACGAAGATCTCGGCGGAAGTCCGCGACTGGGATATCACCGATATTGGCGAAGATGCCGACGTGTGGAAGTATCGCGGTCGCCATACTAAGTTTGCGACCGGTGCTGGCGTGGCTGCCATGTCGGATTCTGGGCTATTGGATAGTGCGATCGAGCCGACCAGGTTTGGAGTCTATCTCGGCAGCGGTGAAGGGCAGCAAGATTTTGGGATGTTTTCGCAGATGATGGCCGCTGCCTTGCAAAGCGACCAACTCGATTTGGCGAAGTTTACCAAGTCTGGCCTGGAGTTGCTGCACCCCGTTTCCGAGCTGGAACAAGAACCAAATATGCCGGCAGGGCATTTAGCCGCAATCTTTAATGCACAAGGTCCCAACGCCAATTGCCTCACCGCCTGCGCGGCGAGTAGCCAGGCCGTCGGCGAAGCAGTCGAGATCATCCGCCGTGGCGATGCCGACGCCATGCTCTCCGGCGGAACGCATAGCATGATCCATCCGTTCGGAGTCACCGGCTTTAACTTGCTGACCGCGCTGAGCACCAGAAATGACGAACCAACGCGTGCGTCGCGACCATTTGATCGTGATCGCGATGGATTTGTGCTGGGCGAAGGTGCAGCGATGGTCGTGCTCGAGGAACTAGAGCACGCCAAAGCGCGCGGTGCCAAAATCTACGGTGAGGTGCTTGGTTACGGTTCGACTGCGGATGCCTATAGAATCACCGACACACATCCAGAGGGTCGTGGTGCCTCGGCCTGCATTCGTATGGCGCTGGAAGATGCACATTTGAACCTGGATCAGATTCACTATGTCAACGCTCATGGAACCAGCACCAGTGTGAATGACAAAGTCGAAACCGTCGCGATCAAGAATGTGTTTGGTGAGCGCGCCTACAAGATTCCAGTCTCCAGCACCAAGAGCATGATGGGGCACCTGATTGCCGCCGCCGGAGCGACCGAGTTGATCGTCTGTTTGAAGGCGATCGAAGCGAACGTCCTGCCTCCGACGATCAACTACGAAACGCCAGATCCTGACTGTGATCTGGATTACATTCCGAACGAAGCGCGCGAGGCCAAATGCGACTACGCCTTGAGCAATAGCTTTGGCTTTGGTGGGCAGAATATCTCGCTGATTGTCGGGCGCTACACAGGCTGATGGATTGAATACTGCCTGAGTACACAAGCGACAGAGATGTCCAACGCTGCGTGCCCCAGCACCTGCCCAGCCACTGCGGGAATGCCACACTTGGGATCAGGCCGGCGATCCACCACTTCGTTTATGTAGATTGAACGTGTGCCGGGTCCATGTGGACGTATTCCCAGATGTGCCCATCCAGGTCCTGAAAGCTGCGAAAGTACATGAACCCGTAGTCCTGCGGCTCGCTCCAGGAGGTTCCGCCAGCGGCTAGGGCTGTTTCGACCAGCTTGTCGACTTCTTGCCGGCTTTCAGTCGAGAGGCAGACGGCGACTTCAGTTGATTTCTTAGCGTCGCAGATCGTATTTGGGATGAACGACTGGAATTTTTCCTCAGTGAGGAGCATGGTGTAGATCTCCTCGCTGATCACCATGCAGGCTGCGGTTTCATCGGTGAACTGTGCGTTGAACTGGTAGCCCAGCTTGCCAAAGAACTCCATGGATTTCGGAAGATCTTTGACCGCGAGATTAACGAAGATTTTGGTGTTCATGGGAGATGCGCCTTTTTGGTTGGAAGAGGATGTAGTTGGATCGAAAATTAGTTTCCGAGTCTCCAATTTCGACACGACAATCGAGTCGACCCTGAACGTCCCTTTCAGGGCCGAGATATGTATGGCGACGCTATCCCGGGGTTCCGCTGCTGCGCGTCTCCACCCCGGGCTGACAGAGACGACCCTTCGGGTCTACGGTGGTGGATC
>JAWXCH010000289.1:0-3310 GCA_034440595.1 Planctomycetota bacterium | reverse complement strand
GGGAATCCAGGTTCGCGTGATTATTCCCGGGGAAAGCGATGTCAAGATGGTGCATCGTGCTACGCGTTATATGTATTCACATTTATTGAAGCATGGGATTGAAATCTACGAACGCAAGGACCAGATGCTGCACAGCAAGGTGCTGGTGATTGACGACGATTGGAGCGTTGTCGGATCATGTAACTTAGATCCACGCAGCTTGCGGATCAACCTGGAATTTATGGCGGCTATCCGGTCGGAGCAATTCGCCACTTCGGTGCGTAGTGTCTGCGAACATGAGATGCAGAATAGTCGCCAAGTCACAACAGATTGCTTGGAAAAGCTAAGTTGGTACGATCGGTTGATGGACCGGATCGCCTGGATGTTTCGCCGGTTGTTGTGATGTGACGGCGTTTGTGTGCCACTGGCTCCGCCAGTGCAGATAAACATATACGGCCTGAGTCGATCAAGCCGGATGCATGTCGCGAATGATTTTTACAACCGTTCGATGAGCAAAGGAAAACCTGTCTCAGTCTCGGCCGTTTGTGCAGTTCAATCCACTTCTTGAATGCACCCTCACCCGACGCTGGGGCGTCGACCTCTCCCACGAGCGGGAGAGGTGAAGCTTGTGGACTCGCCATTGCTTTACTGCTCACCTGAAATTGTAGTTTGCCACCCTCACCTGTCGCGGGGGCGACGACCTCTCCCGCAAGCGGGAGAGGTGAATGATGATCGACGTCACTTGTGAGTTTACGCGCTCCGCTGCGCGTCGCGGCTAACATTCATCAGCCCGGGTTTCCACAGTTCGCGCCATATGCTACTAAGCACTGGCGAAGCCGGTGGCACACTCAGTTCGAGTTGTTCCGGCCATCTTCGCGATTGAGATGCGTTCGCAGGTAACGCGCGCGTTCGATATTGCGGTCGGCGGTGTCTAATTCGGTGCCGCGCAATTTTTGCAGATGCGCCGGTTGCGTTTGAATGAACAGCTCGTTCAGGTCTGGGATCTTAATGTCCTGAATCAGACCCAGGTTGACCCCCATCCGCACGCGCGAGAGCAGGTGCATCGTCTCTTGCGAGCTGATGGTTTGCGCAGTTCGAAGAATGCCGTAGGCCCGGCTGACCTGGTCGTGCAAGCTCTGCTGGCTTTCCCGAACCAAAAACTCGCGGGCACGCCGTTCGTAATCGATCAAAACCGGAACGATATCGCCGACCTGTTGGACCAGTTCCAGTTCGCTTCGACCGAGGGTAATCTGGTTGGAGATTTGATAGAAATCTCCCATCGCCTCGGAACCTTCTCCGTACAACCCGCGGACGGCCAAGCTGATTTTTTGCAGGCTGCGAAAGACCTTTTCGATCTGCCGTGTAATGGCCAGCGCCGGCAGATGCAGCATGACACTGACACGAACGCCAGTGCCGACATTCGTTGGACAAGCCGTGAGGTAGCCCAATCGGGGATGAAACGCATACACCACCTGTTCGGCCAGCAGATCGTCAACCTGGTTAATCTGCTCCCATGCTCCAAGCAAATCCAGTCCACTATGCATGCACTGAATTCGCAAATGATCCTCTTCATTGATCATGAGGCTGACCTGCTCGCGAACATCAATGGCAACCCCACGGGCACCTTTGCTGTCGGCATGTTCGCGGCTGATCAATTGTCGCTCGACCAGAAACTGACGATCGACGCCATCCAGCTCATTGACGTTGAAGTAGCGGAGGGCCTCCGCAGCCTGGATCTTGAGAATTTTTTCGCGAAGCTGCTTTTCGATTTCGTTCCGGTCTTGTTCGCTGGCGCGACTGATGAATGGAAACTCGGCCAGATTGCGTGCCAGACGAATCCGGCTGCTCATGACAATATCCGACTCAGGTCCGCTGCCGCGGAGCCACTCACCGATTGTCGAAGTAAGATCATTCAAGTCCACTGCGTGCCAGCCCATCTGTAAGAACGACTAAAAGCTATTTGATAATGCGCTAGCGACATTATTCCATTTTGCCAGTTGCAGAGCAATGTTACGTCGCCTCTAGTATACAAGGTTTGCGGGACATCAGACCTCAGCAACGCAGATACTAGGCATCGCTATTACCAGATACCGCTATTACCAGATACCGCTATTACCAGATACCGCTATTACCAGATACCGCTGTTACCAGATACCGCTGACGATTAAGAAGCACTGCCAGTGTCTTCGATGCGGCGAATCTCATCGCGAATGCCGCTGGCCTTCTCATAATCCTCTTGCTTGATGGCGTCTTTCATGTCGCGACGCATTTTGATCAGTTCGGTTCGACGTTGGGTTCCTTCCGCCAGACGCGGGGGACGTTTGCCGGTGTGCGCCGTTTCTCCATGAATATTGAGAATCAGCGGATCCAAATCTTTCTCAAAAAAGATGTAATCGTGAGGGCACCCCAGACGGCCATGGTTGCGGAATTCAAAGAACGTAATTCCGCAAACCGGGCACGCCTTTTGATCGAGACGCGCCAAATCCTCTGCTGTCTGGCCCACGGCCAACTGTTGCGCCAGCGCCCCGGCCATGGTGGCAGGAACATTCGGCTCAACGGACCCTTGCGTCAGATAAATACGGGCGCATTCCTCACAAAAATGCAGTTCGTGATGCTTGCCACCTTCCAGTTCGGTGATGTGGAACGTGGCCGGTTTATCGCACTTTTGGCATTTCATGCCGATTCTCACTTAGCCCCGGTAATTCGTCGCAAATTCAACAATACCAATGGGATTCTATCAATGCGCGATAGGGTGTCAAGGTGAACCGGCTTGTGTACGTGGGTGTCGTAAACCTGCGTCAGTCAAGCGATTGGGATATATTTCGCTCGATTGCCGACACGCCGATTGGCTGTTATTGTAACAAGCGGTGGTGATCGCTGGATCAAAAGCCGACCGTTGGGCAAACTTCGCCTCCTCGCATTCTGTTGCTCATGGACCATTATCCGGATTTCGCCACTTTTTCAGCCCTGGCTGACGCGGCCCCGCTCGTACCGATTTATCGACGACTAATCGCCGATTCGCTGACCCCTGTTTCCGCGTTTCACCTGCTGGATGAGGGTTCTTGTGCCTGTCTGTTTGAAAGCGTCGTCGGTGGGGAAAAAGTCGGGCGTTACAGCTTTTTGACTGCCAACCCGTTTATGTCTTTTGAGGCCCATGGTAATCGCGTGACGATTACCAAAGGGAGCACGGTCGAAGAATTTCAAAGCGCGGATCCATTGGCCGATTTGAAATCTCGGATCGATCAACTGCGAGCCGTTCGTCTGCCAGAACTTCCGCCATTCACCAGCGGTGCGATCGGTTACGCTGGCTACGACGTGATTCGCTACACCG
>JAWXCH010000288.1:0-11259 GCA_034440595.1 Planctomycetota bacterium | reverse complement strand
TAGGCGTTGATCAATCCGAGGAAGTGGTACATACTTCCATTCTACGTGCTAGCGTCAAGCCCCCCGTGCTAGCAGAATTGTGTAGATACCAATGGGCTCTGCCAGTGCGAATTGCGAACTACGAGTTGACTATTATCTTCACCTCTCCCGCGCAGTGGGAGAGGTCGTCGCCCCAGCGACGGGTGAGGGTGTCTGAACTTAGTTGGCCGCGAAGCACGAGCAGACCGTGTGCCACTGGCTCTGCCAATGCTGATAGAAGAAACGTGCATTGCCCGAACAGGCTGACGTTGGATCATGCATCTCAAAATAACGCTGCGGTGCCTCGGGGAAAGGAAGCACCGCAGCGGTCGGCCTCGCTGTTAGCGCCGACATTTCCACAATGATTTGGTCAGCGGTAGAGTCAATATCGCTCAAGCTCGATCTAGTAGAAATCGTCCCTGCCGCTGGCAATAACGTATCGATTGGAACGATTGTGCGTGGGCTGAGTGCAATGGCGGGAACAAAAGCACTCACCATGCTGCCAACTACCAATCCTCTCGGGCTCTTGCGCACGAATTCGATTTGTTCCTCTTTCGGATTCCACTGGATTCAAGCCTAGTTGGCAGTTCAGCAGCACTTTGGCATCTGCTTACCCGTGGGCTTCCGAACCGGAAACACGTAAGCTATAATCTGAAAACGTCTTACGGAGGGTAAGCGAATGGCTAGCGGCCACACTGGAAATGTGGTGCCCCGTAAGGGGTTGCGAGTTCGAATCTCGTGCCCTCCGCTCTTTTGAATTTTCCGAACAAACTTTCTCGCCATGCCGATTCTAGGTGCTCACCAATCCATCAGTGGCGGCTATTATCGAGCGGTGGAGCTGGCGGCAGAGTGCGGGTGCCAATGCGTGCAGTTGTTCACCAAGAACAACAATCAGTGGCGTGCCAAGGAAATCACTCCGGCTGACGCACTCCGCTTCCGCGAAGCATTGCAAAAAGCCGGGCTGTCGAATCCGCTTTCGCACGATTCGTATTTGATCAACCTGGCCACTCCGAACGATGAGCTGTGGCACAAATCCATCGACGCCTTCGCTGTCGAGCTGCAACGTGCTGACCAATTGGGAATTCCCTGCGTGGTCACGCATCCTGGCTCTTTCACCACCAGTACCGAATCCGCTGGCCTAGCAAGAATCGTGCAGGCCATCGACGAGGTCCATGCAAGACTTCCGCAGGGAGAGGCGCTGACGCTCTTAGAAAACACGGCAGGGCAGGGAACCAATCTTGGCTGGCGGTTTGAACACCTGGCCACAATTTTACGCGGGGTCAAACACCCGCAGCGCGTGGCGGTTTGCATTGACACCTGTCACCTGTTTGCCGCCGGGTACCCATTCTCGACCGAGAAGGATTATCAGGCAACGATGCACGAGCTGGATCAAGTCATTGGGTTGAACCAGATCCGTGCCATCCATCTGAACGACAGCAAGCGCGAGTTAGGTTCACGCGTCGATCGACACGAGCACATTGGCCAGGGTCATATCGGTTTGGACGGCTTTCGCTGGCTGCTGAATGACCCAAGATTGCAACACGTGCCGATGTATTTGGAGACTCCAAAGGAAGACGAAAACGGAGCCAACGGTATTGTGTTGGACCGGATGAACCTGCAGACATTACGGTCGCTGGTTCAATCGTGATTTCAAGCGTCGGCTAGTGGTGGTGATGATGCTCGTGGCCCCCCTGACCAAATAGTGGATGCTTCGGATTACCACGTGCGACAATGTAAGCGATCAGGTCCAGGATCTCTTCACGGCTAAGCTTGTCGAGCAGCCCCTTTGGCATCATCGAGGTCTCGGACTTTTGCCGTTCGTCGATCTCCTTGATCGATATGGTGATCGGCTTGGCCGCCGCATTTTCGACTAGCTTGAGCTCGTCTGCATTCTCTTCAACGATCAGCCCGGTCAGTGTTTTTCCAGAGTCCAGCAGAATCGTGTAGGTCTGGAAGTTCTCGTTGATGCGAGCAGATGGATCCAGCAGTTCTTTCAGAATATCCGCCGGTTTGAATTTTGGATCGAGTTGTCGTAGATCTGGACCGATGTTCGCCCCTTTTTCGTCCATGCGATGACATGAGATACATGTCGCGATGGTGAATATCTGTTTGGCACTGCCAAAGGATCGGCCAGGTTGCAATTGCTCGACCGCGCCGGCCAGGTCTTCATATTTCCATTCGGTGCGAGGACGGCGATCGTTTAGCAATTCGTCTTTGATCGACAATGGATTAGCGGCGAGGTATACTTCTGGATCGAGTAGGTACGCCTCCATGTCCGCAACAACATATAGCGCGCCGTACATCTTGCGCCAATGTCCAGGATACGTACACACATACGGATAGACGCCGGGCGTCTTCGGAACATTCCAGGCCAGCTTTTGTGATTCACGCGGCTGCAACAGGCGGCTGCCGAGTAGCACCTTATCCGAACTTGGTACAAAGTGCCGCGTAGCCGCGTCGGGTTGCTGTGCGGTGGCCTCAGCGGCCAGCCCGATCTCTTCCATGCTGCCAGGACGCACGATGACAAAATTGTGCGGCATGAGATCGGTGTTCTCAAACAAAAATTCCACCGGTTTCCCCGCTTGTACGACCAGCATGTCTCGATCGTACGACATCCTTTCAAACAGAGTGCCGATACGAATGGTCCGCACGCCCAGTTCATCCAGCTCACCACGAACCTTTCTGCCCTGTTCCGCCGGGAGAAAACTGGCCAGCGAGCGGCAAAACTCAATCGCTTCGATTGCTTCGGTGGTCGTACGTTGCGCGGCCGGCAGGCTGCGAAGTGACGACAGGACTGCATCCAATAGTGATTGGACTGTTGTGTTGGGCCACAAGTTGCGAGGAATGCCTTGCAAGGCACGAATGGCCGTTGCGCGGTCGGTGTCACTGATGATCAGTGGCGTCAGCAGTTCAAACGTGCGCGCTTCCTGCCCGCGGATCTGTGCCAGAGCCAACATCGCCGCGCGGCGAACTGTCCCGACCGGATCGCCGGTGCCAAAGTCAAAAGTTTTGCTGATGGCGGGTGCCGGAATATTGTCCTCGACATGCAGCAACTTACGATTCGCGTCAAAAATCCTCAGCGTGAAGCCGTTGAGGCGCTTGCCCAGGTTGCCGTCGGTGCGGTTATAGACAACGACCGATTCGATGGGCTGTACGCTAAGCAAATCGACTTCCCAAAAAGGACTATTCGATTCCAGCTCAGAATGTGTTTGTCCACCGGCGGCATAGGCACCAGATTTATTGCCATCGATTCCACGCGAGGCGTCTCCGCCAAAGGCGGTCGACTTTTGCTTCGCTTTGCCCGACCGGGCGACGTTCTTTCCACGGCTGTAGACTTCCACTTCTGCGAGCGTCAGCGTTTGGCCGCGGCCAAGCGATATCTGCACTAATCTGCCGGGGATGGTACCACTTTGAGTTTGATTGGAAATCGTCCTGGGCAATCCCTGCAATAGCGGTTCAATCTCTGAGTACAGTTGAGCTTTAGCTCCGGCATCCGAAATGATCGATACCGCACTGAGCATGTCGAGCAGCGAAGCCTGCGATGTTTGTGCCAGCTTCCAGACCTGATCGGCGTTTCCATCCACAGCAACCAGCGTCGCCAACCCAATCTGACGAAACACGGGCTTCTTGGCCGAAAGTGCCAGCTTCTGAAGTTCAGCACGAGCCGTGGCCAGCTCGGTTGCCGAACGGGACGTCAATTGTCGGATCAAATCGTAGACCACGCTCTCGTCCGGATTGTCCGGTCGACTGTCCAGCGATCGGATGGCCTGCATGATTACTTCCACTTCTGATTTCTTCTCTAGATGCGCCAGACCCATGATAGCCTCGCGCCGATCAGTATCGCGGATGCCGGGCCGATTGAGCAGTTCGTTGTAAATGACCTTACTCCGCGGACGCTTGAGCAGATCCTCAGTGCTGACCTGCTGTAGCAAGAACCGTCGACCGGCATCGGTGGTAAATTCAATATCGCGCCCTTCCGCCAAGCGCTGTTTGACCAATGGATCGAGCGCAGTGAATGTTTCACCACGCACATAATCCAGATACTTGTCGCTGGGCAGTTCGGCCGCGATCAACGAAACCTCAATCGCCTCCGGGATTTGGTAGTAACTAGCGGCGCGAATGGCTTCTAAACGCACGCGCGGGTGACTATCCATAGCCAGGCGCTTGAAAATATCCAATGAGTTCGGGACCGAGTCCCGCCAGTAGCACAGCACTCGTGCCGCCGCAGCGCGAGAACGGAAATCGCTGGAGCTAAGCACGCGCTCCAATAGCGGCAGGTTGATCTCATTGTGATGCTGATGCATCCAGAGCGCCTGTAAGACCTGATTTTCGTAGTCAGAGTGTTTTGGATCCAGCGATACTAACCACTTGTTTGTGGCGGAGATCACTTCCGAAGTAGGGCGACCGCTGAGTTCGATCCTGGCACGATAACGGACACGATCTTCCGGATGTTTTAGCAGGTCCAACAGCTCTGGAATCGGCTGCCCCGCAATCTTTGCTGGCTTCGACAATTCGCGACCTTCATAGGTCACGCGGTACACACGCCCGTATTCGCGTGCGCGGCTAGGATCGCGAAGATTGTGTTGCATGTGGCCGATGATCGGGTTGTGCCAATCAGTGAAGTAAATGGCACCGTCGGCCCCCATCTCAATGTCGGCAGGTCGAAAATTCGGATCAGTAGACGAAACGATCGGTTCCATTTCGTCAGCCGAAAAGCTGGCACCGTCGTCCTTCATTTTGTACTGCAAGATGCCTTGAAACCCGATGACGTTGGCCACCAGCAAGTTCCCCTGATTCGCCTCCGGAAAATGCGTGCTGGAGAGAATCTCTGCCGCAGGGCAGGGGCGCGTCCGCTGCTTATAAACTTGCGGCGCGCGGCTGTGCTTCAGTGGAAACGGCAGGTACCCGGAAAAGAGCGCGCCGTGGTACGGCACGGCGCCCGTTCCGTCGATCACAACATCCTGCCCCCAGCGGTCAAAAACGTGCCCGTGCGGGTTGGCAAACGGGTACGTCACATAGACTTCCGGCTTCATCGTCCGCGGATCGTAGCGATACACGCCGGCGTTGGCATTCCGGACCGTTGGCCCGTACGGAGTCTCAAACTGCGTGTGATGAAAAGTTCCTTCCTGGAAGTAGAGTGCTCCCCCTGGATCGAGCACAAAACTATTGGCCGCATGGTGCGTGTCGGCTGAGTCGATGCCGTTCAGAATCGTTTCGCGAGAATCGGCCTTGTCGTCGCCGTTGGTGTCCTTCAGAAACACAACATCCGGTTGCATGCCGACAATCACTCCGCCGTTCCAGAACTCAAACCCAGTTGGGCAGTGCAAATCATCGGCAAACGTCGTGCATTTGTCCGCTTTGCCGTCCCCGTTAGTGTCTTCCAGAATGAGCAACTTGTCGTCCATTTTCTCGCCCGGCTTCCAGTGCGGATACGTTCGCCAGGCGGCCACCCACAACCGCCCGCGCGAATCGAACGACATCTGCACCGGGTTAACCAGCTCGGGGAATTCAACCTCGGAGGCGAATAAGTTCACCTTCATATTCTTGGCCACCGTCATCCGGCTGATGGCTTCGTCATCGGGCTTGAGGATCAGATGCTTGCCCCCCGGCAGCTTACCGGGCTTGTTGGTGATGACGGGGATGAATGGTGGAACTTCCTTGTCTTTGGCAGTTTGATGGGTGGTGTCTCCCGCTGCGGCAGCCCAGATCGCGCGATCGCGCTGCGCGGTCATCGCATCCAGAACTTCCAGTTCTCTCTGGAGAACTTCGCGGTTGGTTTGGCCGTTTGTAAATTTCAAATCGGCGCGACCACCGTAAGTGGAGAAACCGTCGGTGACACGATAGCGGTGGAACCAGTAAAAGTTTTTCTGCTTGACCGCCTCACGGACAGATTCTAACTGCTTATCATCCAGACGCTGCACATCGTTCGAACGCCCCGTGGCATGCCGCAATTTATAATCAATGTATGCGGCCAGCTTTTCGTAACCGAGTTCAGTAAGATGCACGCCGTTGATGGTGAGGTGAGGATCGAGAGACGTCCTCATACCACCATCAGGTTTAAACTTGAACAAGTCGATGAAAGGGATATTCTGCTCGGCTGCCACTTCGGCCATAGCGGCCGTATACAGCTTCAGCCGTGCATTATTGGCCGATCCATCGGGCAGATTGCGATCGTGCAGGTTTTCATTCGCTATCGGTGAAAACAGCACCAATCGAGGTGCAGACTTGCCGTTGTACTTTTGACGCAACGTGTGCTGAATGAAGTCGCGCAGGTCCTTCTTGAACTGCGCAGGCCCGCTTCTCCGGCAAACGATTCGTTGTAGCCAAAGAACGCAAAGACAACGTCGGTCTTGAGCTTAGTAAGCCACTGATCGGGGCTGCCGAAATCCTGCGAACGGAGCCGCTTGGCTAATGGAATCTCGTCTCCCGCATAACCAATGTTTCGGATGACCAGTTCATGCTTCGGAAAGCGGAGTTGGAGTCGGGCTTCGACCCAGCCCGAGTGTTGCATCCGGTCGGCCAGCGTGTTGCCAATGATGGTGATGTGGTCGTGAGGCTTGAGCTCCAAATTGGCAGCGTGAGCCGAACTGATCGATGCCAGGCAATAGCCAATGAACAATCCGAATATCAGCATGGATTGCCGCATTCGCGATCGACCGATACAACGTGTTCTGTAGCGGTTGGCGCTATTCTTTGGCTGCGACGGTGAAACTGCTTGCATATTTGATCAACCTATGGAATGGTCAGGCCGCTATTCAGACACACTGCTCAAAAGTACTGCTAAGAAGTACTACGCAGCGGCGGCACCGAAAGGCGGAAATGGCGAACGATTAAAGCGTGAGAATGGTTGCTGCTTTGGGGCATGACAGGCAGCGGGCAGGCTGTGTCCTATTCTAATTTAGGCGGAGCTTTAATGCGATGTAAACCCTGGCAGACGAAAACGGTTGAAACAGGGCCAATTTCCAGGAATTTGGCGTTTGTCCAGTGGATTGCACATTATTTACGGGTGACCTGAACACTCCGACCGCGTCGAACGTAACAATGCCAGCCCATTGGATTTAGCATATGCATGTCGATTCACACTCTCATAGCCATTCGATCCAGCGCGATGGGGATCGCAAGCGCCTGTGGATCACGCTGGTCCTGATCGCCGGCTATCTTGTGGCTGAGGTGGTTGGTGCCTACTTTTCCAATTCGCTGGCGCTGTTGGCCGATGCTGGCCACATGCTCTCTGACGCGGCCGCACTAGGATTGAGCCTGTTTGCCATTACCATTGCTCGGCGACCGGCCGATCCGCGGCGAACATTTGGCTATCATCGCGCGGAAATCATGGCGGCACTCGTGAATGGAACCACATTGGTTGCCATCGCGCTGGTCATTTTTTGGAAAGCCTACGAGCGGCTGCACTCTCCTCCCGAGGTGATGGGTGGACTGCTGATGGTGGTCGCCACTGGGGGACTGCTGGTCAACCTGGTTGCTCTTTGGGTCCTGGAGAGTGGTCGCACCGGAAACTTGAACGTTCGAGGAGCCTGGCTGCATGTGATGACCGACGCGTTAGGGAGTGTCGGAGCAATCCTAGCCGGAGTATTCATTTGGGCTTTTGATTGGCGCTGGGCCGACCCAGTGATGTCGGTCTTGATCGGCCTGCTGGTGATCTACTCGTCCGTGAATCTTTTACGCGAAGCAGTCAGCGTGCTAATGGAAAGCACGCCCGATCATCTGGATACCGAAAAAGTCCGCGAGGCCATGCTGCAACTGCCGGGCGTGCTCGAAGTCCACAAACTGCACATCTGGACAATCACGACCGGCATGGTCGCCTTGTGTGCGCACGTCAAAATCGCTCAGCAACAAAATGGTCAGCAGGTACTGGAGGATGTCAGCCACGCACTGCATGATCTGTTTGAGATCGACAATATCACGATCCAGATCGAAACCGAAGGTTCTACGACCTGTGTCTAGAGTCGCATTCCGCTCCGAACAGTCGCCTTTCACTCCGTGAAAGTGCGCTTCATTGCGGGATGATATGTTGGAGCGAGATGTCTTGCGGTGGGGCAAGTGCTCTTTCGCGGAGCGAAAGGCAACAATCAGTCGCCTTTCACTCCGTGAAAGTGCGATTGGTTGCGGGATGATATTTTGCGGCGCGATGTCTTGTGGCGGGGCAAGTGCTCTTTCGCGGAGCGAAAGGCAACAATCAGTCGCCTTTCACTCCGTGAAAGTGCGCCTTCCTGCGAGCTTGCAGCCGGATTCTTCGCGACATTCATTCTTTTCGTACCGCCGGTTTCAACAGCCCGCTCCCCTCCTGAAGCGGTGAAATAAGCTACCTTTTTACAGGTTGCGCATGCGCCACTATCTCTCCCAGAGTCTCTACAAAAAGTACACCCATGGCCGCCGAAAATTCCCTCCACGAGATGTTGCTGTCGGACCTGATGTCGGATGAAACGTTTCGCCCGGCTGAGCCACATTCCATTGAAGAGACAGGCCTGACCGCCACGTTGATCGAGGACCTGCTATTCAAGTACGTCCTGGCCATCGGTAGTGCCAGCGGGCGAGAAATTGCCCGGCACCTCTGCCTGCCGTTCATGATTCTGGAGGATACTTTTCGCACGCTCCGCAGCCGCCAATTGCTGGTGCATACCGGTTCGGCCCAGCTAGGCGATTACGTCTACAACCTGACCGAACAGGGCCGCAATCGCGCACAATCGGCGATGAAATCGTGCGGGTACGTCGGCCCGGCACCGGTCACGCTCACCGAGTATGTGCTCTCCGTCGATGCACAAAGCATCCGCGCCGAAAGTCCGAAACGGAACCAGCTCGAGCATGCCTTTGCTGATATTTCGATCAATGAAGAGTTGTTCGATTCGTTAGGCCCAGCGGTCAATTCGGGAGCCGGACTGTTTCTGTACGGCGAACCGGGCAATGGTAAGACAACCCTGGCACGGCGGATCACTTCCTGCTTCGGCCAGAATATTTTTGTGCCACGAACGGTGGTCGAGGATGGCCAGTTGATCAAAGTCTTTGATGCCGCCTACCACGAACCGGTCGAAGACGCCAAAGGGTCGCTGATGAAGTCCGCCGACCACGATCAACGCTGGGTGCGAATTCGCCGCCCGACCGTGATCGTCGGTGGTGAACTAACGCTAGACAATCTGGAAATCCGGCATGACCCGCACACCAATGTCAGCGAAGCTCCGATCCAGATGAAGAGTAATTGCGGCTGTTTGTTGATCGATGACTTTGGCCGGCAGCGGATTGAGCCGTTGGAGCTACTGAACCGCTGGATTGTGCCACTGGAGAATCGGATCGATTTTCTTACGTTATCCACTGGCAAGAAGATCCAAATTCCGTTTGAGCAGTTGATTATCTTTTCCACGAATCTGGAACCGAACGACCTGTGTGATGAAGCATTTTTGCGGCGGATTCCCTATAAGATCGAAATTGGGGATCCCGATGCAGCGGAGTTTTTGCGGCTGTTTGAGTCTTATGCAAATCAATTCCACTGCGACTTCGAGCCGTCCGTGGTCGAGTGGCTGCTGAATACGCATTATCGGCCCCACAACCGGGCTATGCGGCGGTGCCACCCGCGCGATTTGCTAAGTCAAATCCGCAACTACTGCAACTACAACGGCATTCGTGTCGAAATGCTGCCGCAGTACTTTGACCGCGTGGTATCCAGTTACTTTACAGTGGTCAATGGGGTGGCCACTGACAGTACTGCGGTCCCATCCAATGCCGTACCCGTACCGGCGGTGGCACATTCGCCAGCGGCTGCCCCGAAGCAGGAAGCTTCTACGGCACAGGCGAGCAACCCAGCCAGCGGTCAGCAATCGACTAGTCCGTCAGCAGTTCCTTCCAATCGAAAGTTCGTGCCGTCTGCCGCTTCGTCCAATGGCGACTCAGCAGCAGTTCCCACCAACATGACACAGGCGATTCCACCGCGAGAAACTGGTGCTGCTGCTCTACCGAAGGTGCCGGCGAAAGCACCAGCACCGCCGCTTGCGACACCGGCAGAAAACACTGCTCTGCCGATCGCTGCTCCAGTCGTGCAGACTTATATGACTGAGACGTTTCCAGTTCGATAGAGGAAAATCACCTCGTAGGAAGGCGAATGCCTAAGCTTTTACCGCAGAGAACGCGGAGCAGAACGTAGAGAAGAAGCTTGCCCTCCATCTAGTTCCTCCCGTTCGTCCTTGCTTTTGTTTATTGAACAAGGATCGACAGGATTCTCAAGATAAAAGTCAAATCAGAGTGCGGTGTTGTTTTCAAGCTCTGCGCTTCCTTCGCGCTCTCGGCGGTCTCGGCGGTGAATTGAATGAGCGCAAATTCAAGACGGGCGAATTGGATCGCTGTTCCAACTACTCTGCATCCACGCCGCACAGATTCGGCACGACCAGCCCGGCCAGAAGCGAAGAGTGCTCGGGTGTTCCGGCAAATGTTTCCGTCGTAAGCTGCTCGCACAAGGTGGCCAGACTGCTCGGCGTCACCAGCCCCGTTGGGCGTCCCTTGTTCACGATCACAATCACTAGCGGCGATTCTTGTGTGAAGTAATCTATCAGTGCCGTCAGCGTCGTTTGCTCGTCGAACGATACCACGTCAACTGTCATCACCGAATTGGCGGGCAAATTCCCCCCGTTCGGTTTGGCTAGCTGTGACTGAACGGCCGAGGCGCTCAACAGTCCCGCCAGTTTTCCTTCTTCGTCCACAACTGGCAAGGCACGCAATTGCGTTTGCTGAAATAGCTCGGCGGCCTGAGCAATAGTGTCGCGATGGTTCAAGCTTAGCGAACTAGGGACCATAATATCGCGAGCCAGTGTATATTCAAACAGTTTGCCGGTCGTCGCCAGTTCGGCCCAGCCCGCCTCTTCTTCGGCGAACTGGCCAAATTGAACGATCGAATTGCCCCCTGACTGTATTGCCTGCCGCAAAGCGTGCTCAGCCTGATCCAGTAAAGCGGTGGCAGAATGCGTGGATTCAGAAGCAGTCTGATTAGGCGCGAAGGCCAGGCCGATGCTAAGCGTAATGCGGTCCGTCGCTCCCAGCGTGAAGGCAGCATGCTCAGTAACCTGAGAGCAGATCGTCTCAGCCAAAGCGAGCGTGTCCGCAAGTTCCCCGATGGTGATCGCTGCATAAGTGTGTTCGTTCAGTTCCGCAATCGAATGCGGAATCTTGGCATTCGTGACGAGCTGACTCAGAATCGCCTGTTTTGCCGGCTCGATCTGCATCTGGCCATGTTGCGTTTGCAGC
>JAWXCH010000287.1:0-8834 GCA_034440595.1 Planctomycetota bacterium | reverse complement strand
GACAAGTACTGTCCGTCGCTGGTCGATGGCCTGTGTCGCCTGGCCGACCTGTGGGCTGGCCATCACCGAGAGCGAACGAGCCTTGCCCGGCCTGATGGATCAGTTTGAAATCGAACTGAACAAGCTGGACCTGAGCAGCGAAGAATTCACCGTCCGCATGACGGGCTGCCCGAACGGGTGTGCGCGGCCATACAATTGCGACATCGGTTTGGTTGGCAAGGCGGCGGATCGGTACACGGTCTTTGTCGGCGGTCGATTACTCGGGGACCGATTGAACTTCATCTTCAGAGAATTGGTCCACGAAAACGAAGTGGTCAGTTCGCTGATGCCGCTGTTCGTTTATTACAAGAGCGAACGAATAACCGGTGAGACCTTTGGCGATTTCTGCCAACGCAAAGGTGCCGATGATCTGATTGCTTATGCCGATCAGCACGCACCGCAGCCGACCGAAGCGTAAGCGTCGCAGGGTTTTCCTCGCAGGGTGCCACTGCTGGCTTGCCAGCAGTGCTCTACTTTCTACTCTCAACCACCTACTCTCTGGGCGCAGCCCACTTCGCCTCTACCGCTTGCGGGAGAGGTCGCGGTATCAGCCGCGGGTGAGGGTGTATTAAAAAACAGAAAGATTTGCTACGTAATTCGGCATCAAATGTAACTCTCACTGGCAGAGCCAGTGGCACACGGAGCGCGGCAAACAATAGTTGCCTCACGCCTCACTCGCGATCCTGCTCGCGCCGCTGGCGATAGTACTTCAAGCCGGGAATGAAAAAGCACAGCCCGCTGACGATGCCAAAGATCGTATGCGCCACACTTGGCCACTGCGCCATGGCAAGCGATGTCATAAATAGTGCAGCCGCTTGAATGTAAAACATGCCGCTCAGCATGCCGGCCTTCACGAGAAACACCATGCCGCTGAACAGGCCCAGCACGGGGGAAAGCTTCAACACTGGCTCGTGCATGATGTACTCCACGCCGAACAGTAGGATACTGCTGATCACGCTCGCTCCCCATACGTGCGCGACCTGCCGCTCGATGGCGGTCACTGGCCCGGCACGGTAGCGGAGTGCCCAGAAGATTGGTGCCCAGACGCACAGGCCAACGGTCCAGAGCATCATGTAGGGCCAGCGTGCCTGAATGCCGATCCAATCCATGTAGTTCGTCAGCAGGCAGATCGTCAGCAGCACCACACTGTGCCACATCCAGAGCAGTCCCCAGTTGCGAAGGACGGTGGCGTGATGCGATTCGCGAAACAGCCGCGCAATGACCTGCGTAATGCCGCCACTCCGAGCCGAGATCGGTTCGCTGGCCAGATATGCCTCCAGATCCTCGGCCATTGCTTGTGCGGATGGATAGCGCAGCTCCGGCGGTTTTTGCAGCGCCATCAGCGCGATCAATTCAAGATCGCGATCCGCCTTGGCATTGATCAATCGCGGTGGCAGCGGATCTTGTTCCAGCACCATCAGCACTGTGTCGACCGGTGAGGCGGCTTGAAACGGTGGCCGCCCGGTGAGCATGGCATAGAGTATCGTGCCGAGACTATACACGTCGCACGCTGGCCCAATCTCGCCACGGTTGCCAGCCGCCTGCTCAGGGGCCATGTAACTAGGGGTGCCGATGATCGCGCCCGAGTGTGTCAGGTCGCTATCGTCGCTGATCCGCTTGGCAAGTCCAAAGTCACTGACGTGTGGGCGTTCATCCAGATCGATCAAGATATTCGACGGCTTCAAATCGCGATGCAGCACTCCCTGCCGATGCGCAAAATGAACTGCGCGGCAGATGGGTGCCAGTAGCGCTGCTGCCTGTCGCGGCGGCAACGGGCCATCGGCAAGCAGTCTGGCTAGCGTCGTGCCGGCGACAAACTTCATGCTGAAGTACGGTTGCCCTTCCAGTTCGCCGACTTCGTAAATCGGCACGATGCCCGGGTGATCGAGTCGAGCGACCGCCTCGGCCTCAGCACGAAAGCGGGCATGATCTGCTTGTGTGGCATGACTGCCGCGCAGGATCATCTTTAACGCGACCATGCGGTCCAAACTATTCTGCCGCGCCTGATAGACGACCCCCATCCCACCGCGGCCTAGCTCGACAAGTAGTTGGTAGTCTCCTAACTCGCGCGGGAGAGTGCTGATTCCGGTAGATTGCGAACCTGTGTGACGATTTGCCCCAGCAAGGTTTGTAGCGGTTGCGCCCGGCTGGTTTTCATTGTCCAGGATTGCATTCGGCGAGGAATGCAAAGCCACGGCGTCGGCCACCATGACGGCCGCCCAGAGTTCGCGAAGCTCGGTCGAGATATCTGGGTACTGCGCGGCCAGGCTGGCAAAATCGGGGGACTTGCCGGCGCGAAACTCGGCGATCATCCTGTCTAGCAGGCTGGCGAGAAGTTCGTCTTTGTCGGTGGTGTGACCGGTGGGCACGATGATGTGACGAGTTAAGGGAACGGGTGCGAGCATCCAGACCTCTGCACTACATTTTAACAGATGGCAAGATGATTCGATATTACACGCGAATCCACTAAAAAGACACGGCTTACACGGACACCGCATCGCTTCTCGCTACCGCCTGCGCTGCCATGTTCTGCTGCTCCTGGTCGTAGTCCAGCCCGGAGCGCTGGCTCCAGGTTTGCTTTGACAGGATGCCATTCTCAAACTCAATCTGGAACCGCTGCGTCTCGGCGAGTTGGTCGCGGACTGCCAGCGACGGCGGGGTGGCTTGAATTTCAATTGCGTGTCTTGCTTCTGTTGGTAGTCGACCGGCGGCGATCGCACCATCGACCACGCGCCACATGACGGCCAGGTCGTCGTGTACCTGTTCGGTCTGTAGTCGAGCGAACATTCGCATCGCCGGGCCTTCGGCTACCATCGTCGATGAATAGTTTGCGTTCGAGGCGTCGCTGGTCAGCATGAACTCGGGCATAACCAACCGACTGGAGATCGCGCGCAGCTCGGCTTGCAATACGGTGACGAAGTTGCTGGCGTCCAGCCCTGCGGTGGGAAAGTCATACTCCACGTCCGCATGCGCGTCGACAATCGTGCCGGGCGCAAACCGCTGATAGTTCTGCGTGCGGCGGCTCTGGCTACTGCTCTGCATGTCGGCCTGCTGTGAGGCGAACTGCTCCAGTGCCGACCTGGTCCCGTGTTTGTGCCGCCGGATGAGAGCAATCGCCGATTGAATCTCCGCCACCGTGCTCATGTTGCGTAGCAATCGTTCGGCACGGCGGAGGTTCTTGCGCACCGGAAAGAACAGCGGCAGCCCACGACGGACGTTGACATCGACGTTCGCTTTGCGATGCTGAATCTCATCGGCGTCGACCAACGCGCCGTCAACATAGTATCCAACCACTGTCTCCACATCGTGACGGTCGGTTAAGATACCGAGATTCGCGTTAGGGTCCGTCGCACGCTCGGTTGGCTGCGCCACCTGGCCTGGCTCGACAAATCGGACACGTGTCTGGCCGTCGGGCGTGACAAAGAACCGCAGGAAGACTTCTCCATCTCGGTCGCGGCGGCGGACGATCTCCTGTTGTCGGCGGTTCCAGCAACTCTCACGCAAAAAGGCATCCAGCTCGTGCTGCGCTGCGGCGACTAGCTGCTCCGGCGCGGACGCTCCTTTCTTGACCGTGGCACGATAGGTGTGCCCGGTGCCGACAATGTAGCTGATGCGGTTTTCGTGCCCGTTAATCGCGAATTCGTTGCAGAGGGCCAGCATGCGGCACTGGTTACGAATGTCGCGGAGTTGCGCGTCGTTCAGATTGCTGGCTGTTTCAAACATTTGCCCACTACCGGCAGTCGCTAGCGGCAGCCAGGCCGAACCATCGTCATCCAGCAACGCCTCGCGTGGGTCAACCACAGAGTCCCACAGTTCGCCGTAGGATTCCTTCAAACGTTGCTGCAACCGATCGAGCGGCCCGAGTGGTGAGAATTCGTTTTCATTGATCATGGCTATCTCCGGTTATTGGTGGTTGTGAGGTGCGTTGTGTACGTTGCGTACATTTGTTTTTTGAACATTTGAAAATGAATTTGAGTGGGGTTGGTGTAACCGCTTCGCGGTAACAAGATATTTTGGATCGTATACCCAGGGTGCGCTGCGCGACCCTGGGCTGTGGTGTGCAACGCCTTCGGCGTAGTTGAAGGATCATGGGAATTGGTTATGTCTCTCGCTGGCGCGTCGCGGCTAACATCGCCACGGCGTCCGCGCGCATGCGGTGCGGCTTGATAGTTCTCCTCGCTGGCGCGTTGGTGAAGGCGCGTAACTTTTTCACCTCTCCCGCTTGCGGGAGAGGTCGCGGTATCAGCCGCGGGTGAGAGTGTCTATTGTTGCAACGCGATATTTTCACTGCTCGTCTGTCCGCGGAATCGGCACCACTCCATTGCTCTTTCACGGAGTGAAAGGCAACAGAAAGCGCCTTCAATACCCGACCTTCAATCGATTTCCCAATCCGTCGTTGTAGCGCCCAGCCGACAGCAGATCCCCCGCCATACGAATCGCCATCTCGAGCGCGTCAGGTCCATCGTCATGCGCACCAAGCGGAAAGTCACGCAATTGATCGACAAGCAATCGCGTGCTATGTGACCGTGCCAAGAACCGAATGCGACGCGAAGATAGATACGGACCAACCCGCCGAATGCGGACCTGCTTGGCGACATGGTTCTCAATCGGCACGACCGGCAGCGAAAGTACTCCCTGCCTTGCAAGTTCGGCAGCGAAATCATCCGCCAGCAGTTGCTGAAACTGGTTGACCTCCATGCCGAATACCTGCGGTGTAAACCGTCGGCACAGTTCTACTCCATCGGCCACAATTTGCGGCGTCGGTCGACGCGCCAGATCTGCTTCGATATAGAGCACACCGCTGGCGTCTACCGCCAGCATCACATAGGCTGAGTAGTCGCCGTGCCGCGCATCGTTGCCCTTACTCGGATCCAACGCTATCACACGCGCCACGCTCTGCTGCGGCCACTGCTCGAACCAAATGTCGTCCCCAAAGTACTCCTCGGGCCATTCGCACAGGTCCGGGTTCACCGGCACATTCTGCTTCTCACGTTCAAACGTGGTTCGGCCCCCCTCCACACGCATGCACATCAGCGTGTACAAATCCTCTTCTTCGGGCCAGAGCAACTCGCAACCGGCTTCCATCGCCGCGCGATGTAGGCCAAAGAATTCACGTGCCGCAGCCGATGAGTTTGGCCGCTGAGCGTCGGTATAGATTGCCTCCCACTCGCTCCACAGGTGCATCGCGTCCGGCCAACGCACAATCGCTTGAAATCGTTGCGACAGCCAGCCAGGATTGCTCCGTAGCTCTAGTGCTAACGCCTCGCGATGCAGTGCGTTGGCCAGGTTCAGCACATTCGTGCGATGTGTACCAGCTTTCATCAGCAGACCGTGAAACCAGCGGCGCGACTTTTCGCGCGCGGCCGAGGACTCCATGTGCGAATCGTTCTGCAAGTCGTCACACACTATCAGCGTAGGCCGATTGGCACGATGGCGCCGCCCACGAATCCGCTGACCCGTTCCATAAGCCTCAATCGTGACCCCGTTGTTCAACGTGATCGCACCGTTTCTCCACACTGGTCCCTGACCGACTGCATCTGGATAATCGATTGCGAGCTGTGGATTGTCCAGTAGTTCAGCACGAATGTTCGCCAGATGCCCCGCCGCCTGATGCCGCGTATCCGACACGATCCAAATGTATCGCTCCGCACCCTGCACCGCCGCGCGCAGCACAAACGCCAACGTGCCGACCGTCGACTTCGCACCCCCGCGTGGACCCAGGACGTTCAGCTTCATGCCGTGAGTAAATCGCATGGCGTCAAGTTGCTCGGCCAGCCAGAGATGCATCTTTGATGGAGGCCGACGAAAGTGCTGCGGTAAGTAGTAGCGCCCCCAATCGAGCAATCCATTCGCAGTGGCAGGCAAGGCTTCATTCGCCGATTCCGCACGTAGACCGGCCAGCAGCTCTTGCAATACTGAAGAGGCAACCGCCGGCATCGAGCTGTGAAGTTTGTTGTGCATGGATCGTAGCGTCATGTAGCGTGACACGCGGCTAGGCTCTCTGCTGTGTGCCACTGGCTCTGCCAGTCCTCGTCACGGGTTACGTTTAATTGTGCATGTCACTTCACCTATCCCGCTTGCGGGAGAGGTCGATGCCCCAGCGTCGGGTGAGGGCTTTCAAAGTTCATCGCGGCGCCCTCGTACACTCTGCGCGCTACCGGCGCGGCGATGGCGTTGTGTTTCAAATGCGTTTTTGAATTCAGTCCGCACTTTGCAAAGGCTAGGGCACCGAGACGGTGCCTGCTACGTATCAGCAGAAGCTCGCAGTGTGTTCAGCAGTTCCTCGATCCGCTGCTGTAATCTTTGTCGATAGAGCTTGGCCGGCACCTCTGAGACAATGGCTTCCGTAATTTGTTTTGTCAACTCGGTCAGTTCGTCCAGCGAAACGGTCCTCGGCGGGCGTTTGGCATATCGATCGGGAAAGAGCCGCTCCAGTGCCCAAGCTGCCGCACGCCACTGCTGGTCGTTAGCGGCGGCGTGTATTGACTTCAGAAATCCAATCTCGCTCCGAAGTTCGGCCTTTTTTAACCGCTCGGCAAATTCCGGGTTATATCGCAGTTCGGCACGAATGCTGGCCACATGGCAGCCGGTGAACTGCGCCGCCATCGACAGCGTCCCGCCGACCGCGAGCATCGCGCAGATTTTATCCTGCATATCCGGCAGTATCACTTTGCGACGAGGCCTTGGCATTGCGTTCACCTGACTGTGGACAATTGAGAGAGCTGCGAACGTAGGCGTTGTGGTCCGCGTGAAGGTAAGCAACCGGACGCTAGCGCGTTACGGCTGATCGCGTATTCGCTTTGGATCCTATCAGCCACCTGGCGCTGGCCCGTTGTTCTGATACAAGTGACTTTCAAATACATGGCACACTGCTACTTTCGAACCGGACGCTCATTCCTCACTGTTCCATCTTGCGGAGCAATATGGCTACTATGATCGACATACTCAAACGACACCACGCAGCGGCCGGGGCTGCCGCTGTACCCGGTGCGAAAGTTTTTGTTTCGAGGCGAACCGCTGCGCTTGATTCTCACGGCACGCCATTCATGTGAACGCCGACAATGCGCCACGACGGATGGGTGACTGGCGGTCATGCTCATTCGCAGTCCTTGTTGGCGATATAGCTGTGCAACCGCAGCAGCCACATGCATTCCGATGCCGATTCCTTGATAATCTGGCAACGTGACCAACCGCGTGATCCTCCACCGGCGTTGTCGGCCAATTGCTGGCAGTGTTGCACAAAACGCAACCGGCATATCGTTCCAGGTGGCCAAATAACATCGCGCCATTGGGTTGAGCTGTGTGCTCAAATAGTGATGCGTGCTAAACATTCCCCACGCCGCAGCGCTGCAGCGATGGATCTGCAACTCGATGGCTGGTCGCCGAAGCCGCCTCCAGTGGAACTGCCGCGTCGCCAGATCGATCGTCCAATCGGGAGAGAGCCACGGTTCGATATCGTAGTGGCAACTGACGGCGACAAAGTTGCCGGCAATTCGACCAGTTCGCATGCTGTTGGCTACGGCCAGCGAGCCGATCTGTGCCACCTTCCGATCGACGACGCTGGTGAATTCGTCGAACACCACCAGGTCGTTTTGCTGTGATAGTGCTCTGGCCAGGTTGCAGCGAAACTGCTGCCCGGTGCTGAGGACGTGGTATGGCTTGATCCAGTCTGGGGGTGAGCTGAAACCAACGGCTGTGAGTAGGCAGACGATCTGGCGTGTTGATAGTTCGCCAAAGCCATCGATGACTGCGCGATCGCGCGGCCAGCTTTGTATTGCCGCTTCGGTCACTGCTACGGCATCACCAAACAGATGCCGTGCCAATGTGCTCTTACCGCTGCCGGATGGCCCGACGATCAGGCCGATATGCCACGGGTTTCCGTCCGGCGAATCCGTTAGTTCAGGAATCTCCAACGTCAATCGTCGGCTGGCACGCTCGCTGAACGGTACATCGAACATTCCGGCGACTTGCTGCACGCGGAATGAATCGTGGATGGGGCAGCTTACGGTGAAGTCGATCATTGGCATTGTTTAGTATTCCACCGTTGCATTTCGCTCCGCACACCGTTGCATTTCGCTCCGCGAAATAGCAGTTTACTTTCAGAATCCGCTCGGACAGATCAGAGCTTATTTGCAGCTCAATTGCTCTTTCACGGAGTGAAAGGCAACAGTAAGCACACCACCTACAGCATCAATAACCGACACTTGTAGCCTTCTTCCTTCAGGCGTTCATACAACGACCGCTGCTGTGCCTCGTTGTGGCATTGGACAACGACCTGATGTAACTCCGGTATGTCGATCTCGGTTGGCAAGTCGTCTCTTGGTTTGCTCATGGATATCTCCTGTTGATGTAATGGAACGCTTTACACATGGTCCCCGTCGGTGAGCAAGCTAACCTAGGGTGCGCTGCTGCGCAGCGACCCTAAGCTTTGGTATGGAACGCCTTCGGCGTACTCTGCACGAATCGCGTTGATGCAATTCAGCGATTCCGTGTACGTTGCAGAGTCGCGTAGTCGCAGTTTCAACACTACTTGACCGCATAGCCAGCGCCCGTTAATGCTGCACGACGGTTCGCTGCCGGACGATGATACGGTTTTGGCGTACGCGAGGGACGTTGCGTACGCGTACTGCGCGCTGTTGTACGACAATTTGTTGTTGATGCACCTGTAGTGGCGTCAGAATCGGTGTGACAATCAGAGGTGCGGCATAGGTGATTACTTGTGGGGCGTATAGGCCCGTCGCCACTTGTTGGTTTACAACGACCGCACTGCTGATCTGTGGCACCGCGACGACCGT